>JBGQHJ010000034.1:0-34917 GCA_041497895.1 Methylomirabilia bacterium
CCACCCGGCGCGCGTGCCGGAACAGCTCGAGCGTGCGCTCGTAGCGGCCGCCGTGGCGCGCCACCTTGTAGAGCCGCGGCACGGTCTCGATGTTGTGGTTCAGCACGTCGGGGCCGGCCGCGATGACCGCCTCGATGGCGGCGGCGCTCCCCTGGAAGTCCGGGATCAGCAGCTCCACCCGGCAGGTGGGGGCGTGGCGGCGGATGGCCCGGGTGGTCGCCGCGAAGTGCGCGGCGCCGCCGTCGGCCAGGTCGTCACGGTTCACCGAGGTGATGACCACGTGCTCGAGCCCCAGCTCCCCCACCGCGCGCCCCACCCGCTCCGGCTCCTCGCGGTCTTCCCAGACCGGCCGGCCGTGGGCCACCGCGCAGTAGCCACAGTTGCGGGTGCACACGTCGCCCAGGATCATGAAGGTCGCGGTGAGATCCTCCCAGCACTCCCCGATGTTCGGGCAGTGCGCCTCCTCGCAGACCGAGTGGAGGTTCCACTCGCGCATCAGCCCCTTGAGACGGATGTACTTCGGCCCGCCCGGGGCGCGCACCTTCAACCAGGGCGGCTTGGGTGGCTGCGCCGGACGCGCGGCATCGAGAAGTGGTAGGGAAACTCCCATCACTATTGTCCTTTGTCCCCTCGGGCGGCGTCATTATGGCACATCTTTCACAAGGCGCCAACCGAGGGGCCCCGTCCGCAGTCGGTCGCAGCGATCCTCAGCGGTCGGGCAGGATGGCAGCGTGAGCGGTGTTGCTGATGACGTCGAGCCGGGCGCTGTGCCAGGGATCCGGAACGCGGCTGTTGGTCAGGTACGCGAACGAGACCCCCGAGTCCGGATCGGCCCAGCAGTAGGACGAGCCCACCCCGCCGTGGCCGAAGGTCCGCGGCGAGGCGATGGTGCCGAGACCCCGGATGCTCTCGGTGGTCCCGCGCAGGTGCGGGCCGAGGCCCCGGTGCATGGGCATGCCCATGTAGCCGTCGACCCGGTCGCCGGTGACGCTGCGCGTGACGTACTGGACCACCCGCGGCGACAGGAGCCGCTTGCCGTTCAGCGTGCCGCCGGCGGCGAGCATCTGATAGAAGGCGGCCATCGCCCGGGCCGAGGCATAGCCTCCCCCGCCCGGCGTGCCGGCGCGGCGGAACTCCGGGTTGTTCTCCTCCGCCCGCCTGACCTGGCCAGCGCCCGAGGCCGCCGGCTCGTGCATGTCGGTCGCGCGCTCGTGGTGGGCGTCGGGCAGCCCGACGAAGAGCTCGCCGCCCAGGCCGAGCGGCTCGATCACCTGCTCGCGAATGAAGGCGCGGTAGTCGGTCTTGGTCAGGGCCTCGATCAGGACCGCGGCCACCCAGTGGGCGGCCCGGCCGTGGTAGTACACCCGCGAGCCCGGAGTCCACTCGAGCGTGAAGCCCGAGACGGCACGCCGCAGGAGCTCGTGGTCCTCCCAGGCGGCCTTGGGGACGTCGGCGGTCGGGAACCCGCCCTGGTGGCTCAGGAGCTGGACGATCGTGATGTCGCCCTTGCCGTTGGCCTCGAAGCCCGGCACGTGCTCGGCCACGCGATCGGTGAAGCGGAGCGCGCCCTGCTCGGCCAGCACCCAGATCGCGCTGGCAGTGATGACCTTCGTGTTCGAGTAGAGCAGCCAGAGCGAGTCGTCGCGGGCCGGGGTCCGCTGCGGATCGATCCGGGCCTCGCCGAAGGTCCGCAGCAGGGCGAGTTTGCCGTCGCGGGCCACCGCGATCTGGGCGCCCGGGTATCGCCCCTCGGCCAGATGGCGGGTGATCAGCTCCTGGAGGCGGTCGAGCGCGCGGGAATCGAGTCCAAGCGACGATGGCGCGGCGGGGGTGAGGGGGAAGGACATGGACGCCTCCTTACGAGGACTGCCGGAGTGAGCTGATCAGGTCCACCACGCGCAGCAGCTCGCTACCGTCGCGCACCATCTGCCGGTCGCCCGCCTGCCCCCAGCGAAGCACGCCGTCCCGATCGATCACGAACGTGGAGCGATAGGCCACGTTGCGATCGGCGTCGAGCACGCCGTAGGCGGAGATCACGGCCCGGTGCAGGTCGCTCAGTAGCGGGAACGGGAACGGGTGGGCCTTGAGAAAGGCGGTGTGGCAGAACGGGCTGTCGCCGCTGATGGCGAGGAGGACGGCGCCGCGGCGACCGAGCTCGGTGGCGGCCTGTCCCAGGCCGGTGAGCTCGGGCGTTCAGATGCCGCCGAAGTCATAGCAGTAGAAGCCGAGGACGACATCGCGCCCCCGGTATTCCCGCAGCGAGATCGGGCGGCCCTCGGTGCTGGGCAGCTCGAAATCCGGCGCGGCCTGTCCCCACTTGAGCGTGGTCACGCTGCGGTCTCCGAGGAGGGTGAGCTGCCGGTTAGAGGGCTCTCGATGACTGGTGCCGAAGGGGGGACTCGAACCCCCACGGGTTGCCCCACACGCCCCTCAAACGTGCGCGTCTGCCAATTCCGCCACTTCGGCGCCGGCGAGGGCACAGTATGCCGTGCCCTCGCGAGCCTTGTCAATCTGGGGTCAGGTCCTACATTCCGACATTTTCGCCGCGCGAGACCCGGTCGGCCGCACCCGAAAAAATGTCGGAATGTAAGACCTGACCCCGTCAGCGGCCGAGGCGGAGGATGCGGCCGACGCGGGACTGGCGCAGGCGCGGGTCGAGCGCGTCGCGGATGCCCTCGCCCATGAGGTTGTAGGAGAGCACCGTGATCAGGATGGCCAGGCCGGGGTAGAGGGTCAGCCACCAGGCGATCTCGATGTAGTCCCGCCCGTCGTTGAGGATGTTCCCCCACGTGGCGAAGGGCGGCTGGACGCCCAGGCCCAGGAAGGACAGGCCGGCCTCGGTCAGGATGGCGGCGGGAATGCCGAGAGTCATGGCGACCAGGATCGGCGCGATCGCATTGGGCAGGATGTGGCGGAAGACGATGCGCATGGCGCCCGCCCCGATCGACTCCGACCAGATGACGAACTCCCGCTCCCGCAGGGTCAGGAACTCCGCGCGCACGAGCCGCGCCACCCCCATCCAGCCGGTGACGCCGATGACGGTCATGATGGTCCAGATGGAGGGCTTGAGGAAGGCGAGCACGGCCAGCAGGAGGAAGAAGCGGGGGAAGACCAGCATCAGGTCCACCAGTCGCATCACCACGTTGTCGACCATCCCGCCGTGGTAGCCGGCGGCCGCCCCCAGCAGCACCCCGATGATCGCCGCGATGCCCACCGAGACGAACCCCACCGCGAGCGACACCCGCGAGCCGTAGAGCACGCGCGAGAGCACGTCCCGACCGAGCGGATCGGTGCCGAACCAGTGGCTGCTCGACGGGGGGGACAGGATCTTGCGAGTGTCGGGACGGTTCGGATCCCAGGGAGCCAGCACCGGCGCGAGCACGGCCAGGACCACCAGCACCCCGACCACCGCGCCGCCGCACATCGCGAGCTGGTTCCGGGAGAAGGTGCGCCAGAACTGGCGCATTTCGCCGCGGCGCATCTTGCCGGCCGCCACCTAGCGCCTCCCCCGGCGGCCGCCGAGGCGGATGCGCGGGTCCACGAGCCCGTAGGTGATGTCGGCCACCAGGTTGGCCACCAGGGTCAGGCTCGCCACGATGACCAGGTTGCCCATCACCACCGGGTAGTCGCGCGAGAAGACGGACTGGACCATGAGCTGGCCCATGCCCGGGATCGCGAAGATGGACTCGATGATCACGCTGCCGCCGATGAGGCCCGGCAGGGCCAGGGCCAGGATCGTGACCACCGGGAGCAGCGCGTTGCGCAGGGCGTGCTTGCTGAGCACGACGCGCTCCGAGAGGCCCTTGGCCCGCGCGGTCTGCACGTAGTCCTGACGCACCACCTCGAGCATGCTCTGACGCATGTAGCGCGAGAAGCCGGCGAGCCCGCCGAAGGTGGCGACCACGATGGGCAGGACCAGGTGGGCGAAGAAGTCCCACTGCTGCTGCCAGAACGAGAGGTACTCCCAGTTGAGCGAGCGCAGGCCCGAGATCGGGAGCCAGCCGAGCTGCACCCCGAAGAGGATCATCAGCAGGAGCGCGAGCCAGAAGTCCGGGGTGGCGAAGCCCACGAAGACGAAGACGGTGGTGATCTTGTCGTAGAGCGAGTACTGGCGGGTCGCCGAGAGCACCCCGATGGGCACCGCGAGTCCCACGATGATCGCCAGCTCGATCAGGTTGAGGAACAGGGTGACCGGCAGTCGCTCCCCGATCTTGCTGAGGACCGGCCGCCCGTCGGGGAGGAACGAGCGCCCGAAGTCGAGCCGGACCGCGCGCTTGAGCCACTGCCAGTACTGCACGTGGATCGGCCGGTCGAGCCCGAACTCCTTGATGAGCCGCTCCTTCACCTCCGGCGAGGCGTTGGGGTCCTCCGGGGTCAGGAAGTCGAGGGGGCCGCCGGGGGCCAGGCTGATGACCATGTAGGACACGAAGGTGATGCCGACCAGGAGGGGGATCGAGAGCAGGAGCCGCCGGAGGGCGAAGAGCGCCATCTAGCCAGAGGTATAGCGCTGCTGGGTCTTCGGCACGTACCACTCGTTGAAGTTGTACATGATGCCGGAGGGGGACGGGGTCACTCCCCGGACGCGTGAGGCCACCACCGGCAGCAGGTCGCGATAGTAGAGGAAGATCATCGGCAGATCCCCGGCCAGGATCTCCTGGATCCGGTGGTAGTACTTGACCCGCTCGTTCTGCGAGCACGACATGCGCCCGGCCTCCAGGAGCCGGTCCACCTCCGGGTTGTCGTACCCGGTGCGGTTCATCTGATCGGGCCCTCGTTGCGAGGAGTGCCAGACCACGAACTGGTCGGGGTCGGTGCCGGTGCCGAGCCCGAGCACCACCACCTCGAAGCGGCGGGGCTTCACGAACTCCTTGATGAACGCGGCCCACTCGATGAGCTGGATGTCGGCCTGGATGCCGATCTCCTTCAGGCGCTGCTGGAGGATCTCGGCGATCTTCTTCCGCTCGTCGTTGCCCTGATTGGTCCGGATCGTCAGGGTGAACGGCTTGCCGGTGGGGTCCTCGATGACGCCGTCGCCGTCCCGATCTTTCCACCCCGCCTCCGCGAGCAGGGCCTTGGCCTTCTCGGGATCGTAGTCGAAGCGCGGGACCTTGTCGGTGTAGGCCCACGTCCCAGGGCGGATCGGCCCGATGGCCTCGCGGGCGAGCCCGAGCCGCACCCCGTCGATCAGCTCCTGCTTGTTGATCGCGTGGGCGAAGGCCTGGCGCACCCGTCGGTCGGCGAAGCGCGGATCCTTGAGATTGAAGCCGAGGAACGTGTAGTCGCTCGCCGGGTAGCGGAACTTGTGGTAGGCCTTGCGGAACGCGGGGTATTCGGTCTGTCGCGCGTACTGGATGCCGGTGAGGGTGTTCACGTAGTCGACGCCGTTGGCCTTCAGCTCGAGAAAGATGGTGGCCTGGCTCGGGATCACCCGGTACACGATGCGGCTCAGATACGGACGGCCCTCGTAGTAGTCCGGGTTCGCGACCAGCACCACCTTCTCCCCCGGCTTCCACTCCTGGAAGCGATAGGGGCCGGTCCCGACCGGCCGGCTGTTCTGAGGCGACTCCCGGAGCGTGCCCGCGTCCGCGAACGACTGGAGCAGGTGCTTGGGCAGGATGGACGTCCCCCACGTCTCGACCGCGCGCGCGTAGGGCTTGTCGTAGTGCACCCGCACCGTGTAGGGATCCGGCGCGTCCACGCTCTTCACGAGCAGGAAGCCCTCCTTGAAGGGCGCGGGGGTCTTCGGGTTGATCATGGCCTCGTAGGTGAAGACCACGTCGGCGGCGGTGAACGGGTAGCCGTCGTGCCACTTGATGTCGCGTCGTAGCTTGAAGGTGAGGTCGAGGCAGTCCCGACTGTACGTCCACGACTGGGCCATGGCGGGGGCCAGGTTGAGGTCCTTGTCCGTCTTGACGAGCCCGTCGTAGATCAACCCGCCCACCTCGTAGGAGGACTGATCGGACGTGAGGGTCGGGATCAGCCCGCCGATGTCGCCGATGGACGCCTCGATGAAGGTATCGCCGTAAGCCGGGGGGCCGGCGGCCGCGCTCTCGTCCGGGCGGCTATCGATGGGGCCGTTGCACGCCGCCGCGAGACCCAGACCCCCGGCCCAGGCCAGCAGGGCGCGAACGCGTGCGCGACGGCTCCGCATCGCGACGCTGACTACTTCTGGGGCGCGGGCGTGACGGGCGGAGTCGCCGGCGTCGCGGGCGCGGGCACGGTCGGGCCCGCCGCGGGCATGATGCTCACCGCCCGATTGTGCGCCATCATCGACAGGGCGAACGAGGTCACCATGAAGGCGATCGCCACCACCGAGGTGGCCTTGCCGAGGACGGTGGGCGTGCCCATGGAGCCGAACACGGCCTGGCTACCGCTGCCGCCGAAGGCGGAGCCGATGTCGGCGCCCTTGCCGGCCTGCAGCAGCACCAGGCCGACGATGACCAGGCACACGATGACGTGGACGATCACGACCAGGATGAACATGGGGGGCTCTACTCCTTCGAAGCGCCGCTCCGGGCGGCGGACTTCTTCGCGATGGTGATGAAGCCGGGCGCCTGGAGACTGGCCCCTCCCACCAGGACGCCGTCGATGTCCGGCTCCTGGGTGAGCGCCTGGGCGTTGTCGGGCTTGACGCTGCCGCCGTACAGGATCCGCATCGACTGGGCCAGCTCCTTGGACGCGACCTCCGACACGAGACCGCGGAGGTAGCCGTGCACCTCGGCGGCCTGGGCGGGGGTCGCGTTGACCCCGGTGCCGATGGCCCAGACCGGCTCGTAGGCGAGCACGCACCGCGCGAGGTCGTCGGCCGAGAGGCCCACCCACCCGGCGCGGAGCTGTCCCTCCACCACCGTGAAGGTCAGACCCTGGCGTCGCTCCGCGTCCGTCTCCCCCACGCACAGCACCGGGCGCATCCCGTGGCGCAGGGCGGCCACGACCTTGCGGTTGATCTCCTCGTCGGTTTCCCGGAACACGTGTCGCCGCTCCGAGTGCCCGACCAGGACCCAGCGGCAGCCCAGCTCGGCGAGCATGGCGGGCGAGATCTCGCCGGTGAAGGCGCCCTGCGCCTCCCAGTGGCAGTTCTGCGCGCCGAGCGCGACCGCGGCGCCCTTCAGCACCTCGGCCACCGCGGCCAGCGCGGTGAAGGGCGGGCACACCACGACCTCGACCCCGCGCGGCCGCTTGAGCCCGTCGCGGATCGACTGGGCAAGGTCGCGCGCCACGTCCTGCGTGCCGTGCATCTTCCAGTTGCCGACGACGAGCGGGGTGCGCATCAGGCCGCGTCGTCGAGGGCGGCCACGCCGGGCAGCACGCGACCTTCCAGGAACTCGAGGAACGCGCCGCCCGCGGTCGACACGTAGCCGATCCGGTTCATCACGCCCGCCTGCTGCACCGCCGCGATCGTATCGCCGCCGCCGATGACCGAGAACGCGCCGGACTCCGCCACCGCGCGAGCCACCCCGAGGGTGCCGGCCGCGAAGGCGGGCTTCTCGAAGACGCCCATGGGGCCGTTCCAGACGATGGTCCGCGCGCCCCGGAGGGCGGTGGCGAACTGGGTGACGGTGGCCGGGCCGATGTCGAGGCCCATCAGGTCGTCCGGGATCTCCCGGATGCCGACGGTGCGGAGGCCGCTCGTCGCGTCGAGGCCCGGGGCCGCCACCACGTCCACCGGCAGGCGAAGCGGGATGCCGGCCGCGCGGGCCCGCTCCACGATCGTGCGCGCCGCCTCGACCCGGTCCGGCTCGAGGAGCGAGCGCCCGACGCCGTGCCCGAGCGCCTTGAGGAACGTGAAGGCCATCCCGCCGCCGATCGCGATCCCGTCCACGCGGGCCAGCAGGTGCTCGACCAGGCCCAGCTTGTCCGAGACCTTGGCGCCGCCCAGCACGGCCCAGATCGGTCGCTCGGGCCGCTCGAAGATCCGGGCCAGGGCGTCCAGCTCGCGCGCCATGAGCAGGCCGGCCGCGGCCGGCTTCAGGAAGCGGGTGATGGCCGCGATCGAGGCGTGCGCCCGGTGGGCCGCCGCGAAGGCGTCGTCGACGTAGACGTCCGCGAGCGCGGCCAGGGAGCGGGCGAAGCCCTCGTCGTTGGCCTCCTCCTCCGCGTGGTACCGCAGATTCTCCAGCAGCACGACCTCTCCGGGCCGGAGGGCGCGGGCGCGCTCCTCGACCTCCGGTCCCACGCAATCGGGCAGGAGCGTCACCGGCCGCGCCAGGACGGACTGCAGGCGCTCCGCGACCGGCCGCAGCGAGTACTTCGGATCCGGCTTGCCCTTGGGGCGGCCGAGATGGGAGGCGAGCACGAGCGAGGCGCCCCGGTCCAGGCAGCACGACATGGTCGGCAGCACCGCGGTGATCCGGGTGTCGTCGGTCACGCGCTCGCCGTCCAGGGGGACGTTGAAATCCGCCCGCAGGAAGACGCGCTTCCCCCCGAGGTCCACCTGATCGACGACGAGCTTCGCCACGGCGTGGAGCGGCCGCGCGCTACAGCGACCGGGCCATGTAGCGGATCAGGTCGCGCACCCGGCAGGAGTACCCCCACTCGTTGTCGTACCAGGCCAGCACCTTCACCAGGTTGCCGTCCACCACCGCGGTCGACGGCAGGTCCACGATCGACGAGTGCGGGTTGCCGTTGAAGTCGACCGAGACCAGCTCCTCGTCGGTGGCGTCCAGAATGCCCTTGAGCGGCCCGGCGGCGGCGGCCCGGAACGCGTCGTTCACCGCGGCCGGCGTGGCCGACTTGCCGAGCTCCACCGTGAGGTCGACCACCGAGACGTTGGCGGTGGGCACCCGGATCGCGATGCCGTCGAGCTTGCCCTTCAGCTCGGGCAGCACCAGGCCGACGGCGGTGGCCGCGCCGGTGGTGGTGGGGATCATGCTCACCGCGCCCGCGCGGGCCCGGCGGAGGTCCTTGTGGGGGAAGTCGTGGATCGGCTGATCGTTGGTGTAGGAGTGCACGGTGGAGGCGAAGCCGCGCTTGATACCGAAGGTGTCGAGCAGGACTTTCGCGACGGTGGCCAGGCAGTTGGTGGTGCAGGAGGCGTTCGACACCAGCTCGTGCTTGACCGGGTCGTACTTCTGCTCGTTGACGCCAAGCACCACCGTGATGTCCGGGTCCTTAGCGGGCGCGGTGATGACCACCTTCTTGGCGCCGGCCTGCAGGTGCTTGGACGAGGTGGCGCGGTCGCGGAAGATCCCGGTGGACTCCACCACGATGCCCACTCCCATCTCGCCCCAGGGCAGCGTGGCCGGGTCCTTGGCCGAGCAGACCCGGATCTCTCGCCCGTTGACGAAGATGGCCTCGCCCTTCGCCTTCACCTCGGCGTCGAGCGTGCCGTGGACGGAGTCGTGCTTCAGCAGATGCGCCAGGGTCTTGGCGTCGGCCAGGTCATTGACCGCCACCACCTCGATGTCCGGCGTCTCGAGCGCGGCGCGAAAGAAGACCCTGCCGATACGTCCGAATCCGTTGACTCCGACGCGCACTGCCATGGGCGCTCCCCTTCCTGTTTGTCTCGGTTTGTCCAATACTTCCGGTCCACGGAGACTTCCGATTATAGCGAGCCTCGGGCGTGAGGCGCAAGGCCGGGTCCGCGGGCCGGTCCTAGACCCGGGCCACCGTAAGGATTCCGACGGTCCGGGGCCCCGCCTCTCCGAGGCAGCGGGCGCACTCGGACACGGTGGCTCCGGTCGTCAAGATGTCGTCCACCAGGAGGACGTGGCGCCCCGCGACCAGCTCGGGCCGGCGCAGCCGGAACACGCGCCGCACGTTCGCGCGCCGGGCCGCGCCGTCGAGGGTGGTCTGGGACGGCGTCGCCACCGCCCGCACGAGGACGTCGTCGCGCACCGGGCAGCCCCACGCCCGACCGACCCGGCGGGCGAGCAACCGCGACTGGTTGAAGCCGCGCTCGCGCTCCCGCCGCGGGTGCAGGGGGACCGGCACGAGCAGGTCGGGGAGCCCGGCGGGCAGCCGGCCCTCGACCGCCTCGATCAGCAGGTCGCCCAGCGGGGTCGCGAGGGCCCGGTGGCCGCCGAACTTGAAGGCGTGCAGCGCCTCCCGCGCCACGTCCTCGTACCGGACCGCCGCGCGCGCGTAGGCGAAGGCGGGCGGCTGCCGGCGACAGGCCCCGCAGAGCGGGCCTGCGGACTCGGCCCCGGGTGACGCGGGACCGGCCGCGAGCGGGAAGCCCCCCATCGCCCGACCGCAGCAACGGCACCACGGGGGCCCGATGCGGGGCATCCGGGCCCAGCAGGCGCCGCAGAGGGGATCGCGGCGGTCTTCGTCGAGGCGGACTCGGCACACCGGGCAAAACGGCGGGAAGACGAGGTCCAGCAGGGCGCCCGCCCACCGTCGCCAGGGGGCGCCACTGGCACGGGGACGGTCTAGGGCCGGGACGTGTTCCAGCGACGGCACGACGGGCAACGGTCGATCCAGCGCGGATGCAGCGCGCCGCACGCCCCGCAGTGATGCGGCCACTGGACGCTGTCGCTCAGGCGAAGCGCGCGCCGGTACTCCTCCATCGCGTCGCGGAACTGGCCGCGGCGCTCGAGGATCGCGCCCAGGTACGCGTGGATGAGCGGGAGATCGGCCGCCCGCACCTCCATCTTCTGGAACTGCTCCGCGGCCTCGTCCAGCATCGCCAGCTCGAAGTACACGCGCCCGAGCCCGAAAGCGAGCGCGAGGTTGTCCGGGTGGCGATCGAGGGCGTTCCGGTAGAGCGAGATCATGCGGGTGGGCCGGCCCTCCTCGCGGTGCCGCTGCTCGATGCGGGCGAGCACCGGCAGCGCGGGCTGCGGGGCCTCCGCGGCCCGCTCCCAGACCCGGAGCGCGTCCCGCGGCTCGCCCGCCTTGAGGTGCGCTTCGCCGAGCAGCAGGGCGGCGGGCACGAAGTCCGGCTGCACCCGCAGCACCTCCTTGAGCTGCGACGTCGCGCCCGCGAGATCACCCCGCTCGAGCCGCTCCCGGCCGATCTCGTAGTGGAGCCCAGCCAGAATCGCCTCCTCGGCGCCCTTCTCCTCCCGCGAAACCGTGGGCAGGAGCTGGGTCTGGGCCGCGAGGGCCTCGGCCCAGCAGCGGCGCTCGATCAGCGCGTCGCGGCCAGCGCGAGCGGGCAGCTGCGCGGGGCCGCGGAGCGGAGCGACCACCTCCGCGCGCGGAGCGACCGCGGGTCGCGGCGGCTCCACCACGCCGGGCGCGTACGAGCGGGTCAGGTCGCGCAGCAGCCCGAGCACCAGCGCGAGCGCCGCGCCCGCCCCGAACACGCCCACCACCAGGGCCATGAGCGGCACGTCGACCGCCCAGTCGCCGCCCAGGGCCAGGCGCACTCGGGTCGGGTTGATCGAAGCGAGGTAGGTGACGAGGATGGCGAAGAGCAGACCGACGACGAGACCCAGGCGGATCGACACGGAGGGAGGGGCGACGCTACCGCGCAGCGGTGCGCTCTTCCTCTTCGACCGCGCGCTGGCACTCGATGCAGTAGCGCGCGAACGGCAGCGCCTCCAGGCGCTTCTCGGAGATCGGCTCGCCGCAGCGCTCGCAATCGCCGAAGCCGCCCTCGCTGATCTTCTGCAGGGCCAGCACGACCTCCTTCAGGAGCCGCCGGTCCCCGTTGCCCAGCTCGAAGAGGAATTCACGATTGTAGGCAGAGGAGGCCTGGTCGCCCAGATCCTTGATGGAGTCGTCCTCGGGGCCCTTGCCGTAGAGCACGTTCCTGCCCACTTCCTCGACGAGCTGGCGATGCTTCTCCTCCAGCTTCTTGCGGTAGTGGACCAAGCGATCTTTCTTCATCGTGACCTCCTTGCCACGCGGCTTCGCCGCTAGTCGCGCAGGCTACCATGGGGTCTACGGCAAAGCAATCCCGGGCAGCCTCAACCCTCCACCGAGACGAGCGGGGCGTCGCCCCACAGGCGCTCGAGCGCGTAGAATCCGCGCGTCTCCTCGAGGAAGACGTGCATCACGACGTCGCCGTAGTCGAGCAGGAGCCAGCCGCTCTCCGCGCTCCCCTCGTTGTGGCGCGGCCGCACCCCCTTCGCGCGCAGGGCGCCGCGGATGGCCTCCGCGATGGTGTCGGCCTGCGGCGTGGATCGCGCGCTGCAGACGAGGAAGAAGTCGGCGACGCTCGACAGCCCCTGCAGGTCGAGCACCGCGAGGTCGATCGCCTTCTTGTCCAGCGCGGCGTGGGCCGCGACCCGGACGACGGCTTCCGCGGACAGGGTGGCCATCACGCCTCCGGACGGTAGAGTTGGTGATCGCGCAGATAGGTCGCCACCGCGTCCGGCATGCGGAACGCCAGGCTCCGGCCCTCGCGGGCACGGCGGCGGAGATCCGAGCCGGAGATGGGCAGCGACGCGGCGTAGAGCAGCAAGGGAGCGGCGCCGTGGAACACATCGGTCCCCGCGGGGACGAAGCCGGGGAGCCCGAGCTCCCGCAGCACCTTGACCGCGGCCGGCGCCTCGGGGTCGAAGCCCATGCCGTTTCGTGGGATCACCACGAGGCGGGCCAGCGCGACCACGCGAGCGGGATCCTTCCAGTTCAGCAGGTCGAGGAAGGTCTCGGAGCCGATGACGAGGTGCAGGCGGCCGCGGGGCTGGAGCGCGGTGAGGGTGTCCACCGTGTAGGACGGGCCGCTCCGCGTGACCTCGACGTCGGAGACCTCGAACTGCGGGTGGCCGAGCGCCGCGAGGGCGGTCATCCGGTAGCGGTCGGCGGCGGGGGCCAGCTCGGCGAGGGGCTTGTGGGGAGGCTGGGCCGCCGGCACGAGCAGGACCCGGTCGAGCCGGAGCGTCTCGCAGACTTCGTCGGCCACGAGGAGGTGGCCGAAGTGAATCGGGTTGAACGATCCCCCGAACACGCCGACGCGCGGCTGCAGGCGGCTACTCCCGGATATGCCCGTCGCCCCACACCACGAACTTGCTCGTGGTCAGCTCCCGCACGCCCACCGGGCCCCGCGCGTGCACCCGGGAGGTGGAGATGCCCATCTCGGCGCCCATCCCGAACTGGCTGCCGTCGACGAGGCGGGTGGAGGCGTTGACGAGCACCGCGGCCGCGTCCACCTCGTGGGTGAACCGGCGCGCGCGCCGCACGTCGCAGGTGACGATCGACTCGGCGAGGCCCGACCCGTGCTTGCGGATGTGGGCCACCGCCTCGTCGAAGCCCTCGACCACCCGCACCGCCAGGATGTAGTCGAGGTACTCCGCGTCCCAGTCGGCCGGCTCGGCGGCCCGCGCTCCGGGCATGAGGGCCCGCGCGCGCTCGTCCGCCCGTACCTCCACTCCCGCCTCGGCCAGGCGCGCGGCGAGCCGCGGCAGCAGGGCGGGCGCGATCGCGGCGTGCACCAGCAGCGTCTCGAGCGAGTTGCAGACGCTGACCCGCTGGGTCTTGGCGTTGACCGCCACCGCCACCGCCATGTCCAGGTCCGCGCCCTCGTCCACGTAAAGGTGGCACAGCCCCTTATCGTGCTTGAGCACCGGGACGGTCGCGCGCTCCGCGACCAGGCGCACGAATTCCTCGCCGCCGCGGGGGATGATCAGGTCCAGATACCGGTCCAGGGTGAGCATGGCCATGACCCCCGCCCGATCGGCGGTCTCGACCGCCTGGATCGCCTCCGGGGGCAGGCCCGCCTTCTCGACCGCCTTGCTCAGGATCTGCGCGAGCAGCGTGTTGGACTCGAGGGCCTCGCTACCGCCCCGCAGGAGCACCGCGTTTCCCGACTTCAGGCAGAGGCCCGCCGCGTCGGCGGTGACGTTGGGCCGGGACTCGTAGATGAAGCCGATCACCCCGAGCGGGACCCGCACCCGCGCGATCTCGAGCCCGGAGGGCCGCCGGATCGTCTCCACCGTCTCGCCGACCGGGTCGGGGAGGCTCGCCACGTGGCGGAGCCCGGCCGCCATCTCCTCGACGCGTCCCTCGGTGAGGGTGAGGCGGTCGACGAAGGCCCGGGCGTGCCCGGCCGCCCGCGCGCGCTCCAGGTCGTGGCGATTGGCGTCCAGGATCGCGGCGGTGCGCTCCTCGAGCCCGCGCGCCATCTGGGTGAGTGCCTCGTTCTTGGTGCGGGTCGAGGCCAGCGCGAGGAGGCGTGACGCCTCCTTGGCCGCCTTCGCCTTCATCTCCACGTGCGCCGCCGCGTCCATGCTCGCGCTCTCCATGCCGCTCAGAGGATCACCAGGTTGTCCCGGTGCACCACTTCGTCCACGCCCTTGTAGCCCAGCGTCCGCTCGATGTCCGCCGTCTTCGCGCCCCGGATCCGTCGCAGCTCGTCCGCGTCGTAGTTCACGAGGCCGCGCGCGAACTCCTGGCCGTCGGGCTCGGTCAAGGCGACCACCTCGCCCACGCGGAACTGGCCGTCCACCGCGACCAGGCCCGAGGGCAGCAGGCTCTTGCCCCTCTCAGTTAAGGCCTTCTTCGCGCCCGCGTCAACCGTGAGGCGGCCCTGGGGCGGGACCGCGAAGGCGATCCAGCGCTTGCGGGCCGCGAGGCGATCGTCGCGCGGCTGGAAGTAGGTCCCCACCGGCTCGCCCTTGAGCACCCGCGAGAGCGTCCCGGGCTCCCGCCCGCTCGCGATCACCATGGGAATCCCCGAGGCTCCGGCCTTCTGGGCGGCCTGGAGCTTCGTGCTCATCCCCCCCACCGAGACCGAAGCCGAGGCGTCGTAGACCATCCGCTGGATCTCGTCGGTGATGGCCTCCACCGTCTCCAGGCGGCGGGCCGCCGGATCGCGGCGGGGGTCTCCGGTGTAGAGGCCGTCGACGTCGGTCAGCAGCACGAGCAGGTCCGCGTCGATGAGGTGCGCGACCAGGGCGGCCAGGTTGTCGTTGTCGCCCACCTTGATCTCGTCCACCGCCACCGTGTCGTTCTCGTTGACGATCGGCAGCACCCCGAACTCGAGCAGGGCCAGCAGCGTGTTGCGCGCGTTGAGGTAGCGCGAGCGGTCGCTGATGTCCTGGCCGGTGAGGAGCACCTGGCCCACCGCGATCCCGTGCTTCTTGAACGCCTGCTCGTACTCCCACATCAGCGCCGACTGCCCGACCGCGGCGGCCGCCTGCTTCTCGGGGATCGAGCGGGGGCGCGCCTTCAGCCCGAGCCGCGCCATGCCGGTGGCGATGGCCCCGGAGGACACCAGCGCGACCTCGTGGCGATCGTGGACCAGCGCCGAGAGGTCGCCCGCGAGCCGCGCGATGTTCTCGCTCGAGGGGCCCTCGCCGGGGGTGGTGACGAGCCCGCTCCCCACCTTCACCACCACGCGCCGGGCGCGGCTCAGCGGCCGGCGGGAACCCATCGCTCGCTCGCCAGCCCCCGGGCCATCTCGTGCACCAGCGCGGGCAGGCCCTCCCCGGTCACCGCGGAGACCGCGTGGAACGACAGCCGATGATCGGCGCAGAAGCGCTCGACCGCCGCGCGGGCCGTCTCGGTACCCGGCAGCTCGATCTTGTTCACCACCACGAGCTGCGGGCGCGCGGCCAGCTCCTCGGAGTAGGCGCGCAGCTCGTCCTGGATGGCCTGGTAGTCGGCCAGGGGATCCCGCCCGGTGGACGGATCGAGGTCGATCAGGTGCACGAGCAGGCGGGTCCGCTCGGTGTGGCGCAGGAAGCGGATGCCCAGCCCCTTGCCGTGGGCCGCGCCCGGGATCAACCCGGGCAGGTCCGCGATCACGAAGGTCCGCTCATCACCGGCCCGCACGATGCCGAGGGTGGGCACGAGCGTGGTGAACGGGTAGTCGGCGATCTTGGGCTTGGCCGCCGACAGCCGCGAGACCAGCGTGGACTTGCCCGCGTTGGGAAAGCCCACCACTCCCACGTCGGCCAGCAGCTTGAGCTCGAGGTGGATCCAGTGCTCCTCGCCGGATCGGCCGAGGTCCGCGCGGCGTGGGGCCCGGTTCGTGGAGGTGGCGAAGCGCGCGTTGCCGCGACCACCCCGGGCTCCGCGAGCCACCACCAGGCGCTGGCCGCGCTCGGTCAGATCACCGAGCGGCAGCCGCCCGTCGCGCTCCGAGACGGTGGTGCCCAGCGGCACGCGCAGCACGGTGTCCTCGCCGCTCCGCCCGTGCTTGTTGGAGCCCTGCCCGTGGGTGCCGCGCTCGGCGGTGTAGTGCCGCTGGTAGTGGAAGTCGAGCAGCGTGGTGATGGCGGGATCCGCCTCCAGGATCACGCTGCCCCCATCGCCACCGTCGCCGCCGTCCGGGCCACCGCGAGGGACGTACTTCTCGCGACGGAAGCTGATACACCCGGCGCCGCCGTCACCGCCCTTGACGAAGACGTCGATCTCGTCGACGAACATGGCGTGATGGGCGCGGTCCGGCGGGGCCGGACCGGCTCAGGCAGGCTGTTGCTGGGCGATGCTGACGTACTTGTCGTCGCCCTTGCGCTCGAACCGGACGTAGCCGGCGGCCTTGGCGAAGAGGGTGTGGTCCACCCCCAGGCCCACGTTGGCGCCGGGCTTGAAGCGGGTCCCGCGCTGACGCACCAGGATGCTGCCCGCGGTGACGAACTGCCCGCCGAAGCGCTTCACCCCCAGCATCTGGGGATTGGAGTCACGACCGTTGCGGGAGCTGCCGACACCCTTCTTGTGAGCCATGCCCCTAGACCTCGATCTTGGTGATGCGCACCGCGGTCATCGTCTGCCGATGCCCGCGATGCCGCCGGTAGTTCTTCCGCCGCTTGAACTTCACGACCAGGACCTTGTCGCCCTTGCGCTCCGCCACCACCTGCCCCACCACCTTGGCTGCGGCCAGCGCCTTCGGCTCGACCGTCACCTGCCCGTCGTTGTTGACGAGGAGGACCTTGGTGAACTCGACCGCCGCCCCCTTGTCCTTCCCGAGGCGCTCCACCTTGATGACCTGGCCCGGAGCCACCCGGTACTGCTTGCCACCCGTCGCGATGACCGCTTCCATCCCACTACCTTTCTTTGGGGCACGAGCCCGGCCCGGCGCCCGCCCTCGAGTCTGCCCTCTCGTGAAGCCTGCCGACAGCCTTGCGACCCACCGATGACCGCGAGCGCATATCTGACCACATGGCGAGACTGAAAGTCAAGCCGGACGGGGCTTTAGCTACGCCCTCAGGCCGCCCGCATGTAGTCGGCCAGCCGCTGCCGCAGGAACAGCCGGGAGCGATGTACCCGCGACTTCACCGCGGGCAGGCTGATGTGGAGCGCCTCCGCGATCTCCGGGTTCGAGAGCCCCTCCACGTCGTGGAGCAGGAACGCGGTCTTGTAGTCGCCCGGCAGGTCGTCGATCGCGGTGGTGAGCAGCGAGCGCAGCTCCGTCTGCAGCGCGGGCTCCTCGGTACGGGTCGACCAGTCTCGGAGCGGCTCCGTGTGCTGCCCCAGCTCGTCGAACCCGGGCGACATCGCGTCCCAGGAGATCTCGTTGCGCTGGCCCTGGCGGCTGCGCAGCTTCTGGTAGGCCGCGTTGGCGGTGATGCGATAGATCCAGCTCCCGAAGGCCGACTCCCCCTTGAAGGTGTCGATCTTGCGGGCGGCCGTCCAGAGCGCGTCCTGCACCACTTCCTCCGCGTCCTGCTCGTTGCTGGTGATGCGGATGGCCAGCCGGTAGACCCGGTCGCCGTACGTTGCGACCAGGGCCTCGGGCGCACCCGGGTCCTGGCGGCGCAGACGCTCCACCAGCTCCGCGTCCCGGTCCGCCTTCCGCGGGGCGCCTGCCGTGTCCTGCTCGTGTCCATTCGTCGTGTGAACCGTCGACATGCTCATGTCCCGTAGAGCGTGAGGTGCTGCTTCAGCTCCTCGACGCATCTTTCCATGACCGTGATGTCCTTGGTGACCTTGCTCAGGAGAATGGACCCCTCGAGGCCCGCAACCAGGAACTGGGCCACTCGAGATGCGTCCATGTCCGCCCGCAGTCGTCCCCGCGCCTGCCCGCGGCTCACCGCCTCCGCGAGACGGACGCGCCAGAGATCGAAGATACCGGCGAGGCGTTGCCGGAACCCCTCGTGTACGTCGGAGAGCTCCGAGGCCAGATTACCCATCACGCAGCCCCCGATGCACTTGCGCAGCCGCTGCGCCTCGAGCACCCGATCGAGGAACGCGTGGATCTGCGCGACCGGGTCCGCCTCGGCATCCGCGAAGGCCGGCTCCAGGCTGCGCTCGACGAACCCCTGGGTGATACGGTCGATGATGGCGTAGCCCAGGTCTTCCTTGCTCTTGAAGTAATAGTAGAAGTTCCCCTTGCCGACCCCGCTCTCCCGGAGCACGTCGTCGAGCGAGGTGGACTGGTAGCCCTGCACGTGGATGAGCCGGGCGGCCGCGTTCAGGATCTGGTCTCGCGTGGCGGCACCCTTGGTGCTCCTCGTCTCGGACATCACCGCCGCTGAGGCTGCCATCACCGGGTCCCCCTCCGTGCTCGCTGGTCTCTCCATGTTTACCGACCAGTCGGTACAGAAGGATAACCGCCTGGGCATGGGCTGTCAAATAATGCCCATGACGTATTACTTATCGGACACTTGGACCAATGCTCAGCAGCTTGAGCAGGTCGGACGTGAGGTCGTAGAGCTGAGCGCATCCCTCGATACCGCCGAGCTGCCCCTGCACGCGCTTGCGGAGCGCCGCGTCCACCGGCTGCCCCCGCAGGGACTCGATCCGGGACTGCGGCTCGGTGCAGATCCCGGCATAGGGCAGCCGCGACGTGATCGAGTCGACCCCCACGATCGTGCCCCGGTCGACATCGATCTCGTAGTGGAGGTCGAAGCCGTGCACGTTGTCGTGCATGGAGTGGAACAGGTGCAGCCGGCGGCCGGTCAGCACCAGACGCGCGACCTTCCGCCGGGCGAAGACGTCGCGGGCCCCGGGTGGGGGGCTGTAGAGCGCGGGCACCATGGGGGAGGACACCGGCCGGGTGCCGAAGAGCGCGCGGCCGGCCGAGCTGTAGGTGAAGCAGGAGTCCGGCAGGTCCACCCAGCCGGCCATGTCGAGGGCCCAGCAGGCCTGCGAATCGCCCGGCTCGAGCGATGCCACCGCCGCTGCGGGCATCTTGGTCACCTGTCGGCTCAGGCGGGCCACCTCGAGGCCGGCGTCGACGACCAGCCCCGCGCCCTCCCGGGCCCCGCACAGCTCCGCGAGGCGCCTGGTGAACCCGCCCACCATCCGCGTCCCGGCGAGGCCGGGAAAATCCGCCGTGATGCCCGGGTCGACCGCCCCGGACAGCGCGCGGGCACTCGCCTCCCGCACCTCGTACGCGGGCGACGGGGTGCAAACCGCGGTCACCTCCACCGACCGGTCCGGATCCGTGAGGCGCACCGTGTGGGTGAAGGCCGTGTCGTGGGTGTTGTCGACCCGACCGTCCATCACCCGCTCGTAGCGGTCGCGCCCCGCGAGAAACGGTGAGCCGATCACCGCGCGAGATACTTGGCCGGATCGGCGTCGAACTTCACCTTGCAGCCGACCGCGCAGAAGTAGTAGGTCTGCCCCTGGTACTTCGATTGCGCGGCCGCGGTCTTCGGATCCACGTCCATCTGGCACACCGGGTCCTTGGCCATCATCGTCACTCCGCTGTCTGCGCGCTCGGGCGGAATCGGCTGAGCCGCAGGCTGTTGGCGACCACCGATACCGACGACAGGGCCATCGCCAGCCCGGCCAGGATCGGCGAGAGCTGGATGCCCCAGATCGGGTAGAGCATACCCGCGGCCACCGGCACCAGCACGAGGTTGTAGCCGAACGCCCACCCCAGGTTCTCCTTGACGATGCGCATCGTGCGACGGGAGAGCTCGACGGCCGCGACCACCCCTCGCAGGTCGTCGCGCATGAGGGTGACGTCGGCCGCCTCGATGGCCACGTCGGTGCCCGAGCTCATGGCGAGGCCCACGTCGGCCTGGGCGAGCGCCGGCGCGTCGTTGATGCCGTCGCCGACCATGGCCACCAGGCGGCCCTCGGCCTGCAATCGCTTGATCTCGGTCGCCTTCTGCTCCGGGAGCACCTCGGCGTGCACCCGCTCGATGCCGGCCTGGCGGGCGATGGCCTGCGCGGTGCCCAGGGCGTCGCCGGTCAGCATGACCACGTCGAGGCCGAGGGCGCGGAGCGCGGTCACCGCCGCGGGCGCTTCCGGCCGGAGCACGTCGGCCACCGCGATCAATCCGTGTGGCTCGCCGGCGACGACCGCGTAGACCACGCTCTTGCCGCCCTGGGCGAGCCGGCGCGCGTGCCCCTCGAGGGCGCCCAGCTCGATCCCGCGGCTCTCCATCAGACGGTGGTTGCCGAGCAGCACCCGCCCCTGCTCGACCAGTGCTTCCACGCCCTGGCCCGGCGCGGCCCGGAACTCGCGGACCGGAGGCATCGCGAGACCACGCGCCTTGGCCGCGCTCACGATCGCCTCACCGAGTGGATGCTCGGAGCCCTGCTCGACCGCGGCGGCCAGGGCCAGCACCAGGTCCGGGTCGACCCCCGCCGCGGGCAGCACCTCGGTGACCGCCGGCCGGCCCACCGTCAAGGTTCCCGTCTTGTCGAGGACGACGGTTCCCATGCGGTGCAGCGTCTCCAGGACTTCCGCGCTGCGGATCAGCACGCCGAGCTCGGCGCCCCGGCCGGTCGCCACCATCACCGCGGTGGGCGTCGCCAGCCCGAGCGCGCACGGGCAGGCGATGACGAGGACACCCACCGCGTTGGTGAGCGCGTGGAAGAACCCCGGCGCGGGGCCCCAGAGCATCCAGGCTCCGAAGGTGAGCGCCGCGATCCCCAGCACCACCGGGACGAAGACGGAGGCGACCCGGTCGGCGAGGCGCTGGATCGGCGCCTTCGAGCCCTGCGCGTCCTCGACCAGTCGCACGATCCGGGCGAGCACGGTGTCGCGGCCCACCCGGGTGGCCCGGAAGGTGAACGTCCCGGTGCGGTTGATGGAGCCGCCCACCACCGGGGCGCCCGGTCCCTTCTCGACCGGCAGACTCTCGCCGGTCAGCATCGACTCGTCGACGGTGGAGGCACCCTCCACCACCAGGCCGTCGACCGCGATCCGCTCGCCCGGGCGGACGCGCAGGAGATCGCCCGGCACGACCTCCTCGATCGGGACGTCGCGCTCGCCGCCCGGCTGCGCCAGGCGCGCGGTCCGGGGCTGCAGCGCGACGAGCCGCCGGATCGCCTCCGAGGTGCCGCCCCGGGCGCGGGCCTCGAGCCAGCGGCCGAGGACCAGGAAGGTCATGAGGAGCGCGGAGGCCTCGAAGTAGGGCATCGCCCCCGCGGCCATGAACGCGTGCGGCCAGAGGGTCACGGCCACGCTGAAGAAGTAGGCCGCGTTGGTACCGATCGAGACGAGCGTGTTCATGCTGGCGGCGCGGTGCCGCAGCTCGCGCAGGAAGGCCAGGTGGAACTGCCCGCCGACCCAGAACTGCACCGGCGTGGCCAGGAGCCAGAGGACCCGGGGATCACGGAGCCAGCCCGGGGTCCACGGAAACACCTCGGGCATGCCGCCCAGCAGGACCGGCGCGGCGAGGATCGCCCCGACCACGAGCTTGACCCGCAGGTCGGCGAGCTCGCGGGCCCGGTCGGCTTGCTCCTGCTCGCGACTCTCGGGCGTCACCGCGATCTCGTCGGGAATCGTGTACCCGGCGGCCGCGACCGCGGCCCTTAGCTGGAGCAGCGCGGCGGGCTCGGGACCGAGCTCCACCCGCGCACGCCCGGTCGCCAGGTTGACGGTGGCGTCGGTCACCCCCGGCACCGCCTCGAGCGCGCGCTCGACCTTGCCAACGCAGGCCGCGCAGTGCATGCCCTTCACCGGGAGGTCGAGGCGCGGCGCGCCGGACGTCTTCGGACTCATCGCCGCCACCTATCGCCCGGAGAAGCGGGAGAAGACGTCGAGCAGCTCATCGAGCTTCCGCTGCCGATCGCGCGAGCTCCCCGAGCGCACCGCGTCCGCGACGCAGGTCTCGAGGTGCTGGCCGAGCAGGAGCTTCTGGACCTGCTCGACCGCGCCTTGGACCGCGGTGAGCTGCAGGAGGATGTCGACGCAGTACTTGTCCTCCTCCACCATTCGCTGGATACCCTGGACCTGCCCCTCGATGCGGCGCAGGCGGCCCAGCGCCTTGCCCTTCGTCTGCACGTCCATCATGATGTCCCTCGCTTCAGACCGCCCGCCGCTGCCGCAGCATGCGCAGCACCGAGTAACCCGCCAGGGCGGCCAGCAGATGTTTGAGCGTATGCCCACTGACCACGCGGGCCGTCGAGAAGACCCACGCATCTGCGAGCTCGGGCAGCTTCGCCAGCGCGTAGATGCCCGCCGCGGCCAGCAGCCCCGCGCTCCCCGAGTAGCGCGCGGGCAGCAGCCAGAGCATGAGCGGGATGGCCACGAGCGGGTAGAACTGCACCAGGGCGTAGGGACGCAGGTCGCCCGCCCCGCGCTGCTCGGTGAGCGCCCAGTATCCCACCGAGGCCGCGGCGATGGCGACCAGAGGGCCCAGGAGGCGCAGCGCCGCCCGGAGCCCGACGCGCTCGGCGACGACCGCGTCGAGCAGCCCCATGAGGGTGATCGCCAGCGGCAGCCGATCCCAGGCGAGCCGGGGGTTGCCCGGCGCCCAGTGGTAGTAGGCGGACCCGAGCCCGGTCAGGAGGAGACCCACGAAGAACACCGCGTACGGCCATCGCTCGCCCGGCTCCCGGAAGGCCCGGCGCGCCGCCGCGTCGTCCCCCAGGAACCGCAGGCCCAGGATGCCGACCAGGACGAAGCCCGCGTTGGAGAGGACGTTCAGCGCATTCGGGACTCCGAGCCATGCGCGCCCGTCGGCGAGCCGATGGTAGGCCGGATCCTGCGGGATGGCCGGGGCGAGGAGTGCCCCTGCCGCCACCACCGCGGCCAGCCCGCCGACCAGCCCGATCGCGCCCGCTCGTCTCATCTCGCCCGCCAACATATACCCTACGGGGGTAGCCTTCCAGCGGTTGGATGAGTCGCCCCCGCGGGGGATGCCGCCCGGGCGGAGCGGCCGGTCAGATCTCGGGGAAGAGAGACGGCTGCGCGCCGGTGGGCGCCGGCCGAGCGCCCCGTCGGGCCCGGCCGGCCGGGCGCGGCTCGGCCCCGCGCTTGGGTTTGCGGGGCTCGCGCTTGGGCTTCACCCAGCCTTTCTGGTGGGCGATCTTGTCCCCCTGCTTGATGACGGTCAGGTCCACGAGGCGCGCCATCGGGTGGGTCAGCAGGTGGAGGTACTTCTCCCAGTAGCGCGGCGAGTACGCCCAGGTCTTCATCTGGTCGATCGCCAGCGCCAGGGCCGCGCGATCCCCCTTGGTCGCGGCCGCCCGGAGCTGGGCGAGGATGGCGGCCCGGCTGATGCGCGACGGGCGGGTCACGGGGTCACTTGAACGTCAACTCGTACTGCTCGCGGTGATAGGAGGGCACCCCCTGCACCACCACCTTGCGGCCGATCAGCGCCTGCAGCCGCTCGAGGCCGTCGCGCTGGGTCGACTCCAGGTGGTGGGCCATCTCGGGATGGACCCGGACGACCACCTCGCGGGGGCCGCCCTCGTGCGCGCCGGCCTGGACCTTGCGGAAGATCTCGGCCGCCAGGGTGGCGTCCGATTTCACGACCCCGCTGCCCTTGCAGGTGGGGCAGGGCGCGCAGAACAGAGACTGCAGGCTCTGGCGGACGCGCTTGCGTGTCATCTCCACCAGGCCCAGCTCCGAGATCTCGAGCACGTTGGTGCGCGCCTTGTCGTCGGCGAGCACTTTCTTGAGCGCCTTGAACACCTGATCGCGGTGCTCGGCCCGCTCCATGTCGATGAAGTCGATGATGATGATGCCCCCGAGGTCCCGGAGCCGGATCTGACGCACCACCTCGGTCACCGCCTCGAGGTTGATCTTCAGCACCGTCTCCTCGAAGTCGCGCTTGCCCACGTACTTGCCGGTGTTGACGTCGATCGCCACCAGGGCCTCGGTGTGGTCGATCACGATGTAGCCACCCGACTTGAGCCACACCCGGCGCCGGAGCGCCTTGTCGATGTCCCGCTCGATGCCGGTGGCCTCGAAGATCGGCGC
Organism: Methylomirabilia bacterium; assembly: GCA_041497895.1. Classification (GTDB taxonomy): domain Bacteria; phylum Methylomirabilota; class Methylomirabilia; order Rokubacteriales; family CSP1-6; genus CAMLFJ01. The sequence goes on from JBGQHJ010000034.1 coordinate 23,945, forward strand.
GTCCTTGTCCCACCGCTTGACCCGGGGGGCGAGCTGGGGCACCAGCGAGGTGGCGAAGTGCAGACACTTCTCGTAGGCCGCTTCGCTGTCGACCAGGAACTCCTCCACCTCCGGCGAGAAGAGATCCCGCACCACCCGGAAGGTGACGTCCATCTCCTCGTGGAGCAGCGAGGGCGCCTTCGCGGACTCGAAGCGGGCCTGCACCTGGCTCCAGAGCCGGCTCAGGAACTGGATGTCCGCCACCAGGTCCTCGTCGCCCTTGCCCTCCGCGACGGTTCGAACGATGAATCCGCCGGGGGGCGGGGGCAGTCCCTTGACGATGGCGCGAAGCCGGTCGCGCTCCGCGTCGTCGTGGATGCGCCGGGACACGCCCACGTGCCGCGCCTGCGGCATGTAGACGATGTAGCGGCCTGGGATGGAGACGAACGAGGTCACGCGGGCCCCCTTGGTGCCGAGCGGCTCCTTGGAGACCTGGACGAGGACCTCCTGGCCCTTGCGCAGCATCTCCTCGATGGGGGCGACCGCCTCCCGCCGAGGCCCGGCCTCCCCTTCCCCCTCCGCGTCGCCCACGTCCTCGTCGGCGCTCTCTTCTTCCGCGTCGGGCGCGTCGGGGGCGTGATCCACCTGGCCCAGATTGGCGGTGTAGTCGCCCGCGTACAGGAACGCATCCTTGGAGAGCCCGATGTCCACGAACGCGGCCTGCATGCCCGGCAGCACGTTGGTGACGACGCCCTTGTAGATGCTGCCGACGATGGAGCGCCGGTCCGCGCGCTCGACGTACAGCTCGGTGAGGAGATTTCCATCCTGGACGGCGAGACGCGTTTCGGTCACACCGGCGTTGACGACGATGCGCTTTCCCACGGCCAACCTCGATCCGGGGTCTCGCGGGAGACCCGGCCGGCAGTTCTGCGGTTAGTGGAACTGCCGCATTCGGATCGAGAGCAGAAGACCCAGCGCCGTCAGCGAGACCACCATGGAGGATCCGCCGTAGCTCATCAACGGCAGCGGTATCCCCACGATGGGGAGCAGGCCCGTCACCATCCCGATGTTGATCAGGATCTGGGCCGCGAACACGGTCGTCACCCCGAGAGCCAGGATGCGCCCGCGAGTCTCACGCGTGCCGGCCGCGATCTCGAACCCCCGCATTACCAGGAGCACGTAGGCCACGATCAGCACCAGACAGCCGAGGAACCCCCACATCTCGGCGAACACGGCAAAAATGAAATCAGTATGCCGCTCGGGGAGAAAGGACAGGCGGCTCTGCGTTGCGCCGCCGACTCCCTTCCCCAGGAGCTGGCCCGAACCGATGGCGATCTTCGCCTGAATGACATTGTAGGCCGTTCCGAGCGGATCGCGGAACGGATCGAGATAGACGAGCAGCCGGTCTCGCTGGTACGGCTTGAGCACGAACCAGCCGAGTGGCATCGCGGCCACCCCCGCCAGCGTCAGCGCGCCCAGCACCTTCATTCGAATTCCGATGCCCACCAGCGTGGCGGCCAGCACCGGCACCAGGACCAGGGCCGTGCCCAGGTCCGGCTGGCGCACCACCAGCAGGAACGGCACCCCCAGGAGCACGAAGGTCCCGATCAGCGCCGCGCGGGAGAACCGCTCGCCTCGGCCGGCGGTGAGCGCCCACGCCAGCGTGATGATGAAGATCAGCTTGAACAGCTCCGAGGGCTGGACCGTGAGGGGACCCAGGTGGATCCAGCGCCGGGCGCCCGAGACAGTGCGGCCCAGGACGAAGACCGAGGTGAGCAGGCCCAGCCCCACCACGTAGAGGACCGGAGCGGTCCGCACCAGGTTCCGGTAGTCGACGCTGGCCACGACCAGCAGGCCGATGAGCCCCACTCCGATCCACGAGATCTGCCGCCACACGAGCGACGAGATGCCCCGACCGGGATTGAGGCTCCACAGACAGACCAGGCTGAGCCCGATGATGAACAGGGCCGCGCCCAGGAGAAGCCAGTCGACGTTCTGGAGGAGGCGCCGGTCGAGCCGGAGCATCAACCGGACTCGCCGAGCGTCACCTGAGCGACCTTCTGGAGGAAGATGGCCTCGTAGATCTTGCGCGCGACGGGGGCCGCCACTTCGCCGCCGTGGCCGCCCCGCTCGATGAACACGACCACCACCGCCTGCGGGTCGTCCGCGGGCGCGAACGAGGCGAACCATGCGTGATCCTGCCCCTTGGCCGAGTCGCTCTTGGCGATGGTCTGCGCGGTGCCGGTCTTGCCGGCGATGTCCAGGCCGGGGAGCCGCGCCGCCGTCCCGGTTCCCTCCTTGACCACCGCGGTCAGGGCGTTGCGGAGAAACGCCCACACCACCGGCGAGAGCTCCACGCGCTCGGTCATCTTGCTCGAGGCGCTGTAGGCGAGGGAGCCGTCCGCGCGCGCGACCCGCTGCACGAGGCGCGGCTTCCACAGGATGCCCCCGTTGGCGACCGCTCCCATCATCCGGGCCACCTGCAGGGGAGTGACCAGGAGCTGGCCCTGCCCGATGGACATGTTCACGGTGTCCCCGGCCTGCCACGGGCGCTTGGACCGCGAGCGCGAGGCCGCGAAAGGCACGAGCCCGAAGCGCTCTCCACCCAGGTCGATGCCGGTGGGGGCGCCCAGGCCGAAGGCCTGCGCGTACCGGGCCATCGCGTCGCCCCCGACCTTGAGGCCGGCCTGGTAGAAGTAGACGTCGCACGACTGGGCGATGGCCGTGCGCAGATTCACGTGACCGTGGCCCCCCGACTTCCAGTCCTTGAACGTCCAGTGCCCCAGGCTGAACTCTCCATTGCAGTAGACCTGGTCCATCGGGGCGAGCGAGCCTTCCTGGAGCCCGGCCGCGGCCACGATGATCTTGAACACCGAGCCGGGTGGGTACTGGCCCTGCAGGGCGCGGTTCATGAGCGGGGTCATCGGATCCTTCACCAAGCGCAGCCACTCGTCCCGGTCGATGTTCCCGGTGAGGCGATCGAGGGGAAAGGCGGGGCTCGACGTGAGCGCCAGCACATCGCCGTTGCGGGGATCCAGGACGACCACCGAGCCGGCCTTGCCCGCCATCGCCTGCTCGGCGATCTCCTGGATCCGGCGATCGATGGTGGTGATCACCTGGGCGCCCGGATCGGGCTCCTCGCGGCGCATCAGCTGGACCGGTCGACCCATGGCGTCGACCTCGATCCGCTCGCCGCCGTCGCGGCCGCGCAGGTACTCGTCGAGGAGCCGCTCCAGGCCCGATTGTCCGATCATGTCGCCCCGGCGGTAGCGGCCCTGCTTCATCTGCTCGTCGCTCACCTCGCGGACGTAGCCCAGCAGATGGGCCGCGAACGTGCTGGTCGGGTACACCCGCTGGGGCTCGACCTCGACGATCACGCCCGGGAGCTCGAGCTTGCGCTCCTCGACCTTGGTGACTTCCTCCAGGGAGAGTCCGCGCCGCACACGCACCGGGCGGATCGAGTCCGCGGGCACGCGCTCGAGCGCCTCCAGGAGATCGCCGACCGGGATCTTGAGGAGGACGGACAGGCGCGCCACCACCGAGTTGCGGTCCTCCATCTCGCGGGGGATCAGCGAAAGGGTGAAGGCGGGGCGGTTGTCCACCAGGGCCAGCCCGTTCCGGTCGAACAGGATACCGCGCGGCGCCGCCACCGGCCGCACCCGGATCCGGTTCTTCTCCGAGAGCTCGTGCATGCGCCCGCCCTCGAGCACCTGGAGATACCAGAGCTGACCCACCAGACCCAGGAAGGCGACCGCGGTGATCACCGCCAGCGCGAGCACGCGCCGGCCCCAGGCCTCGCGACGGTTGGGAGGCGGCGGCGAGCTCAGTGCCACGCCCGCCTCCGCACCAGCTCCAGGCTCGCCTCGGCCAGGATGCACAGGGTGCCGATCACGCCGTTGTAGAGCGCCTGCGGCAGGATCACGTGGAGCATCAGGTCGCCGAAGGCCGCGGGGTAGTGGAACATCTGCAGGAGCAGGAAGCGCCCCAGGCCCTCGGCGATGCTCAGGAGCACGAGCCCCGGGACCTGCACGAGCGGGTTGCTGACCCAGAAGCGTCCCACCAGCAGGCCCATTCCGAAGCCGGCCAGGCCCTTGGTGAGGGCCTGCACGCCCACGAGCCCCCCGCCGCTCGCGTCCTGGAGGAGCCCGGCCACGAAGCCGGCCAGACAGCCGGACTCGGGCCCGTAGCGGAGGGCGATCAGCACCGTGAGGATGAGCGGCACGTCCGGCGTGATCCCGCCTACTCCCGCGACCGCGACCACCGTCGACTGCAGCACGCCGCCCCCGACGATGACCAGGAGGAGGAGGAGACGGAGCACGGCTCACCCCTCCGAGGGGAACAGCGCGGCCACGTCCTGGGTGGTCTGCCCGGTGACGAGCAGGACCTCCTCGACACGGGAGAAGTCCACCGCGGGCGCGAGCACCGCGAAGTGGAAGAGGGCCGACCCCTTGTCCTCGATCTTCACCACGCGGCCGACCGGGAGGCCCTTAGGGAACAGAGTGCCCAGGCCCGAGGTGACCACCAGGTCGCCCGGCGCGACGCTCGCGCCGTCACGGGCCATGAACTTGAAGCGGACGGTGCCGCCGGCGTCGCCCTCCACCAGCCCGGCGGTCCGGGTGCGCTGGACCACTGCGCCGACCGTCGAGGCCGGATCGTTCAGGAGCTGGATCACGGCCGCGCCCCGGTGGACCTGCACCACCCGGCCGACGAGGCCGTCCGGGACGATGACCGGCGTCTGCTGGGCGATGCCGTCGCCGCGCCCCCGATTCACGGTCAGGGAGCGGACCCAGCCCCCAGCCTCGCGCCCGATCACCTCGCCGGCCACCGTGGCCAGAGGCAGACGGTCCCGCAGCACCAGCAGGCGGCGCAGCCGCGCATTCTCCTCGCGGGTCTCTCCGGCCTGCATAGACTGGACGCGCAGCTGCTCGTTCTCCTCGCGGAGGGCGGCGTTGTCGCGCCGCACCGACTTCCAGTCGACGTAGTTGGCCCAGAGGTTGAGGGCGCCGCGGTGCACGCGGACCAGGAGGCTCTGGATCGGGGTCACCGCGATCGTGACCAGCTCGCCGGCCCGACCGGTTCCCCCGCCCCGCGTCTGCACCGTCAGGAGCAGTAGGGACACGAGTAGCACCGCGAGCAGGATTCCGTATCTGCGAACTCTCACCGCTCCGTCACCCCTACGGCCGATCAGCGCGAGGCTGGCCCGAGGCCGGCGTTCAGGCGGGGATCGCCACTTTCTTGAGAAGCTCGAGCTCGTCCAGGACCTTGCCGGTGCCGAGCGCCACGCAGGATAGCGGATCGTCCCCGACCGTGATCGGGAGATCGGTCTCCTGGCGCAGGAGCAGGTCCAGGCCGCGCAGCAACGCGCCTCCGCCGGTCAGCACGATACCCTTGTCCACGATGTCGGCGGCCAGCTCGGGCGGCGTCCGCTCGAGACAGGTCCGAACCGTGTCCACGATGGCCATGACCGGCTCGCGGAGCGCTTCCCGGATCTCCTCGTCGGTCACCACGATGGTCTTCGGGATCCCGTCGATCAGATCGCGGCCCTTCACTTCCATCGTCATGCGCTCGCCACCCATCGGATAGGCCGAGCCCAGCTTGATCTTGATCTCCTCGGCGCGTCGCTCGCCGACGAGCAGATTGTAGTGCTTCTTGATGTACTGCACGATCGCCTCGTCCATCTCGTCGCCCGCGATGCGCACCGACTTCGAGTACACGATGCCGGAGAGCGAGATCACCGCGACCTCGGTGGTGCCGCCCCCCATGTCCACGATCATGTTGCCGCCCGGCTCCTGGATGGGCAGGCCCGCGCCGATCGCGGCGGCCATCGGCTCCTCGATCAGATACACCTCGCGCGCACCCGCCTGCATCGCGGAGTCGCGCACCGCACGCTTCTCCACCTGGGTGATCCCCGAGGGCACGCCGATGACGATTCGGGGGTGTACGAGGGTACGGCGGCGGTGCACCTTGTTGATGAAGTAGTGGAGCATCTTCTCGGTCACGTCGAAGTCGGCGATGACGCCGTCCTTGAGCGGGCGGATCGCGGTGATGTTCCCCGGCGTGCGCCCGAGCATCGCCTTGGCCTCGTGGCCCACCGCCAGGACCGAGTGGTCGGCCTGGTGAATGGCGACGATGGAGGGCTCGTTCATCACGATGCCTTCCCCGCGGACGTAGACGAGCGTGTTGGCCGTACCGAGGTCGATGGCCAGGTCGTTGGAGAACAGCCCAGCGAGGAGGCTAATCAGCATAAGGCACCCGTATGAGATCGGTAGTTTGAGACGCGTGACGATGACTGTTCGAACTCAAGGCTGAGTCTAGCACTCGGAATTTTTCGCAACAAGGAAAACCTAGGATTTTCGAGAGGATGGACGTCACCGGCGAGCGTCCAGAGACCCTCCGCGCCTCGCGAACAGGCGCCCGGAAAAACTGGCGGGATTCCGGTGGGTTAGACCGGGCCGCCTCGGGCCCGGCGGAGCGCCGGGGCGATCCGATCCTTATAGAGGCGCACCGCGTCACGGATCACCTGCTCGGCGGCCGCGCGGCCGCGGATCTGCTCGACGTCGACCGTCTTGTTCTCGAGGACCTTGTAGTCGAGGAAGAAGCGCTGGATCTCCTTCAGCCGGTGGGGCGGCAGCTCGGCGGCCTCCTGGTAGTGGGCATACTCCGGATCGTCGACATGGACCGCGATCACCTTGTCGTCGCCGCCCTTCTCGTCGCTCATGGTGAGCACCCCGATGGCGCGCGCCCGCAGGATGCAGAGCGGGACCACCGGCTCCTGGCCCAGCACGAGCACGTCGAGCGGGTCCCCGTCGTCGCAGTACGTCTGGGGCAGGAACCCGTAGTTCGCCGGATAGTGCACCGCCGAGTGCAGGACCCGATCGAGGCAGAGGAGCCCGGTCTCCTTGTCCAGCTCGTACTTCACCTTGGAGCCCTTCGGGATCTCGATCACGCACCGGAAGTGGTGCTCGATGGAGGCGCCCAGCTCCACGTCGTGCCACGCGTTCACGGAAGCGATTATAGGCACGGGCGCCCCCGGTGCGCCTCCGGCGCTGGCTCCCGCCGGACAATTGTGTGAGGATGCGCCGGTGGACGACCTCGAGACTTGGTTCGACAAGGGTGTGACGGATGGGCTGCCGGTGGTGCCTCCGTCACGCGCCCGGGTCGAGCGGATGCTCGCGGCCAGCGCCCGAGCCCGTGACAACCTGGTGGGGGAGGTGGCGCCCAACTACGGCCGCGCGACCGTCGAGAAGGTCGCGATCAACGCGGTCATGGCCGGCTGCCGGCCCGAGTACTTCCCGGTGGTCCTGGCCGCGGTCGAAGCTGCGTGCGATCCGTCCTTCAACCTGCACGGCGTGTCGACGTCGACCCATTTCTCGGGTCCCCTCATCGTCGTGCACGGCCCGATCCGCACGCGAATCGGGCTCAACTGCTCGTTCGGGGTGTTCGGGCCGGGCTATCGCGCCAACGCCACCGTCGGACGCGCCCTCCGGCTCGTGATGATCAACGTCGGAGGCGCCCGCCCCGGCGAGACCTCGATGTCCACCTTCGGTCACCCGGGCCGCTACACCTACTGCATCGGCGAGCACGAGGAGGCGAGTCCCTGGCCCCCCTACCACGCGAGCCGGGGGCTCGCGGCCGCCGAGAGCGCGGTGACCGTGTTCGCAGGGGAAGCACCCCACGGCATCTCCGATCACGCCAGCCGCACCGCCCGGGCGCTCGCGGGCTCGCTGGGCTGGTCCATGGCCTCGCTCTGGAACGCCAAGCACTTCCCGCTCTACTCCCACACCATGCTGGTGGTGGGCCCGGAGCACGCCCGCACCTTCGCCGACGACGGCTGGAGCAAGGACGACCTCGTTCGCCACATCTTCGAGACCGTCCGGGTACCGTACCACCGCCTGCAGCCGGCCGACGACAACGGCGAGGGCACGAACCTCCGCTTCGCCAAGGGCGGCGAGCCGGCGCCCGATGAGCTGATCCCCAAGTTCCCCTCTCCCGAGGAGCTACACGTCGTGGTGGCGGGCGGCACCGCCGGCCGCTTCTCGATGGTCATCCCGGGCTGGCTCGGCACCAAGAACGGCTCGCGTCCCGTGACCGTGCCGATCCGGGATACTCCTTGACAGGTCGAGCCGGGTTCGCTATGTTTTTGGCAGGTTGTAGGTTCACCCGGTAAGTCGGATTCAGAATTCGAGACCAACGCCGCGAGGACCTCAAGTCCGGCGGCGTTTTTGTTTGTCCTCCGATTCAGGAGGACGCCCCCGTCATGGTGACGGGGAATCACCGAGGCGCACGACGCCTCACGAAAGAGGACAGTTGATGGCTCAGGGCAACGTGAAGTGGTTCAACGACGCGAAGGGGTACGGGTTCATCTCTCAGGAGGATGGCGAGGACGTGTTCGTGCATTTCAGCGCCATTCAGGCCCAGGGGTTCAAGAGCCTGGCCGAGGGCGATCGAGTCGAGTTCGAGGTCACGCGGGGGCCGAAGGGGCTCCAGGCCGCGAACGTCCGCAAGGTCTAGCGCCGCTCCCGCCGGGCCCCGGACCGTCCGGGGCCCGGCCCGCCTCGCTCCTCCCCTCCGTAGACCCCCAGCACCCGATACCAGAAACGGCCTTGACAGCCGTTCCGGTCCTTTGCTAACCTGCGCGCGTTTTCGGGGACTCTGAAGTCGGTTCCTTTCGTACGTGAACGAAACTCGGTTCTAGGGAATGTGAGCGCCGTGAGGGCCTAGGCCCCTCATCGGCGCTTTTTTGTTGTTCCCCCCGATCCCGGGGGAATCCCCAGCCATGGTGGCGCGGGGCTTAGCGGGCGGCCCATCCCCGCCCAAGGAGAGAGGGTACAGACGTATGGCACAAGGCACGGTCAAGTGGTTCAACGACGCAAAGGGGTACGGCTTCATCCAGGTCGAAGGCGGGGAAGACGTCTTCGTCCACTACAGCGCCATTCAGGCCCAAGGCTTCAAGAGCTTGGCCGAGGGCGACAAGGTCGAGTTCGAGGTGACCAAGGGGCCCAAGGGGCTTCAGGCTTCCAACGTTCGGAAGTCGGCGTAGGCGTCGCCGACCACTTGACGGCCCGCCGGGCTTCCCGGCGGGCCGCCTTTTTTCACGCCGCGCCGAGACAAAAAAGAGCCCCGACGGACGCTGCGGCGGCTGTCCTGCTGCCATGCCGCCCCGCTGGTGAAGAGCGGGTCCGTCGGGGCCGGTGGTTCCTGGATCCTCCAGGGCCACCTGCAACTGCTAAAGCCGGGCCTTAGGAGGCGACCACCTCACAGATCACCGTAGGGGTACACATCGGCTGGATCACCTCCCTTTCTCGGCGCGGCCCAACCCAGGGCCCAGGAACCACCCACCTTGCCGCGGACGCCGACTCCCGCCGCAAGGCTCGGTCACGCTGCTCCCGGCGAAATTACCGGGAGGGAACGCTTGAAGAAGCCTGTGTGAGCTCCGACCGATTTCCGCTCATCGTACATGAGCCCGAGCGACCGGAAAAGCAATTTTCACTTCACGACGATCCGCCCCGCGTTCTTCTCGATGACGCCCTTGCCTATGCCGTCCACCTTCTCCAGATCCTGCGCCTTCTTGAACGGACCGTGGGCGTCCCGGTAGTCGATGATCTTCTGCGCGCCCCCGGCCCCGACGCCCGCGAGCTTCATCAGCTCGGTCTTCGACGCCTCGTTGATGTTGACCTTGACGTCCTTGTCGTCGACCTTCACCCTGACCGGCTTGGCCTTGTCCTCGCCCAGCGCCACGCCACCGCTCAGGCACCACAGCGCCACCGCCAGCACGCCCATCCAGCGCTTCACCATGCTGATCCTCCTGGATCGAGATGAGATGAGTTGCTGGGGCGATTGCACGCCGGAGCGCGCGAGCGGTCAATGCGGACAATTTCAGACGGCGAGGCGTATCTAGGATTCGGCGGAGCGGGCGAGGGTGTCGAGGTAGGCCTGCCACTCCCACGCGAGCAGCGACTGCTTCTTGTTGTTGCATTCCTTGCAGGCGGCCACCATGTTGGCCCGGATCGAGCGGCCGCCGCGCACGAGCGGCACGACGTGGTCGAGGGTGAGCGCCTTGGAGCCCACCTCGCGCCGGCAGTAGTGGCAGCGACCGGTGGCGATCCGCCGCCGCCACCACGGGGTCTGGCGCAGCTCCCGCGCGCGCGCCTTCTCGCGGCGGAGGGCGTCGTCGTCGACCTCCCGCACGTAGCGATCCTCGCTCACTGCGCTTCCCCGGAGACCGCGGACAGGCGCAGCGACAGCTCCTCCCACTCCTTCATGAGCCAGGCCACGCGCTCCTCGGTGTCGCGGCGCGCCTGGGCGATGTCACGCGCCCGGTCTCCGTCGCGATAGAGGTCCGGGTCCGCGAGCGCGAGGCCGATCTCCTGGAGCCGGGCCTCCATCTCGTGGATCTGCGTCTCGACCGTGCCGAGACGGACCTTGATCGCCTTGATCTCGCGGTCGAGGTTCTTGGTGCTTTTTCTGCGGTCTGCCGTCTTGCTGTGTGTCGGGTCTTCCGTTTCGTTCTTCAAGCTTTTCACCTGCGGGGGCCCAGAAATGGCCCCCGCCCTCCCCCCGGGCGCGGACGGTCGGGAGATACGGCGGACGTTCGTCTGATCTGCCGGCTTTGGTTTCGGCGCGGTCGCCGGTGTGGTCTGTGCCGGAGCCGGGGGCGGGGTGGCGGCGGCCTGGGCCTTGTGGTCGAGGTAGTCGTCGTAGGTACCGAGGTGGGTGGTGAGGCGGCCGCGGTCCACCTCCACCACCTGGGTGGCGATGCGATTGATGAAATAGCGATCGTGCGAGATGAAGACGATGGTGCCGGTGAAGCCCGCGAGGGCCTCCTCCAGCACCTCCTTGGACGCGAGGTCCAGGTGGTTGGTCGGCTCGTCCATGCACAGGAGCGCGGCGGGCCGCGCGAGCATCTTGGCGAGCGCGAGCCGCGCCTTCTCGCCCCCGGACAGTACCGCGACCTTCTTCTCGACCGTGTCCCCGCTGAAGAGGAAGCTGCCCAG
>JBGQHJ010000035.1:0-34752 GCA_041497895.1 Methylomirabilia bacterium
ACTGGCTCGGGGGCGGGCTCGTCCCGGAGCGGTCGACGCTCTTCATCCAGTGGGTGGTGCCGGAGCACGCGGAGCTGCAGCTGCTCTTCTCGTTGGCCACCCCGGTGGCCTGGCTCGAGCGGGTCCCGACCTACAAGGAGATGGTGGAGCAGCTCGGCATCGAGTCGCCGTCCTACGGCCTGCTCGGTTACCCGCTACTTCAGTCGGCCGACATCCTGATGTACAAGGCGCAGTGGGTCCCGGTCGGCGCCGACCAGGTGCCGCACATCGAGCTCACCCGCGAGGTCGCGCGCCGATTCAACAACACCTGGAAGGCGGTGTTCCCGGAGCCGCAGGCCAAGCTCACCCAGATCCCCAAGGTGCCGGGCACGGACGGGCGGAAGATGTCGAAGTCCTACGGCAATGCCATCTACCTGTCCGACACCTCCGAGGAGATCACGGCCAAGATCAAGCCGATGGTCACGGACCCCGCGCGCAAGCGGCGCACCGACCCCGGCAACCCGGACGTCTGCCCGGTGTTCGACCTGCATCGCATCTTCACCCCGGAGGCACCGCGCGAGGAGTGCGCGACCGGCTGTCGCACCGCCGCGATCGGCTGCCTCGACTGCAAGGGGGTGCTGCTCCAGCACATGCTGCCGCCGCTGGCCCGGATCCGGGAGCGGCGTGAGCGCTACATGGAGAAGCCCGCCCAGATCGTGGAGATCCTCCACGAGGGCACCAAGCGGGCCCGCCGGGTCGCGGTCGACACCATGACCGAGGTCCGCGACGCCCTCAAGCTCGAGCCATGAGCGAGCAAGACACGACTACTCAAGCTACCGCTCCGGACTCCACCGGCCTGACCGTGCGCGTCGAGTCGTTCGTGGGGCCGCTCGATCTGCTGCTCCATCTCTGCCGCACCAACGAGATGGATCTCTCGCGCCTGTCGCTGCGCACGATCACCGACCAGTACCTGTCCCACCTGGAGGCGGTGCGGTTCCAGGATCTCGAGATGGCCGGCTCGTTCATGGTCATGGCCGCGACCCTGATCTACCTCAAGTCGAAGCTCCTGCTGCCGGCCAACCCCGACGACCAGGAGGAGGCCCTCGACGAGGAAGGGGAGCTGCTCAAGCGCGAGCTGGAGGAGCGCCTGCGCGAGTACGCGCGGGTGAAGGCCCTCGGCACCTGGCTCGCCGAGCGCGAGGCCGAGCAGACCCTGGTCTACGGGCGCACCACCGCGGAGCTGCCGCCCCCGGAGGACGTCCCGCTCGAGGACCTCTCGGTGCACCTGCTGCAGCGCGCGATGCAGCGGCTGATCGAGGACCAGAAGCGCCGGGTGCCGCGGCAGATCGAGCCCAACCCGCTCTCGGTGCTGGAGCGCATGAGCGAGATCCTCGACCTGCTCCGCAGCACGTGGTCGCTGCTCTTCTCCTCGGTGGCGGGCGGCGAGCGGCTGCGCGCGGAGTGGGTGGTCACCCTCCTGGCCCTGCTCGAGCTGGTGCGCCTGGGCCAGGCGCGGGCCCGCCAGGCCGACCTGTTCGGCGAGATCGTGATCGAGCGCAACGCGGTCAGCGTGCGCGAGCCGGCACGACTGGCCGACGCCGAAGAAGAGACGCGGCCCGACGCGAGCGGGGAAGCGCTCGCCGTCGAAGGCCCGCGCGACTCGATGCCGGAGGAGGAAGCGCCGCGCGCGGCCGCGACGCCCCCACTGGACGACGAACCCCGAACCGAACTGGGGGAGCCCCTGAATGCCTGAGCCCATCGACGTCGTCGAAGCCCTGCTCTTCGCCTCCGACACCCCGGTGGAGGCCGAGCGCATCCAGGAAGTGCTCGATCTCGAGTCGGCCGCCGCGGCCCGCGAGATCGTGGAGGGCCTGCGCGCCCGGCTCGACGCGGAGGGCCGCGCGCTGCAGGTGATGGAGGTGGGCGGCGGCTTCCGTCTGGTGACGCGGCCGGAGGTCGCGCCGTGGCTGGTCAAGCTCGCGCGCAGCCGCACCCGCTCGCGCCTGTCGCGCCCGGCGCTCGAGACGCTCGCCATCATCGGCTACCGCCAGCCGGTGTCCCGCCCCGAGGTCGACGCGGTGCGCGGGGTGAACTCGGAGGCGGTGCTCGACAACCTGCTCGAGCGCCGGATGATCCGCATCGCCGGCCGCAAGGAATCGCCCGGGCGGCCGTTCCTCTACGAGACCACCCGCGAGTTCCTGGTGGCCTTCGGCCTGCGCGACCTCGGCGATCTGCCGAAGGTGGAAGGCGAGCTGATCGTGCCCGAGCTCGCGGAGGCCGCCGCCGCGCAGCTCGCGGACCCCGGGCCCGAGCAGGAGGAGATCGCCGCTGCCCCCGATTCGTCTGAGCAAGATCCTGGCCCAGGCGGGGATCGCGTCTCGACGAGCGGCTGAGTCGCTGCTCGCGGAGGGGCGCGTCGCCGTCAACGGGCGGGTCCGGCTCGAGCCGGGCGCCCAGGCGGATCCCGAGACCGACCACATCACGCTCGACGGCCGCGCGCTGCCCGCCCGCGCCCCGCTGCAGCACGTGCTCCTGCACAAGCCGCGCGGCTACGTCACGAGCCGGCGCGATCCGGACGGGCGGCCGGTCGTGCTCGATCTCCTGCCGCCCGCCGCGGCCGCGGTGGTCTACCCGGTGGGGCGGCTCGACTTCGACGCGGAGGGACTGCTGCTGCTCACCAACGACGGCGAGCTCGCCAACCGGCTCCTGCACCCGCGCTACGAGATCCCGCGCGTCTACGAGGTGGAGGTCGAGGGCCACGTGGGCGAGGCGGACCTGCCGCGATGGCGCCGCGGCGTGACCCTGGACGACGGTCCCGCGGTGCCCCGGGCGGTGACACGCCTCGCCGCGCGCGCGGACACCAGCCGGCTGCGCGTGACCTTCGCGGAAGGGCGCTACCGCGAGGTGAAGCGCTACTGCAAGGCGCTCGGTCATCCGGTGCGCCGCCTCCGACGTGTGCAGTTCGGTCCGCTCCGGCTGGGTGATCTGGCCCCGGGCGCCCACCGCGCGCTGACCCGGGCCGAGCTCGTGGCGTTGAATGACTTGCGTGGGGGGTAGCTTTCTCCTATACTGCACCGGGTTACGTGACCGATGTGCTTCAGGAGCCCCCGATGAACCTGGACGATTGGCGATCCAGGATCAATAACCTCGACGACGAAATCCTCAAACTCCTCAACCAGCGCGGTACCGCCGCCCTCCGGATCGGCGAGCTCAAGAGGCAGCAGGATCTCCCGTACTTCATCCCCGAGCGCGAGGCCCAGGTCCTCGAGCGTCTGGTCGCCCGGAATCCGGGCCCCCTGGGCCCCGACGCCATCCGGGTGATCTGGCGCGAGATCCTCTCCGCCTCGCTCGCCCTCGAGCATCCGCTGCCGGTCGCCTATCTCGGTCCGCCCGGCACCTTCACCCACCAGGCGGCCACGCGTCGCTTCGGCTCCTCCGCGCAGCTCCTGCCGGTACACACCATCGCCGAGATCTTCGACGAGGTGGAGCGCAACCGCGCCGAGTTCGGGGTCGTGCCGGTGGAGAACTCCACCGAGGGTGCGGTCAACGTGACCCTCGACCGCCTCATCGACTCCGACGTGACGATCACCGGCGAGATGACCCTCGACATCTCGCAGCACCTGATCTCGCGCGCCACCGAGCTCGCGGCGGTGAAGATGGTCTGCTCGCACCCGCAGGGCCTCGCCCAGTGCCGGGCCTGGCTCGCCGCGCACCTGCCGGAGGCGGCGATGGAGGAGACCGCGTCGACCTCGGGCGCGGTGGAGCGGGCGCGCGACGACGCCACGGTGGCCGCCATCGCCTCCGACATGGCCGCTGCCGTGCACGGGGTGCCCATCCTGCGACCTCGGATCGAGGACAATCCGTCCAACTCGACGCGCTTCCTCGTCATCGGGCGGAGGGCGGTGCCGCCCACCGGACGGGACAAGACGTCGATCCTCTTCTCGATGAAGAACGAGCCCGGGGTGCTCTACAGCATCCTCCAGCCCTTCGCCACGCGCGGGCTGAACCTGACCAAGATCGAATCGCGCCCCACCAAGCGTCGCCCCTGGGAGTACGTGAACTTCCTCGACTTCGAGGGTCACTGCGAGACCGAAAATGTCCGGGATGTGCTGGCCGAGGTCAGGGAGCGTTGTCAGTTCCTGAAGATCCTCGGCTCCTACCCGGCGGTGTGAAGGAGCAACGAATGAGTGTGTCCTGGGAAGCCCTCGCCAACGACCACATCCTGGGCATCGCGCCCTACGAGCCCGGCAAGCCCATCGAGGAGCTCGAGCGCGAGCTCGGCATCAGCGACGTCATCAAGCTCGCCTCCAACGAGAACCCGCTGGCCCCGTCGGACCGGGTCATGAAGGCGATGCAGACCGCGCTCACCCACATCAACCGCTACCCGGACGGCAGCGGCCACTACCTCCGCCAGGCCATCGCCCGGCGACACGGCCTCACCAGCGACCACATCATCCTCGGCAACGGCTCCAACGACCTGATCGAGCTGACGGTGCGGGCGTTCCTGCGCTCGGGCGAGGAGGCGGTCATCCCGCATCCCTCCTTCGTGGTCTACCCGATGATCGTGCAGGCGGTGGGCGGGATCCGGGTGGTGGTGACCCTCAAGGACCAGCGCCTCGACCTCGAGGCGATGGCCCGCGCGATCACCCCGATGACCAAGATGGTGTTCATCGCGAACCCCAACAATCCCACCGCGACCATCGTCACCGCGGACGAGGTCGAGCACTTCATGGCCCGCGTCCCCGACAAGGTCATCGTGGTCTTCGACGAGGCCTACATCGAGTTCGCCCAGGGGCCCGACTTCCCGGACGCGCTCGCCTATCTCAAGCAGGGGCGGAAGGTCGCGGTGCTCCGCACCTTCTCGAAGGCGGCGAGCCTGGCCGGCCTGCGGGTGGGCTACGCGGCCGCCGATCCCGACTGCATCGCGCTGCTCAACCGCATCCGCCAGCCCTTCAACGTCAACTCGGTGGCCCAGGCCGCCGCGCTCGCCGCGCTCGAGGACGACTCCCACGTGCGGGAGTGCCTCAGCATGATCGACGCGGGCCGCCACTTCCTGGTCCAGGAGTTCACCGCGATGGGCCTCAAGTACGCCCCCTCGCGCGCCAACTTCATCCTGGTCGACGTGGGACGGAGCGCGAGCGAGGTCTTCCACTGGCTCCTCAAGGAAGGCGTGATCGTGCGCCCCATGACGAGCTTCGGGATGGAGAGCGCCCTGCGCGTGACCATCGGCACGCCGGAGGAGAACCGCCGGTTCGTGAAGGCGCTCAAGAAGGTCCTGGCCGGAGCCAAGGGCGCGTGATCCGTCGCCTCAGTCTGGTCGGTCTCGGTCTCCTGGGCGGGTCGGTCGCGAAGGCCGCGCGCGCCCTGGGCCTGGCCGACGAGATCGTGGCGGTGGGCCGCGACCGCGCGCGGCTCGAGCCGGCCCGCCTCGACGGGGTCGTGGACCGCGTGACCACCGATCTGCGCGAGGGCGTGGCCGGCGCCGACTTCTGCCTGCTCGCGACCCCGGTCGCCACCCTTGCCGCGCTCCTGCCCGAGGTCTGGCGGGCGCTGCCCTCGGACGCGGTGCTGACCGACGTGGGGAGCACCAAGGCCGCCATCGTGCGCGTGGCCGAGCGCCTCGGGGGCGAGCGGCCGCTCGCCTTCGTCGGCAGCCATCCCATGGCGGGCTCGGAGCAGGCGGGCTACCGCGTGTCGCGCCCGGATCTCTTCCGGGGCGCGACCGTGATCATCACCCCCACCGAGCGGACCGATTCCCACGCGGTCAAGCAGGTGGGCGAGTTCTGGGAGGCGCTGGGTGGCCGCCTGGTGACCCTCGACCCGGTGACCCACGACCGGGCCACGGCGGCCATCAGCCACCTGCCGCACCTGGTCGCCGACGCCCTGGTGGACGCGGTGGTGAGGATGGACCCGCGCTTCTTCGAGGTGGCCGGGCGCGGCTTCAAGGACACCACGCGCATCGCGGCCTCGGACGCGCGCATGTGGCGCGAGATCTTCCAGGAGAACCGCGCCGGCCTCACCGAGGCTCTGGCCGCCTTCCGCGGCGCGCTCGAGGAGCTGGAGCGCCTCGTCGCGACCGGGGACGACGCCGCCATCGAGGCCGCGCTCGACCGGATCCGGCGCATCCGCGAGGGGGTGGCTTGATCCTCCGCGTCATCCCCGCGCCGGCGGCCTCGTGAAGGCGGGCGGGGGACGGCGGGATATCGTGATCACCATCGACGGGCCGGCGGGCGCCGGCAAGTCCACCGTCGCGGCCGCGCTCGCGCGGCGGCTGGGCTTCACGCTGATCGATACCGGCGCGCTCTACCGGGGCCTCGCGTGGGCCGCGCGGGAGGCCGGGGTGCCCATCGAGGACGGCCCCGCGCTGCGCGCCCTGCTCGACCGGACGAGCGTGCGGCTCGACGGCGGGCGCGTGCTGGTCGACGGGCGCGACGTGACCGTCGAGATCCGCACCCCGGCCATCAGCCAGCTCACGTCGCGGTTGACGATGCTGGCCCCGGTGAGAGATAAGATGACGCCCACCCAGCGGAGCCTGGCCGCCCCCGGCGGCGCCGTCCTCGAAGGACGCGACACCGGCAGCGTGGTATGGCCGGACGCCGAGGTGAAGTTCTACCTCGACGCCGATCTCGACACCCGGGCCCGGCGGCGGCGCGACGACCTGGTCGCGCGCGGGCTCGACGGGGATCTGGACTCGGTGCGGGAAGACATCGCACGACGCGATCGGCAGGACATGGAGCGGACGCTGGCGCCGCTGGTGAAGCCGGAGGGGGCGGTGGTGGTGGACACCACCGGCCTCGGCGTCGCGGAGGTGGTGGATACGCTGCTGCGCGTGGTGGAGCAGGCGAGATGCTGTACGCGATCCTGAAGCCGATCGCGGTGGCGCTGATGCGCCTGCTCTTCCGGCTCGAGATCGTGAGCCCGGAGCTGGTGCCCGCCACCGGCCCGGTGCTGATCGTCTCCAACCACGTGAGCGTGCTCGATCCGCCGCTGGTGGGCGGCGCCGCCCCGCGCCCGCTCTACTTCATGGCCAAGGAGGAGCTGTTCCGCATCCCGCTCTTCGGTCGCCTGATCCGGGGCCTGAACGCCCGGCCGGTGCGCCGCGACGGCTCCGACATGCGGGCGCTGAAGGCGGCCCTGGCCCATCTCGAGGAGGGGCACGCGCTGCTGGTGTTCCCCGAGGGCACCCGGGGCGAAGAGGGGCAGCCCCTGCGCGAGGGCAAGCCCGGGGTCGGGATGCTCGCGGTGCTGAGCGGCGCGCCGGTGGTGCCGGTGTACGTGTCGGGGAGCGGAGCGGCCCTGCCGCGGGGTCGGGCGCTGCCGCGGCCCGGCCGGGTGCGGGTGACCTTCGGGCCGCCCCTGACCTTCAAGCGGGAGCGCCGGAGCGAGGGGCCCCGCGAGGGCAAGAGAGCGGGTGACGACGGACGCAAGGAGGCGTATCGTGAAGCGGCCCAGGAGATGATGCGAGCGATCGGGCAGCTCCGGGATCGGCAGTCGAAGTCCTGAAGCACGGCTGGGATGCCGGCCGCGGCAAGAGCGCGCGGCCGACAAAATAGATTCTAAGGAGAGGTGGAGTCATGGAGACCGAAAACCGGAAGTCGAAGACCCTCGTCGGCGGATCGAAGGAGGTGGACGCCACCGAGGAGAGCATGGAGTACTGGTTCAACCGGGGCGTGAGCGACGTCGAGGAAGGCGAGGTCGTGCGCGGCCGGGTGGTCGAGGTCCGCGACAGCGAGATCCTCGTCGACATCGGCTACAAGAGCGAGGGCACGATCCCCATCGAGGAGTTCCGCCACGCGGGGAGCCTGCCCAAGGTCGGCGAGGAGATCGAGGTCTACCTCGAGTCCAAGGAGGACAACGAAGGGCTGATCGTCCTCTCCAAGGACAAGGCCGACAAGATCAAGGTCTGGGACCAGATCTCCAAGTCCCACGACAGCGGGACCCCGGTCGAGGGGCGAGTGGCCGAGGTGGTCAAGGGCGGCCTGGCCGTCGACGTGGGGGTGCGCGCCTTCCTGCCCGGCTCCCAGGTGGACCTGCGGCCGGTCAAGAACCTGGCCGCGATGGTGGGCCAGACGATCCGGGCCAAGGTGATCAAGCTCAACCGGCGGCGTGGCAACGTGGTGCTCTCGCGGCGCGCGGTGCTGGAGGAGGAGCGCGAAGAGAAGAAGAAGCACACCCTGTCGGTGCTGGCCGAGGGCATGGTTCTCACCGGCACCGTGAAGAACCTGACCGACTACGGCGCGTTCATCGACCTGGGCGGCATCGACGGGCTGCTGCACGTGACCGACATGTCATGGGGTCGGGTGGGACATCCCTCCGAGATCTTCCAGATCGGCGACCAGGTCGAGGTGGTGGTGCTGCACTTCGACCGCGAGACCGGGCGCGTGTCGCTCGGCTACAAGCAGAAGTCGTCCGATCCGTGGGCCAACGTCGAGGACCGGTACCCGGTGGGGGCCAAGGTCAACGGCCGCATCGTGAGCCTCACCAACTACGGGGCCTTCGTGGAGCTCGAGCCCGGGGTGGAGGGCCTCGTGCACGTGTCGGAGATGTCCTGGACCCGGCGGGTCCGCCATCCCTCGAAGCTCGTCAACGTGGGGGACCCGGTCGAGGTCATGGTGCTCGAGGTCAACAAGGCCACCAAGCGCATCTCCCTCGGCATGAAGCAGGTGGAGAGCGATCCCTGGGCCACCATCCAGGAGCGCTACCAGCCCGGGGGGCGCGTGCAGGGCAAGGTGCGCAACCTCACCGACTTCGGCGCCTTCGTGGAGCTGGAGCCCGGGGTGGACGGCCTGCTCCACATCTCGGACATGTCCTGGACCCGCAACATCGGGCACCCCTCGGAGCTGCTCAAGAAGGGGCAGCCGATCGAGACCCAGATCCTCAACGTGGACCGCGAGAACAAGCGCATCTCGCTCGGGCTCAAGCAGATCCAGCCCGATCCGTGGGACAGCGTGGCCTCCCGCTACCCGATGGGCTCGCGGGTCACCGGCAAGGTGGTCCGCCTCACCGACTTCGGCGCCTTCGTGGAGCTGGAGCCCGGGGTGGACGGCCTGCTCCACATCTCGCAGATGTCGAACCGGCCCATCGCCACGCCCGCCGACATCCTGAACGTGGGGGACGAGCTGACCCTCATGGTGATCCGCGTCGATCCCAACGAGCGGCGCATCGGGCTCTCGCTCAAGGAGCTGGCCGCGGTCATCGAGGAGCCGGCGCAGACGGAAGGACGGGGCCGTCACAAGGGCCGCAAGCGGCGCGGCGGTGACGACTACGACGACGAGGAGTAATCGCGGGTGGCATCCCGCGGACGGGTCGCCCTCGTCGCGCTCGGCGTCGGGGCGGCCGTCCTCGTCGTGTTCGTGGTCACGATCTGGCTGCTCATCGCGGTGACCGACGGCCTGCCCGGCGGCGCCAGGGTGGCCGTCGTGGAGGTCGAGGGGATCATCGGGACCGAGGTGCAGCGTGGCCTCGACCCCGAGGGCCTCGTGCGCACTCTCGGGGAATACCGCGACGATCCGGCGGTGCGGGCGGTGGTGCTGCGGATCAACAGCCCCGGCGGCGTCGTCGCCCCCACCCAAGAGATCTTCGCCGCGGTGCGCCGCCTGCGCGAGGCCAAGAAGCCGGTGGTGGCCTCGCTCGGCTCGGTGGCCGCCTCGGGCGGCTACTACGTGGCGGTGGCCGCCGACCGCATCTACGCGAGCCCCGGCACGTTGACCGGCTCGATCGGGGTGGTCATGCAGATGGCCAACCTCGAGGGGCTCCTCAAGAAGGTGGGCGTCGAGTACGTGGTGGTCAAGGCCGGCGCCTACAAGGACGTGGGCAACATGGCGCGCGCCATGACCCCGGAGGAGCGCCGAATCTTGCAGTCGCTCCTCGACGATGTGTACGACCAGTTCATCAGCGCGGTGGCCGAGGGGCGCGGGCTCGATCCGCAGGCGGTGCGGGCCTTCGCGGAGGGGCGCATCTACTCGGGCCGCCAGGCCCAGGCCCTCAGGATGGTCGACGACCTGGGCGGGCTCGACGACGCCATCGAGGCGGCCGCGAAGATGGCGGGGCTGCCGGGCAAGCCCAAGGTCATCTACCCGCGACGGCGGTTCTCGCTGCGTGGGCTCTTGAGCAACGAGCTGGGTCTCGGGCCGGTCTCGCGCGTGCTGCCCTCCTTGGAGACGCTGCGCACGCCCCTCTATCTGATGCAATGACCGGGGCGAGGGCGGGGGTGCCGGCTAACTACCCAGACTGCTTGACTAACTTTCGACTGCCATGGTACGGTCGCTTCCGTGGATCGGGCCGGACCGCCGATGGTCGCGACGGCCCGGGATCAGTGTCGGCCCTTCGAAGGGAGTCGCCATGACGAAAGCGGAGCTGATCGAGGAAGTTGCCAAGGTCGCGAGCCTGACGAAGAAGGAAACGGAGCTCATCGTCAACACCGTTTTCGACAACATCACGGACGCGCTCGGCAAGGGGGACAAGGTTGAGCTGCGGGGCTTCGGCAGCTTCCGCATCCGTCACCGGAACTCCCGCAAGGGACGCAACCCCAAGACCGGCGACAGCGTCAGCGTGCCCGAGAAGCGCGTACCTTTCTTCAAGGTCGGCAAGCGCCTCCGCGAGCTCGTCAACACCTAGTCGAGTGCAGCAGCTCTGGGCCCCCTGGCGGATGGCGTACGTGTCGACCGCCGGCGGCCCCGAGGCCGCGTGCGTGTTCTGCGCGGCGCTGGCCGCCGGTGACGATCGCCGGGCCCTCATCCTGAAGCGGGGCCGGCTCGCGTTCCTGATCCTCAACGCCTTCCCGTACGCCTCCGGGCACCTCATGGCCGTCATCACCCGCCACGTCGGCACGCTCGAAGCGGCGACCGCCGAGGAGCTCGGCGAGGCCATGGCCCTGGTCCAGTCCGCCACGCGCGCGCTCGCCGCCGCCTACCATCCGGACGGCTTCAACGTGGGTCTGAACCAGGGCCGTGTGGCGGGCGCGGGCGTGCTCGGGCACCTGCACCTGCACCTCGTCCCGCGCTGGAACGGCGACACCAACTTCATGTCGGCGATCGGCGAGACGCGCGTGCTGCCCGAGGCCCTCGAGACGACCTACGACCGGCTGGCCGCCGCGCTCGCTCCGTGAGGGAAACCGCCGCCGAGCTCACGCCCATGATGCGGCAGTACGGGGAGCTGAAGCGCCGCTTCCCGGACTACCTGCTGCTGTTCCGCCTGGGCGACTTCTACGAGCTCTTCAACGACGACGCTCACGTGGCGTCCCGCCTGCTCCAGCTGACGCTGACGTCTCGACAGAAGGGTGAGGGGGCGATCCCGATGGCGGGCATCCCGCATCACGCCGCCGACGGCTACATCGCCCGCCTCATCCGTGCCGGTCAGAAGGTGGCGGTGTGCGAGCAGCTCGAGGAGCCGGCCAAGGGACGCAAGATCGTCCGCCGCGACGTGGTGCGCGTCATCACCCCGGGCACGATCACCGACACCCAGTTCCTCGACGGCGCCCGCAACAACTTCCTGCTCGCCGCGCACGCGACCGGCTCCGCGGTGGGGGTCGCGCTGGTGGACGTCTCCACCGGCGACTTCTGGGTGGGCGAGGAGCCGGGTGCGGGGGCGGCGCTGCTCGAGACCGCGCTGCTGCGCCGCCCGGCCGAGATCCTCCTCGCCCAGAGCGCGGAGCCCGGGTGGGTGGCCCGCTGGGCGCCGTCCGGCGTCCCGGTCACGCGCGTCGACGGCGGCGCCTTCGGGGTGCGGGCCGCGCGCGAGGTGCTGGAGTCCCACTTCAAGGGCGCGAGCCTCGACGGCCTCGGGATGAGCGCGCTCACCGCCGGGCTCCAGGCGGCCGGGGCCGCCCTGGCCTACGTGCGCGAGACCCAGGGCGAGTCGCTGGCGCATCTCACCCGCGTGCAGCGCCTGCTCACCGGAGAGGCCATGCTGCTCGACCCGACCGCGGTGGCCACGCTCGAGCTGTTCGAGACCGCCCAGGAGCGGACCGCCAGGGGCTCGCTCTTCGCCACGCTCGACTCCACCGCGACCCCCATGGGGGCCAGGCTGCTCCGGCAGTGGATGCTGCGCCCCCTGCTGGACCGGGAGGCCATCCTGCGCCGCCAGGAGGCCGTGGCGGCCCTGGTGGACGCTCCCGCCGCGCGCGAGGCCTTGCGCCAGCGGCTGGGCGGGGTGGGGGACCTCGAGCGCCTCACCAGCCGTGCGGCCCTCGGGGTGGCCCACGCGCGCGACCTGATCGCGCTGCGGGCCTTCCTGGGGCGGCTGCCCGGGCTCGCGGAGGAGCTGGGCGGCCTGGGCACGCCGCTCCTGGCGACCCTCGCGGAGGAGATCACCCCGCTGCCCGACCTTCAGAATCTACTTGAAGAGGCCCTCGAGGACGAGCCCCCGCTCGTCCTGCGCGAAGGCGGGCTCATCCGGGAGAGCTGGAACGCCGAGCTCGGCGAGCTCAAGCAGGCCGCCCGGCAGGGCAAGGCCTGGATCGCCTCGCTCGAGCAGCGCGAGCGGGAGCGCACCGGCATCGGCTCGCTCAAGGTCCGCTTCAACCGGGTCTTCGGCTACGCCATCGAGGTGAGCAACACCCACGCGGCCCGGGTGCCGGCCGACTACCTCCGGCGCCAGACCCTGGTCGGCGCGGAGCGCTACGTCACCACCGAGCTCAAGGAGTACGAGAGCCGGGTGCTCGGCGCCGAGGAGCGCATCGCCCGACTCGAGTTCGAGCTCTTCGGCCAGGTGCGCGCCCAGGTCGCGGCGCAGGCGGCCCCGCTCCTGCGCACCGCGCGAGCGGTGGGCACGCTCGACGCCCTGGTCTCGCTCGCCGCGGTGGCCCACGAGCGCGGATACGTCCGACCGGAGATCGACACGGGCTTCGCGCTCGAGATCGTGGACGGCCGGCACCCCGTGCTCGAGACGGGCGGCTCGTCGTTCACACCCAACGACGCGCGGCTCGATCCCGCCGACTGCCAGATCATGATCCTGACCGGCCCCAACATGAGCGGCAAGAGCGTGTTCATGCGCCAGGTGGCGCTGCTCACCCTGATGGCGCAGATGGGCGGCTTCGTGCCCGCCCGCTCGGCCCGCATCGGGCTGGTCGACCGCATCCTCACCCGGGTCGGCGCGCAGGACAACATGGCGCGCGGCCAGAGCACGTTCCTGGTGGAGATGGTCGAGACCGCCAGCATCCTCCATCACGCGACCGAGCGAAGCCTGATCCTCCTGGACGAGGTCGGCCGCGGCACCTCCACCTTCGACGGCCTCGCGATCGCGTGGGCGGTCACCGAGGAGCTGCACGAGCGGGGGCGGGGGGCCAAGGTGCTCTTCGCCACCCACTACCACGAGCTGACCGCGCTGGCCGACCGGCTGCCGCGGGTGCACAATTTCCACGTGGCGGTCCGCGAGTGGAACGACGAGATCATCTTCCTGCACAAGGTGCGGCCGGGCGGCACCGACCGCTCGTACGGCATCCAGGTCGCGCGGCTGGCCGGGCTGCCTCCCGCGGTGATCGCGCGGGCCAAGGCGATCCTGGACGAGCTCGAGCGCGAGCGGAGCGGGCTCGAGGCCGCGGTCGCCCCCGAGCCGCCCGCGGGGGAGCCCGCCCAGCTCGGGCTCTTCCCGCCGGCCCACGACCCGCTGCTGCGCGAGCTGGCCGCGCTCGACACCGGCGCGATGACGCCGCTGCAGGCCCTCAACCTCCTCGCCGAGTGGCAGCAGCGGCTCAAGGCGCGCCCGTGAGCGCCCCGCGCATCCGCCGGCTGCCCGATCACTTCATCAACAAGATCGCGGCCGGCGAGGTGGTGGAGCGCCCGGCCTCGGTGGTCAAGGAGCTGGTGGAGAACGCGCTCGACGCGCTCAGCACCCAGGTGACGGTCGACCTGCGCGACGCCGGCCGCGCGCTGATCCGGGTCACCGACGACGGGCTCGGGATGTCGAGCGACGAGGTGGACCTGGCCCTGCTGCGGCACGCCACCTCCAAGCTCGCCACCGACGGAGACCTCGACGCGATCACCACGCTCGGCTTCCGGGGTGAGGCCCTGCCGGCCATCTGCGCGGTCACCCGCTTCTCGGTGCTGTCGTGCCCGCGTGGCTCGGAGACCGGCACGCTGGTGCGCGGCGAGGGGGGGACGGTGAGCGAGAAGCTGCTGGTCCCGGCCCCCGCCGGCACCACCGTGGAGGCGCAGGATCTCTTCTTCAACACCCCGGCCCGCCTCAAGTTCCTCAAGAGCGCGCCCGCCGAGGTGGCCGCGGCCCTGCGCCTGCTGGAGGCCACCGCGCTCGCGCATCTCGAGGTGCACTTCCGCGTCACCCACAACGGTCGCGCCGTCCTCGGGGCGCCGCGCGCGCGCACCCTGCGCGATCGGGTGGGCGCCCTCTGGGGCTTCGAGCGCGCCGCCCGCCTGCTCGACGTGCTGCGCAAGGACGGCCCGCTCGCGGTGTCGGGACTGATCGCGCCGCCCCAGCTGGCCCGCGGCAGCCGCGACGAGATCGTGCTGATCGTCAACGGGCGCCCGGTGCGCGATACCCAGCTCACCCAGACCCTGATCGAGGCCTACCGGCCGCTCCTGTCGCGCGACCAGTTCCCGGTGGCGGTGCTCCACCTCGAGCTGCCGCCCCAGGAAGTCGACGTCAACGTCCACCCGACCAAGGCCTGGGTCCGCTTCCGCGCGCCGCGCCAGATGCAGGAGATCATCTACCGGGCGGTGCAGGATGCGCTGCGCCAGTACCAGGTGGTGCAGCCGCAACGGGGGCTCCGGACGGAAGGTGGCGGTGCGGTCGGGGCTACCGGGGGTGGCGTTGCTGCCGGAAGCTTCTTTATTGAAAGCGGGGGCCCAGAAATGGCCCCCGCACTCCCCCAGGCCGCGGACAGCCCTTCCGACGCGGACAACCGCTCCGGCGCTGCCACCGGCCAGGCTTTGCTGTTCCACGAGACGCCGGCCGCGTTCCGCGCGGTCGGCTTCGGCGCCGTCATCGGCCAGCTCCAGGACACCTTCATCGTCTCCGCGAGCGACGACGAGGTGTTCTTCATCGACCAGCACGTGGCCCACGAGCGCGTGCTGTTCGAGCGCCTGCTGCGCGACCTGGACGCGGGCCCGCTCGCGTCGCAGGAGCTGTTGTTCCCGCAGCCGGTGGAGCTGGGCAGCGGGCAGGCCGGGCTCGTCGCCGAATGGGCGCCGACCCTCGAAGGCCTGGGCTTCGGCCTCGAGGGGTGGAGCGGCTCCACCGTGGTGCTGCGTGCCGTTCCGGCCCTGCTGCGCGGCCAGGAGCCGCGGCGGCTGATCGAGTCGCTCGTGGAGGACGTCAACCGGCCGCGCAAGGGCGAGCCGGTGCCGCTGCTCCACCGCGCACTCTCGTTCGTGGCCTGCCACGCCGCCATCAAGGCCCATGCTCCTCTTCAGCGTGAAGAGATGGCCCGGCTCATCGCGGACCTCGCCATCACCCAGACGCCCTACTTCTGCCCGCACGGCCGGCCCATCGTGAGCCGCCTGTCTTTGCGCGACATAAAACGCGAGCTCGGACGCACGTGGTGAGCCGGCCGCCACTGCTGGTCCTGGTCGGCCCGACCGCGGTCGGCAAGACCGCGGTGGCGGTGCGGCTGGCCGGGCTGGCCGCGATCGAGGTGGTCAGCGCGGACTCGCGCCAGGTCTACCGCGGCCTCGACATCGGCACCGGCAAGCCCACGCCGGACGAGCGGGCGGCGGTGGCCCACCATCTCCTCGACGTGGTCGAGCCGGGCGAGCGCTACCACGCCGCGCGGTTCCGGAACGACGCGCGAGCCGCGATCGCGGATATCCACGCCCGCGGGCGGCTGCCGGTGGTGGTCGGCGGCACCGGCCTCTACGTCCGCGCCCTGCTGAAGGGGCTCACCCCGGCGCCGCCCGCCGACCCGGCCCTGCGCGCGGAGCTGGAGACGATCGCGCAGGCGCACGGCAGCCCCGCGCTGCACGCCCGGCTGGCCGCGCTGGCGCCCGACGCCGCGCGGCGGCTGCACCCCAACGACCGCGTCCGGGTCGTCCGCGCGATCGAGATCCACACCCGAGGCGCGGGCGCGACGGCGGGGGACGCGGACGGCGACTGGAGCGGCCCCGCGCGCGCCTGGCGCCTCGTCATGATCGGGCTCGGACGCGATCGGGCCGCGCTCAATGCGGCCATCGCCCAGCGGGCGCACGCGATGCTGGCCCGTGGCATGATGGACGAGGTGCGGCGCCTGCTCGACGCGGGTCACGACCCGGAGCGGCCGCCCATGGACGGCATCGGGTACCGGCCGCTCGCCCTCGCCGCGCGGGGCGGCCTGCCGGTGGCCGAGGCGCTGCGGCTCATGATCCGCGACACCACGCGCTACGCGAAGCGGCAGATGACGTGGTTCGCGCGCGAGCCCGACATCCGCTGGATCGACGTGGAGGCGGCGGGCGGCGTCGAGGGCGCCGCCGAGGCGGTGCACAAGCTCATCACGCAGGAGGGGCTGATCGAGTGAGGTCACGCGAGAAAGCGGTGCTGGCGGCCCTGCGGCTGCCGAGCCAGCCGCGGGTGGTGGTGGAGGAGAGCCTCGACGAGCTGGGCCGCCTGGCCGAGTCGGCCGGGGCCCTCGTGGTGGGACGGGCGACCCAGGATCGGCGGGCCCCGACTCCCGGGCTCTACTTCGGGAAGGGCAAGGTGGAGGAGATCAAGACCCTCTCCAAGCGTGAGGGCGCCGACCTCATGATCTCCGACGATCCGCTCTCGCCGATCCAGGAGCGCAACCTGGGCGGCTCGCTCGGGGTGCGGGTGATCGACCGCACCGCGCTCATCCTCGATATCTTCGCCCAGCGCGCCCGCACCATGGAGGGCAAGCTGCAGGTGGAGCTGGCCCAGCTCTCCTACCTCCTGCCGCGCCTGGTCGGCCAGTGGAAGCACCTCGAGCGCACCGGCGGTGGCATCGGCACGCGGGGGCCGGGCGAGATGCAGATCGAGTCCGACCGGCGCATGATCCGGCACCGGATCCAGAAGATCCGCGACGAGCTCCAGCGCGTGCGGGTGCATCGCCGCTTGCTGCGCGACCGCCGCAAGGCGAGCGGGGTCCCGGTGGTCGCCCTCGTCGGCTACACCAACGCGGGCAAGACCACGCTGCTCAACCACCTGACCGGCGCGGACCGGGTGGCCGCCGACGCCCTCTTCGTCACCCTCGACCCGACGGCCCGCCTGGTCACGAGCCCGACCCACGCCTCGTTCATCCTGACCGACACGGTCGGCTTCATCCGCAAGCTGCCGCACCAGCTGGTGGCCGCCTTCAAGGCCACCCTCGAGGAGCTGACCGAGGCCGATCTGCTGATCCACGTGGTCGACGCGAGCCACCCGGGCCTGGACGACCAGGTGCAGGCGGTGGAGGCGCTGCTGGGCGAGCTCGAGCTGATGGGCCGCCCCATGATCGTCGCGCTGAACAAGATCGACCGCCTCGAGCCCGGGGCGGCCCGCGCGCTCCTGTCGCGCTTCGACGGCGTCGCGATCTCGGCGCGCACCGGGGAGGGGATGGAGGCGCTGCGCGCCCGCATCGACCTGGCGCTCAGCCCCCGCGTGGGTCGGCTTACCCTCCGCATTCCCTACGCGGACGGGCCGGCGCTCGCCGCGTGCTACGAGCGGGGGCGGGTGCTCTCGCGCCAGGACGAGCCCGAGGGCATCCGGGTCGAGGTCGAGCTGCCGCGCCGGCTGATCGCCTCGTTCGAGGGGTACCGGCTGCCAGGCTGAGATCACCACCCCGACCACCCCTCACCCTCCCCTCTCCCCTGAGGGGAGAGGGGAGGCGGTGCTACAATCGGGCCTCGGCCCTCGCGGACCGTTCCATGGGACTCCCCAACTGGCTCACGACGCTGCGTATCCTGCTGATCCCGGTCTTCGTCACCCTGCTGGTCTACCGGCGGGCGGGCGTGGCGCTGCTCGTGTTCTGCCTGGCCAGCCTGACCGACATGCTCGACGGCTACGTCGCGCGCGTGCAGGGTCGCCAGACGCGGCTCGGGGCCTTCCTCGACCCGGTCGCGGACAAGCTGCTGCTGACGTCCGGCTTCGTCACGCTCACCTGGCTCAAGGTCCTTCCGTTCTGGATCACCGCGGTGGTGGTGAGCCGTGACGTGGTCCTGAGCATCGGCGTGCTCGTCATCCACGTGGCCGGGGGCACCGTGCACCCCTCGCCGACCTGGGTCGGCAAGATGTCGACCGTCTTCCAGATGGCGCTCGTGCTCGCCGCGATGGCGTCGACCTACTTCCAGCTCGTCCCGCCGTTCGTGACCAAGCTCCTGGCCTGGGTCACCGCCGGCTTCACGGTGACCTCCGGGCTCCAGTACATCGTGATGGGGCTCAAGCAGCTCGAGGCGCCCACCACCTCGGTGGGCGGACGGCTCTGACCGTGCCTCGCCGGACGGCGACGGCCGCCGAGGGCGTGGTGGTAGCCGCGGTGACCCCGCGCACCGCCGCCGCGCGGGCCGGCCTGCGGCCGGGCGACCGCATCCGCGCGATCAACGGCGCGCCGCTGCGGGACGTGATCGACTTCCACTTCCACGCCGGAGAGGAGACGCTCGACCTCTCGCTCGATCGCGACGGCCGGACACTGACCGTGCGAATGACCCGACGTAGCCAGGCGCTCGGACTCGAGCTCGAGGCCCCGCGGCCCGCCGAGATCGCCACCTGCGCCAACAAGTGCGTGTTCTGCTTCATCCACCAGTTGCCGAAGGGCATGCGCAAGAGCCTCTACGTGAAGGACGACGACTTCCGGCTGTCGTTCCTGCACGGCAACTACATCACGCTCACCGACCTCGACGAGGGGGAGCTCCTGCGCATCGAGACCCAGCGGCTCTCTCCGCTCTACGTCTCGGTGCACGCGACCGACCCGGAGCTGCGCCACGCTCTCCTCGGGCAGCCGCGGGTCCGGCGCGAGCTGCTACCGGTGATGGAGCGCCTCGCCAAGGCGGGCATCGCCATGCACGCCCAGATCGTGCTGTGCCCGGGCTGGAACGACGGCGCGCACCTCGATCGCACCGTGCACGAGCTGGCCCGCCTGCACCCCGCGGTGACCACCACCGCGGTGGTGCCGGTCGGGCTCACGCGCCACCGCGAGCGGCTGCCGGACCTTCGCCCGGTCACCGGCGAGGAGGCGTCCGTGCTCGTGCGCAGCATCGAGGGCTGGCAGGGTGAGTTCCAGGCCGCGCTCGGCACCCGCTTCGTGTGGGCCGCCGACGAGCTCTACCTGAGCGCGGGCATCGCGCTGCCGCCCGCTCCCGCCTACGAGGGCTTCGCGGTGGCCGAGGACGGCATCGGCCTCGTCCGCCGCTTCGAGGACGCCTGGGCCCGCGGGCTGGGCCGGCGGCGCGCACGCCTGCAGCGCTCGCGCCGCGTGACCGTCGTGACCGGGGAGCTCTTCGCCCCCCGCATGCGGGCGCTCCTCGACCGCCTGGCGGTCCCGGGCCTGACGGTGGACCTCGTGCCGATCCGCAACGAGTTCTTCGGGCTCGGCATCGGGGTGGCCGGCCTGCTCACCGGGCGTGATATTCAGATCCAGCTCGGGCAGCTCCAGCGGGGCGGGGCGGCCTGCGGCGGCCGCGGCCTCGGCGACGAGGTGCTCGTGCCGGCGGTGACCCTCCGCGACGGGGCCGGCGTGTTCCTCGACGACCTCACCCCGCCCGATCTGGCCGCCTCGCTCGGCACTCCGGTCACCCCGGTCGAGCCCACCGCCCCGGCCCTCCTGGCCGCCCTGCTCGGGCGGTAACCGGCGCGGAGAAGGGGAGAGCCGGTGCTGCGCCCGATCATCGCCATCGTGGGCCGCCCGAACGTGGGCAAGTCCACGCTCTTCAACCGGCTCATCGGCCGCCGCCGCTCGCTCGTGCGCGACGTGCCCGGGGTCACGCGCGATCGTCTCTACGGCACCGCGGTGCACGAGCGCTGGCAGGCCACCGTGGTGGACACCGGCGGCTTCGACCCCAGCAGCGAGTCCGACCTGGTGCAGGGCGTGCGACGGCAGGTGCTGATGGCGGTCGACGAAGCGGACCTGCTGGTCTTCGTGGTCGACGGCCGCGCCGGGGTGACCGGGCTCGACGAGGAGATCGCGGGCATCCTCCGCAAGAGCGGCCGGCCGGTGCTGCTGGCGGTCAACAAGGTCGACGCGGCCGGGCAGGACGTGCCCACCGGCGACGCGTACCGCCTGGGCTTCGCGCCGGTCCTGACCCTCTCCGCCGAGCACGGGCGCGGGGTGGCCGAGCTGCTCGAGGCCTGCCGCGACCGCGCGCCCGCGGTGATCCCGGAGAGCGAGACACAGGGCACGCGGGTGGCCATCATCGGGCGCCCCAACGTGGGCAAGTCGTCGCTGGTCAACGCGGTGCTGGGCCACGAGCGCGTGCTCGTGCACGAGCTGCCCGGAACCACGCGGGACGCGGTGGACACCCCGGTGAGCTTCCGGGGCCGCGACTACCTCTTGATCGACACCGCGGGCATCCGGCGCAAGGGCAAGGTGACCGAGCCGCTCGAGAAGCTCGCGGTGGTGATGGCGCTCAAGAGCCTCGAGCGATGCCAGGTCGCGGTGCTCGTGGTGGACGCCGCCGAGGGCGTGGCCGCGCAGGACGCCCACATCGCGGGCTACGCCAACGACGCGGGCCGCGCCACCGTGGTCGCGGTCAACAAGTGGGACCTGGTCCCGCCCGGCCTCGTCAGCAAGGGCGACGTCACCACCCAGATCTACGAGCGGCTGCCGTTCCTCGAGCACGCGCCGGTCTGCTTCACCTCCGCGGTGACCGGGCTCGGCCTGCGCGATCTGTTCGACCAGGTCGACCTGGTGGCGGCGGAAGCGCAGAAGCGCGTGCAGCCGGGCGAATTGCTGTCCGCGCTGCGACAGGCGGTGGAACGCCGGCCGATGTCCTCGCGCGGCGTCGCCCTGCGCGTGCAGTCGGCGCAGCAGGTCGCGATCGGCCCGCCCACCTTCGCGATTCGCGTGAACCTGCCGGACCAGATCCACTTCTCCTACGAGCGCTACCTGATCAACTCGCTGCGCCACGCGTACAGCTTCGCGGGGTCGCCGCTGCGGCTGCTCTTCCGCAAGGCGGTGGGCCGGGGAGCCGGCCGCCCGGGTCGTGCGCGGCGCCGGGCCTGAGCCGGCACGACCTAACTAGGCAGAACCCCTAGCGATTTCGTTTGAGCGGCTCCCGCACTGGTGGTAGCATTGCCTAGCTTTTCACGACCTGACAGCCAACGAGGACTGAGCGTGTGAGCCCCGAGCATCCCGAAGACGACGATTTCCTGGAGGACGAGGAGCAGGAGGAATATGGACAGCGCAGCATCTTCGCCACCGGCTGGTTCCGCGCGGTCCTGGTCTTGCTCGTCCTCGCGGTGATCGCGGTCATCGCGGTGCCGCTCATCGGCGGCTGGTTCGAGCCGACACCGCCGCCGAAGGTCACGACCACGAAGCCGAGCGAGCCCGCGCCGGTGCCGCTGCCCACCACGCCCGTGCCGCCGCCGAAGGTGGAGACGCCGGTCGCGCCGCCGCCCGCGGCCCAGGTGCCGAGCCCGACCCCGGCTCCGCCGACCGCGACCTCGGCCCCCGTGACGCCGCCGCCGGTGGCGAGCACGCCGCCCGCGCGGCCCGAGATGCCGGCGGCCTCGACGCCCAGCAAGGCGGCCGAGAAGTCGAAGGCGCCGGAGCATACCGCGGCCGCGACCACCGGCAAGAGCGCGGCCAAGGCTCCCGCGGCCGGGAGCTACTGGGTGCAGGTGGGCGCATTCAAGGAGAGCAAGAACGCCGAGGGCCTGGCCCGCACGCTGCGCTCCGAGGGTTTCACGGTGCAGGTGGCCACGGTGACGCGGGACGAGGCGCTGCACGTGGTGCGCGTCGGGGGGTATCCCGACCGATCCAAGGCGGCGGCGGCCCGCGAGGAACTGCAGGGCAAGGGCCATTCGGGCTTCGTCACGCACGGCCCGGCCAAGTAAATCGACGAGAGGAGGTGACGGCGCTGACCAAGAACGATCTGATCAACGCGGTGGCGGCCCACGGGCTGTCCAAGCGGCAGTCGGCTTCGGTGGTGGAGTCGCTCTTCGATATCATCTTCCGCTGCTTCGAGAAGGGCGAGGACGTGAAGATCGTCGGCTTCGGGCATTTTCGGATCCGTCAGAAGGCGTCGCGCCGCGGCCGCAATCCCCAGACCGGCGACAGCATCGAGATCACCGCGCGCAAGGTGCTGACGTTCAAGCCGAGCAAGGGCCTGAAGCTCCGGATCAACGTCTAGGCCCGGAGGTCTGCGGGAAATGAGCACGGTTCCCGACAAGCTCTACTACCGGATCGGCGAGGTCGAGACGATCACGGAGATTCCCGCCTACGTGCTCCGCTACTGGGAGTCCGAGTTCAAGCTGCTCCGTCCGAAGAAGAACCCGGCGGGGCAGCGGCTGTACCGCAAGGCCGACCTCGAGCTGGTCCTGCGCATCAAGACGCTGCTCTACGACGAGCGCCTGACCCTCGAGGGTGCCAAGAAACGCCTGCGCAGCGAATCCCGCGGCCTCGACCAGATGGACCTCGGCCTCCGCGGGGCCACCCTGGAAGACGCGCTCAAGCGCACCCGGAGCCGTTTGCAGGCCATCCGCCAGCGCCTCGCCGCCCCCCGTTCCGGCCGCTCGTCTTGAGTTTGCCCTACCGTGCCCGTACAATGCCCGTTGGGTCGGGGCGTGGCGCAGCCCGGTAGCGCACTTGACTGGGGGTCAAGGGGTCGCTGGTTCAAATCCAGTCGCCCCGACCAATTTCAACCATGGCGCCCGTGATTCTCGTCACCAACGATGACGGGATTCACGCGCGCGGTCTCGCGGTGCTCGCGGAGGCGCTGGCCGCGATCGGTGAAGTGTACGTGGTGGCGCCGGATCGCGAGCAGAGCGCGGTGGGGCACGCGCTCACGCTGCACCGACCGCTCCGGGTGGACAAGATCACGGAGCGGAAGTTCGCGGTGAACGGCACCCCGTCGGACTGCGTGAACCTCGCGGTCCTGGGGCTGCTGCCGGAGCCGCCGGTACTGGTGGCGGCGGGCATCAACCACGGCACGAACCTGGGCGACGACGTGACGTACTCGGGGACGGTGTCGGCGGCGATGGAGGGTACGCTCCTCGGGGTGCCGTCCATGGCGGTGTCGCAGGCCGACCCGGAGGCGGACGGCGGCTTCGAGGAAGCGGGCGCGGTGGCGCGGGCGGTGGCCATGCGGCTCCTCGTGGAGGGGCTGCCGGCCAAGACGCTGCTGAACG
The DNA here is from genome assembly GCA_041497895.1 of Methylomirabilia bacterium. Lineage (GTDB taxonomy): Bacteria > Methylomirabilota > Methylomirabilia > Rokubacteriales > CSP1-6 > CAMLFJ01. Next base: position 23,182 of record JBGQHJ010000035.1, read on the forward strand.
TGAACGTGCCGCGCGGAGAGGTCAAGGGCATCCGGCTCACGCGGCTCGGGCACCGGGTCTACCGCGAGAAGGTGATCCGGGAGGTCGACCCGCGGGGCCGGCCGTACTACTGGATCGGCGCGGGGCCGCCGGAGTGGGCGGAGGATAGCAGCGCCGATATCGCCGCGGTGCACGAGGGATATGCGTCGGTGACGCCGCTGCACCTGGACCTCACGCATCACGGCGCGCTCGGCCGGATGACCGAGTGGGAGGGCGCGCTGAACGCGGTACTGAAGCCGAAGAAGAAGCGGGGCCGGTGACGGGCGGCGCGGACACGAAGACCGGCGCGTCGCGCTTCGCGCGCGAGCGCGAGCGGATGGTGGCGGAGCAGGTGGTCGCGCGCGGGGTCAGAGACCCGCGGGTGATCGAGGTGATGCGTCGGCTGCCGCGCCACGTGTTCGTGGACGAGGCGCTCCGCGATCGGGCCTACGGGGACCACCCGCTGCCGATCGGGGAGGGGCAGACGATCTCGCAGCCCTTCATCGTGGGCCGCATGACCGAGCTGCTGCGGCTCACCGGGCGCGAGAAGGTGCTGGAGGTGGGCACCGGCTGCGGGTATCAGGCCGCGGTGCTCGCGGAGCTGGCGGGGCGGGTGTGCACGATGGAGCGCCTCCCCCGGCTGGCGACGCGGGCGCGGGAGACGCTGGAAGGGCTCGGCTACCGCAACGTGTGGGTGCGGGCCGCGAACGGCACGCTGGGATGGCCGGACGAGGCGCCGTTCGACCGCATCCTGGTCGCGGCGGGCGGGCCGGCGGTGCCGCCGCCGCTGTTCGAGCAGCTGGCGGAGGGCGGGCGCATGGTGATACCGGTCGGCGAGGTCGCCAACCAGGTGCTGCAGGTGATCGAGAAGGTGCAGGGGATGATGCGCGTCACCCAGGATTCCGGGTGCGTGTTCGTGAAGCTGGTCGGCAAGTACGCCTGGGAGTCGTGAGAGCCCGGGCCTGAGGATTACGGACGGGGCGTAGCGCAGCTTGGTAGCGCGCCTGCTTCGGGAGCAGGAGGTCGCTGGTTCAAATCCAGTCGCCCCGACCATTTTTCGAGTCGTCGTTTTCTCGAGTCGTCGCCGGAGCCGGCATGGGCGTCACGGGACTGCGCAGCGCCGCCGAGATCGTGGTGGAGGGGCGTGTGCAGGGGGTCGGATACCGCGACTACGTCCAGCGGAAGGCCGCCTCGCTGCGGCTCGCCGGATATGTCATGAACCTGAAGGACGGCAAGGTCCGGGTCCGGGTCGAGGGCGGGCGCGACCTCATCGAGGAGCTCATGCACGATCTGGAGAAGGGGCCGCCGCTGGCACGGATCGATCACGTCACCGTGACCTGGCGCCCCCTCACCGGTCGCTACACCGCCTTCTCCATCCGCTACGCCGAGTTCGATCCGTGAGAGATCGCCCGGCGCGGGTCCGACGGGTAATCGGCCGCGCGCTGCTCGTGCCCGTCCTGCTGGCCCCAACCGTCCTCGCGCCGACCGCCGTCTCTCACGCCCAGAGCAAGACCATGGACGCCACTCCGCCGCCCGAGAGGCCGGCGGCCAGGGGGTCCCGCATCGACCGGAGCTCGCCCCCCAGGATCACCTCGTCGGCCAAGCGCGGAGCAAAGGGCAAGGCCGCCGAGACGCCCGCCGCCTGTACCCACACCGTGCGACGAGGGGAGTCGGTCGGGGCCATCGCCGCGCGCTACCGCGTCACGCGCGCGTCGGTGGTGGGCGCCAACCACCTGGACAATCCGCACACGCTCCGGACCGGCCAGCGCCTCGCCATCCCCGGCTGCCGCCCGCCGGTGGTGACCGCGAAGGACGAGCCGACCGTCCTCTCCGCGAGCGGCAGCGTGCTGAAGCGCGTGGGCCCGCTACGCGTGCTGACCGAGCTGGTGCTGGCTCAGCCGGATTTCCGGGACGAGCGCATCTCACTCGCCTGGCCGATCGAGGGGCCCGTCATCTCCACCTTCGGCCGGCGGGCGCGAGGCTGGCACGCGGGCATCGACATCTCGGCCGAGCTCGGCGCGCCGATCCTCGCCGCGGCCGCCGGCACGGTGGTCTTCAGCGGCTGGATCCGGGCGTACGGGCAGATCGTCAAGATCCAGCATTCCGGTGGTTTCATCACGCTTTACGCTCACAACACGAAGAATATGGTGGAAGAGGGAGAGGACATCGAGGTCGGCCAGGTCATCGCCACCGTGGGCCGCAGCGGGGACGCCTCCGGACCGCACGTGCACTTCGAGGTGCGCCGCGACGGCAAGGCCTACAACCCCCTCCACCTGCTCGAGCCCTCCGACCACTCCCCGGTCTTCGAGGACGACGTGGCCGCGTCCAGCTCCGATCTCGACTCGCACGAGTGATCCCATGGCCCCCGACGCGGACACCGACGAGCTCGAGGGCGGCGACGAGCCCCTCGAGACCCTCCTCGAGCGGGATCCCGCCGAGCTCGCCGAGAAGCCGGACTCCCCCGAGGCCACCGAGCGCGGCCGCGAGCTGATCGCGATGTACCTGCAGGAGATCTCGCGAGTCAAGCTGCTGACCGCCGAGGAGGAGCAGGAGCTGGCCCGGCGGGTCCAGGCCGGCGACGCCGACGCCGAGCGGCGGCTCGTGGAGGCCAACCTGCGCCTCGTGGTGAAGATCGCGCGCCGCTACCTCCACCGCGGCCTCTCGCTGCTCGACCTCATCGAGGAGGGCAACGTGGGCCTGCTGCACGCGGTGCGCAAGTTCCAGGCGGGTCGCGGCACCCGCTTCTCGACCTACGCCACCTGGTGGATCCGGCAGGCGGTGGTGCGCGCGCTCGCGAACCAGGCCCGCACGATCCGGCTGCCCGTCCACGTCGAGCTGCTGCTCTCGCAGTACCTGAAGCAGCGGAACGTCCTCACCCAGAAGCTCGGCCGGCCGCCCACCATCGAGGAGGTGGCCGCGATGATGGACCGACCCGCCGCCGAGCTCGAGCAGCTCGAGAGCCTCCGCCAGCAGCCGGTGTCGCTCGACAAGCCCAACGCCAGCGACGGGAAGGGCAGCCTGGGCGACACCGTCGAGGACCCGAGCCCGGCGCCCGGCGCCAGCATGGCCGCGGTGCTCCGGGCCCGCGCCGACCTGGCCACCGTGCTGCAAGACCTGCCGGACCGGGAGCGCACCGTGGTCACCCTGCGCTTCGGCCTGGGCGGCGAGGAGCCCATGACGCTCGAGCGCATCGGCGGCCGGCTCGGCGTCACGCGGGAGCGGGTGCGCCAGATCGAGGGCGCGGCCATCAAGCAGCTGCGGCGCCTGCTCGCCGCCCGCGACGTCGAGCCGACCGACCTCCTGTGAGCCCCAAGGAGCGGAAGCTCGGCGAGGTCGTGCGCGAGCTGCGCGAGCGGCAGGGGCTCACCCAGCCGCAGCTCGCCGAGCGGGCCCAGCTCGCGCTCAGCTACATCACGCTGCTCGAGTCGGGCCAGCAGGCGAACCTCTCGCCCTCGGCGGTTGGCCGCCTCGCCCGCGCGCTCGGCGTCACCAGCAAGCAGCTCACCGAGATCGACGTCTGACCGTGGCCGGCGACCCGCTTCGCACGGCGCTCGCCGACGGCCAGCGCCTGCGGCAGGCGGTCGACACCGAGTACCGCGCGGCCCGACGCGACGGCAGCTGGGGCCACGCCGAGCCTCAGATCGTCGAGCGGTGGCGCGCGGCGGTCCGGGCCTGGACGCTCGCCGTCGAGGCCGCGCTGGGACCCGGGGCGGCCACGCTCGGTCGCTTCCGCGCCGCGCCCCCGGCCACGGAGACTCCGGCCGGCGAGAGCGCGGCGTGGGTCGAGCTGCGCAACGCCCTGGCGGGCAAGGTGGCCGCGGTGGCAGCGCTGCTGGCGGAGCCGGGAAGCAGCGGACCGAGGGCCGGCGGGAGCCCGGCGCCGAGCCAGTTCCGCAAGCGCTGAGGGTGCCCGCGGCGGCTCAGGCGGGTGCGCGCGTCGAGAACACCGTGATCGGGTAGAGGCAGTAGTAGTCCGGGCTCCGGAGCACGTTGGCCGCCGAGCCCTCGTCGCAGAGGCGAGTGCGCGCCTGCCAGTCCTCCGCGGTGAGCAGCTCGCGGAGTCGATCCCCCCAGTTCCGCGAGAACACGGTGTGCTGGATGTAGTCGCGGTCCGCCGGAGCCAGCGGAGCGCGGCGCTCGAGCATGTAGGTGCGCAGGCTCACGCCGGCCAGGCCGGCCGCCCGCAGCGAGCCCGGCGTGGTCTGTCGCCGCTCCTGGAACGAGCGGCCGGCTCCCTCGCCCAGCGTGCGCCGGATCTCGGCGAGCTGGACGCGGCGCTCGAGCTCGGGGTGCCCGGGCAGGAACATCGCGGACAGGACCTGCGACTCCTTCACGACGACCCGGCCCCCCGGCCGCACGACGCGGACGAACTCGCGGAGGGCGCGCTCGGTCTCCACGACGTGATGCAGCACGTCGCCGCACCACACCCAGTCCACGCTCCGGTCGGGCAGGGGAATCGCGGTGCCGTCGCCCGGCGTGAACTCGAGCCGCCCGGGCTCCGTCTTGCCGCCGACCAGGGCCCGCGCCGCCTCCACCTTCAGGGCCTCGGGCTCGATGCCGACCACGTGACCACCCGGCCCGACCGCCTCGGCCAGCCAGAGCGCCCAGAGCCCGACCCCGCAGCCCACGTCGAGCCCGCGCGAGCCGGCGGGCAATTCGAGATCGCGGATGATCCGGCGCGCCTCCGCCTCCTGGAAGCGATTCATCCGCTCGAGCGAGGCGTGGGGGCCGCTGTCGACGGGAGTCATCGCGCGCGCCATCCTACCAGAGAGGGCCCGGCCCCGGGCGCTCCTCGTCGGCCCGGCGGACGTGCTAGGCTCCAGGCGTGCTCGCGCTGTGGGCCGGAGCCCTCTCGCTCGCGCTGCTCGCGCCCGCCGCCGCCCTCGCCCAGTCGGCGACCACGCCGGCCCTCGGCGGCGCGGACCTGCTCGCCGCGCTGCGCGCGGGCGGGCACATCCTCTACTTTCGCCACGCCGACACCGACCATACCCAGAACGACCAGCGCATGACGAGCGTCGAGGACTGCACCACCCAGCGCAACCTGAGCGAGCGGGGGCGCGAGCACGCGCGCGCCCTCGGCGAGGCCATCCACGCGCTGGGCATTCCCATCGGCGCCGTCCTGGCGAGCCCGCTGTGCCGGACGGTGGAGACGGCGATCCTCGCCTTCGGCGCCGCCCAGAAATCCCCCGCCGTCCGCGAGGGCGGCCCGCTCCCGCCGGGCAACCCCGGGCGCTTTCCCGCCCTGCGCGCGCTCCTGTCCACCCCGGCCGCCCCGGGGGCCAACACCGTCGTCGTCGGGCATGCCTACCCGTACTACACGCTGGTCGGCGGGCAGTACCTGAGCGAGGGGGAGGCCGACGTGCTGCGCCCCCGCGGCGCCGACTTCGAGGTCGTGGCCCGCGTGGGCCTCGCCCAGTGGCGAGCCCTCGCCGCCGGGCCGGCGGGGCGGTGAGCCATGCTCCGACTGGTGATCGTGCTCGTGACCGTCACGCTCGCCGCCCTCGGCCTGATCGTCGGGGTGGTGGTTGCGCTCGGGGTGGCCTGGATCGCGATCGCCCTGCCGGTCCTGCTCCTCCTCGGCCTGGTCGCCGGGCTGGTGGCGGCGCGCCGCCGGCTGTGGCCGCGACTCGACGACGACCCACCGGACTGATGCGGCCCGTCCTGCCTCGCTGGCCTCGCATCGCGCTCGCCGTGCTGTCCTGCCTCGTCGGCGCCACGTCGGCCCACTCCGAGGGCGCGTGGGTCCTGTGGGCCCGCACGTGCAACGTGAAGACCCAGACGTGCACCGGCCCGTGGCGGCGACGTGACACCTACGAGGCCGAGCGGTGGTGCCGCGCGGCTCGGACCACCCTCGTCAATCAGGCGTTCACGCAGGAAGGCCGGGAGACCGCGGAGACGAGGGGAACCCTCGTGGAGTACCAGTGCCTCCCGGGCTCGGTGGACCCGCCCGGCCCGACCGGGAAGTGATCGCCGCTCAGTCCTCGCGCCGCGCGATGATGATCGTGCAGGCCACCACCACGACCGCGGCGGCGATCGTCTCGTACCATCGGCCGAGCAGGCCGGTGAGGATCCCCAGCAGCGCGACACTCACGCCCGTCCAGCTCGCGAGGCGCCGCATGGTCACGGCCGCTTTCTCCTGACCGCCTCCGCGAGGATCTCGGCCACCACCGTCGCGATGTTCTTCTCCTCCCGGATCGCCCGCGCCGCGAGCGCCTCGGCGTGCTGCCGCTCCAGCACCACGCGAAAGGTCATCCGCACCTTGTCGGGCGCCACGGACTCCTCGTGGGCGATCGCGTTGCGCGCGAGCTCCTCGGGCAGGGACTTGCGCGAGATCTTCTTGCCTCGGGCTTCCTCGGGCGAGTCATTCGAGCATCCTAGCGCACCCTCCTCAGGGGGTACATAGGGGCACCCTGCAGCGGCACGAGGGACGGCACAAGGTGCTAAAATCGAGCCCGCACCTCGCGTAGCTCCTGATGCCCCCGTAGCTCAGGTGGATAGAGCAGCAGTTTCCTAAACTGTGGGCCGGGTGTTCGAGTCACCCCGGGGGCACCAATACTCCTGTACGGCCGTGGAGGGATGACTGCCCGATGACCCTCGAACGAATGGCTCACGTCTGGCTCGTGCTGCTCGTTCTCCCGGCGCTCTGCACCGTCGCCATCGCTCAGGATGAGGCTGCCCGCACGTCGCCCAGCGAGCTCCTCGGGAATGCCGGGCTCTTCGATGGCAAGACGATCACGATCAGCGGCACGGTGGTCAACCTTCACGAAGGTGTCTCCGCTGCGGGGAAGGGCTACTACACCTTCGACTTGAGCGATGGCACCGAAAGCGTCCGGGTCTTTTCGATCGGCAAGGCCCGATGCAAGGCGGGTCGTGCGACCGTGGACGGCACGTTCGAGCGAGTCAGGCAGCAGATCACGGCGACGCGGGTCCGGTGCCGCTGACCCATCGCGCTCCATCTCGTCCCGAAGCGCGCCGAGCTCGACGAGCAAGCCGGCCAGCTCGCGCTCCAGCCGGCGGCGCAGGCTCCGCGCGACCACGAGTCACTCCGGCGGCCGGACCGCCATCACGCCATCGACGAGGGGCTGACCCCCGACGACCGTATATACCACCCGGAGGGTTGTCCCTGCCGTGTAAGGGCACGTCTCCCCGGCACGCAGCAACAACGTCCGCCCACCCACCTCGATCCGGTCCGGATAAGACTCGGCGAGGAGGGCCACGATCGTCCCGTGAGCCGGTCGCTGACCGTTGACCCGAGCCCTGCCCCCGCTGTTTCCGCCGGTGCTGCGGTGTCTCCGGTGACGGAACAGCTCTTCTCGTTCCTGCCATCGCCGGGCTCGGCCCTTCGCCTCCATGCGCTGCTTTACCCGGGTAATCACGACAATGCTCGCCGCGAACACGCAGCCTGCCAGGATGACGAGAACCTTGTCCACGAGCAAACGGGCCTCCTGAGGGCCCGGTGCCTTCTCCTCAGCGGGTGACGTAGTCTAGCGATTCTTTGGGGGCTGGGCAACCGCCAGGGGGTTGCTGGTGGTCGGGAGGGCCCGCTCAGGTCTGAATGCCGGGAGGACCGTCGATGACCGCAGGCCCACCTAGGCTGCTCGCCACGCTTGGCCTGCTCGGCCTCGCGCTGATCGCCGCGAGTGGGGTCCGCGCTCCCGGCCTCGCGGACGAGCCGCCCACACCGAACCGGGCGTCCGAGTATGCGGCCGGTGAACGGCCCTGGCTTCAGTGCGGTCTTGAGCAGGCGCTCGACGTCGACTTCGAGGGCACTGGTCGGCCGTATCGAGCGGAATGGCGTCGGTGCGGTCCCTCCCAGGTCGAGCGGAAGCCGGATCGGAACGCCTTCGACTACCCGACTCACTACGTCACCGTGACCCGGAATGCGGCGGCACCCGCCCCCCTGTTCGTTTTCGACAACGTCGCTGAGCCCAGCCTGACATACATCCGGAGCGTCCAGCGTATGCAGTTCACCGGCGACGGCCGGCAACAACTCGCCGTCGTCACCGGCTTCTACGGCACCGGGGCCGCCTGGGACCTGTGCGCCCTGGGCCTGATCAACGGCACGCTCAGCTGCTGGAAGGTGCCTGACTGGACACCGGCCATCGCGTCGCTGCTGGCCCCGGACGAGGAGAGCTGGAAGTCCCTGCTCATCTCGGCGGCCAACGACCGATTGCTCGTGCAAGCCCTTATCTACGACACGGCGCAGGCTCGGTCTTCATCGATCTACGCCCTGGCGATGGTCGCTTCGATCTCGGCGGAATCAAGCGCGTCACGCCCTAGAAGAGATCCCCCGGAACCGCGCTCATGCAATAACTGGCGAAACGGCATACTTTATGGTACTTTACAGTTCGATTGCTGCCGCCGCTTCTCAGGGCGTCGGCCACGAAAGGACTCGGCACTCATGGCAATCAGCCCCCGGATGTTCGCCGTTCTTCAGAAGGTCGAGGCTGCGCGCGAGGAGCACCTCGCAAAGCTCCGCGAGCGCGGCAAGCAGGAAGCAAAGGCAAAGGAACGCGCGAAGATCCTGCAAATGGCGAATCTGAAGAAGAAGCCGCCGTTGATGAAGGCAGCGCCGCCGCGCGCGACCAACGCGACCAAGAAGAAGGGCTAGCGCTTCCGCACCATGGCCGGCACCCTCATCGCGAACACGATGATCCTCGATGGCTCCGGCACGTCGCCGTTCCCGGGCGACGTGCTGGTCGAGGGCCAGCGCATCGTCGCGGTGCAGGGCGGCGGGGGCCTGCCGCGCGGGTCGGCGCGGGTCATCGACGGCGCCGGCGCCACCCTGATGCCGGGGCTCATCGAGCCGCACGGCCACGTGAGCTACCCCGACGCGGCAAGTAACGCCGACTTCACGCGCCTGCCCCCCGAGGAGCACGTGCTGGTGACGATGCGGAACGCCAAGACCCTGCTCGATTGCGGGTACACGAGCGTCCTGTCGGCGGCGTCGGCCAAGCCCCGCCTGGACATCGTGATCCGCAACGAGATCGAGGCGGGGCGCATCCCCGGGCCGCGTTACCTGGCCAACGGTCCGGAGATCACGGTCACCGGCGGGCTGGGTGACGAGAACGCGCTCCACCTGCCGCATCTCGAGACGCCGACCTTCGCGTGGGTGGCCGACGGGCCGGACGAGATCCGGAGGGTCTGCCGCCTGCTCGTGCGGGAGGGCACCGATCTCCTGAAGCTCAACATCTCGGGCGACACCGGGCCGCGCAACTCGCGCTCCCAGCGCGCGGTGATGACCGACGCCGAGGTCGCGGCGGCCGCGGAGATCGCGCGAGCCGGCGCGGTGCGGATCTGCGCCCACGCGCGCAGCGCCGAGTCCGTGAAGATGTGCGTGCGCCACGGGGTCGGCATCATCTACCACGCCAACTTCGTGGACCAGGAGGCCCTCGACCTGCTCGAGGCCAACCGCGAGTGGTGCTTCGTCGCCCCCGCGGTGGGGCTGACCTACCAGGCGTGCTACGCCGCCAGCGAATGGGGGTTCACGCCCCAGATGGCGCGCGACCGCGGCCTCCTGGACGAGCTGGAGGTGTCGGTCGACACCATGGGGCAGATGCGCAAACGCGGCATTCGCGTGCTGCCGGGCGGCGACTACGGCTTCGCCTGGAACCCGCACGGGACGTACGCGCGGGACCTGCTGCTGTTCGTCGACCTGCTGGGCTTCTCCCCGATGGAGACGCTGGTCGCGGCCACCCGCATGGGCGGCGAGATCATGGGACGCCCGCACGAGCTGGGGCAGGTGAAACTGGGCTACCTCGCGGACCTGCTGCTCGTCGACGGCGACCCGCTCACCGACATCAAGCGCCTCCAGCGGCAGGACGCGCTGCTGATGATCATGAAGGACGGTCAGCTGCACAAGGCGCCGGCCGCCTGAATCGCTAGCGCCAGGCCTGCTCCATCGGCCGCCCCGGCTGCCGGAGCAGCCCCACCGCGATGCCGATGTTCAGCAGGTTCCACAGGATGCCGTTGACGAACGCGGCCTGGTAGGAGCCCGTCAGGTCGAAGATCACGCCGGACATCCACCCGCCGAGCGCCATGCCGAACAAGGTAGCCATCAGCACGGTGCCGACCCGCACCCCGGCTTCCTCGGGAGGGTAGAACTCCCGGATGATGACCGCATAGGCGGGCGTGATCCCGCCCTGGGACAGGCCGAACAGCGCCGACAGGATGTAGAGCGAGGCGAGGCCGTCGAAGGGCAAAAAGAGGGCGAGGGCCAGGGCCTGCAGACTCGAGCCCAGCAGGAGCGTGCGCCGCCCGCCGATGCGGTCGCAGATCCACCCCGATGCCAGACGGCTGACGATACCCGTGGCCAGCATCAGGGACAACATCTGCGCGCCCCGCGCCGCGCCATGGCCAAGGTCGCCGGCGTAGGCGACCATATGGACCTGCGGCATCGACATCGCGACACAGCAGCTGAGCCCCGCGATGACCAGCACGGTCTGCAGCGCGGCCGGCGACATGCCCAGGGGCCGCGACGACCGGGACATCGCGTGCGGGACCTCGGAGGGAATCGCGAGTAGCGGCGACCGGCGCCGCAGAGCCAGCGTGAGCGGCACCATGCTCGCCACGCAGAAGACGGCGATACCTAGAAAGGTCCGGCGCCAGCCCACGCTCTGGATGAAGTGCTGCACGACCGGTGGCCAGACCGTTCCCGCCAGGTAGCTGCCGCTCGAGATGATCGACACGGCCAGACCGCGGCGCCGGGTGAACCAGAGCGAGGTGTCGGCGATCAGCGGCGCGAACGTGGCCGAGCCGGCGATGCCCACGAGCAGGCCCTGGGCCAGGACGAACTGCCAGAGGCTCGTCGCCTGGCTGGCGAGGAGATATCCCAGGCCCAGGAAGATCGCCCCGCCCGCGACGGGAGCGCGGATGCCGAACCGGTCCGAGAGCCGCCCCATCAGGATGCCCCCGAAGCCGAAGGAGATCATCGTCACGGTGTAGGGCAGCGACGCGGAGGAGCGCGCGACGCCGAACTCGGCCTGGACCGCCGGCAGGACCACGATCACCGACCACATGCCGACGCCGCCGATGGCCGATAGCAGGAGCGCGGCGAAGAGCCGGGTCCAGGCGTAGGGGGACTCCGGCCCGCCCCGCGGGGCGGGCTGGACTCGACTCCCGACGTCGTTGGCGGGCTCGGACATGCTGACCGGCGTCCAGTATCCGGCCGAACTCGCCGTTTGTACTCATCCAATCCGGGCGCGCGCGACGCTTGAAACGGACGGGCGTGCCCGGTGGTGGTATGTTCTGGTGCACGAGAGACCTTCCCGGGAGGCGGCGCATGAGCGGAGCGGACGGGCCGACGGAGTTCACGGACGTGGTGGGAACCCTGGACGAGCTGCGCGCGCTGATGGGTGAGCCCTCCGAGATCGCCCTGCGCAAGGACATCGGCCGTCTCGACGAGCATTGCCGGGCCTTCATCGCACGGGCGCCCTTCGTGCTCGTCGCCACTGCGGACCACACCGGCCGCTGCGACGTGAGCCCCAAGGGCGATGCCCCCGGCTTCGTCCTGGTGGTGGACGACCGGACCTTGCTGATCCCGGACCGCCCGGG
>JBGQHJ010000036.1:0-34729 GCA_041497895.1 Methylomirabilia bacterium
CGCCTGGGTGGACGCCCTCTGAGAATGCTTCCCCGCCCCGGGGCGCTTTCGCTAGAATGCCGCCCGTGAAGCCAGGAGCGCCCATCCCGGCCACCCTGACCGCGCTCATGGGGGGCAGGGCCGCCCAGGATCCTGACACCCCGTATTTTCACCTCTTCGACGAAGCGGTGACGTACGGCCGCCTCTGGCGGGAGAGCGCGCGCTACGCGGCCGGCCTGCGCCGCGCCGGCATCGACCGCGGCGACAAGGTGTGCCTGATCTACCCCACCTGCGCCGAGTTCTTCTACACGTTCTTCGGCGCCCTCCGCCTGGGCGCGATCCCGGTGCCGCTCTATCCGACCCTCGGGGTCGAGGCCACAGCGAACATCTTCCGCGACTCGGAGGCCAAGGCGGTCGCCACCATCGGGTGGTTCCGCCAGGGGGTGGAGGAGTCGCAGGCGGCCGCCTCCAACATCCGGCACGTGCTCGAGCCGAGCGACCTCGAGGTCGACGACCGGGCGCCGTCCTTCCCCACCGCGACCGCCGACGACGTGGCCTTCATCCAGTACACGTCCGGCAGCACCGGGAGCCCCCGGGGCGTGGTGCTGAGCCACGCCAACGTGGTGCGCACGGTGGAGTTCATGGCCGAGGCCGCCCAGCTCACCCGCGAGGACGTGGTGGTGTCGTGGCTGCCGCTCTACCACGACATGGGGCTGATCGGCTGCGCGTTCACCCCGCCGTGGAACGGCGCGCCCCTCCACCTGCTGCCGCCGGACCTCAAGAACCCGCGCGTCTGGCTCGAGATGGTGACGCGGGTGGGCGCCACCTTCACGGTGTCGCCCGACTTCGGCTACCGCAACTGCGTGCGCAACATCGGCGACACCACCGGCCTCGATCTCTCCTCGCTCAAGCAGGCCCTCTCCGGCGCCGAGCCGGTCCGCCTCAGCACCATCGAGGCCTTCGAGTCGAAGTTCGGCGTGCGGCACCTCATCACGCCGTGCTACGGCCTGGCCGAGGCCACCCTGGCCGTCGCGATCTGGCCGCGCGGAACCCCGCTGCGCCTGGACAGCTCCGGCAAGTTCCTCTCGGTGGGGCAGCCGTGCCGGGGCGTGCGCGTGCGGATCATGGACGGGAACGAGGAGGTGAAGCCCGGCGTGGAGGGCGAGATCTGCGTGGCCAGCCCCGGGGTCATGCAGGGCTACTACCGGAACCTCGAGGCCACCGCCCGGGTACTCTCCTCCGACGGCTGGCTCCGCACCGGCGACCTGGGCTTCCTCGACGCGGAGGGCTACCTCTTCGTGACCGGCCGGCTCAAGGACGTGATCATCCTCGGCGGCGAGAACGTGATCCCGTCCGACATCGAGGAGATCGTCGACCACGTCCCCGGCGTACGCTATTCGGCCGCGGTCGGTATCGAGAGCGAGCGCACCGGGACCCAGCGCCTGCACGTGGTGGCGGAGGTACGCGAGCAGGCCGGCGACCCGGAGACGCTCTCCCGGCTCGTGCGCGAGATCGTCCTCCGTGTCCGTGAGGGACGCGGTCACCGCCCGGCGCGGGTCCTGCTCGTCCGCCCCAGCACCATCCCCAAGACGTCGTCCGGGAAGATCCAGCGCTCGCGTCTCGGCGAGATGATCGCGCGCGACGAGCTCGGCGAGCGCGTCCTTCACGCCTCGGGCGCCCGCCGCGACTGAGATCTCGGCATGCGGGCCGCTCGGAACGAAGCAGCTGGGCCCTTCGGGGCGGCCCGTCCATGAAGATCGGCTGCCATCTGCCCATGTTCGGCCCCGTCGGCACCCGCGAGAGCCTGCTCACGTTCGCCCGACGGATGGAGGAGCTCGGCTACGACTCGCTCTGGGCGAGTGATCACGTGGTGATCCCGTACCGGATCGCCTCGCGCTATCCCTATAGCCCGACCGGCCAGTTCCCGCTCGCCGCGGACGTGCCGTTCCTCGAGCCGCTGGTCGCCCTCTCCCTGGTGGCGGGCGTCACCGAGCGCGTGCAGCTCGGCACGAGCATCCTGGTGCTGCCGCACCGGAACCCGGTGATGGCGGCCAAGATGTGCGCCACCCTCGACCATCTCTCGGGCGGGCGTCTCGTGCTGGGCGTGGGCGTGGGCTGGATGCGCGAGGAGATCGAGCTGCTGGGCGGCAACTACGACCGGCGGGGCGCCTGGAGCGACGAGGCCCTCGCGGTGATGCGCGCCTGCTGGCGCGACGCGCGGACCGCGCATCGCGGCCAGTTCTTCTCCTTCGACGAGATCGGCGTCTTCCCCAAGCCGGCCCGCGGCGACATCCCCATCCTGGTCGGCGGCCACACCGCGCGCGCCCTCCGCCGCGTGGTCCAGCACGGCGACGGCTGGCACGCCGCCTTCATCACCCCGCAAGCGCTGAAGGCCGACCTCGCCCGCCTCAAGGAAGAGTGCGCTCGCCAGCGCCGCCCCTCCGATCAGATCACGGTCAGCGTTCGCGCCGGCCTCTCACTACGCCCCGCCCCCCTCGGCCCCGACCGCAAGCCCCTCCAGGGCTCCCGCGACCAGGTGATCGCCGACCTCCTCGCCTACCAGCAACTGGGAGTGGACTCGATCCTGCTCGAAACCCGGTACCGCGACCTCCAAGACATGCTGGGCATCTACGAGACCTTCGCCCGCGACATCCGCCCGCGCCTCTGACCCGTTTCTGACCTGGACCTGGAAACAGGCACTGACTCCGAGTGCGACTCTGAATCGGCTTCTGACCCTGATCTGACATGGTCGCGTGGGGAGGGGGGCCGGGGGGTGGCTGGGACCCGTTCCTCCGGCGCAAGCCGACCCGGCAACAATCAAGATTGGGAACTCCCACGGCAAAGCCGCGACGCCTCGGGCCGTGGTCCCAGCCACCCCCCGGCCTCCCTCCCCACGCCACACTACTTCGCGTCGTGGAAGATCACCCCGAGCGTGTATCGAAGCCCAGCCGTCACGCGGCTCACGCCGTCGCGCAGCGCGACGCGGTGGACACCGCGCGCGCCGCGGACAGGCCGCTCCCTCGTCGCGAAGATCACGATCTGCCCCTGCGTGAGCGGCACTACCTCCCCGCGCGACTGCGCCCGGGGCCGTTGCTCGACCAGCAGGAACTCCCCGCCCTCGAAATCCTCGCCGGGCCTGCTCAGCAGGCACGTCATCTGGAGCGGGAACGCGATCTCACCGTAGAGATCCTGGTGAAGGCAGTTGTAGCCGCCGGGCTCGTAGCGGAGCATCAGCGGGGTCGGCTTGCGCTGGCCGTGTTCGGCGCAGAGGGCCAGGAAGCCGTCGAGCGCCGCCGGATAGCGCGTCGCGCGCCCGAGCGCGCCCTCCCACTCGCCCGCGATCGCGGCGAGGGGCGGGTACGCGTGCCGGCGCAGCGCGAGCACGACCGGCGGCAGCGGATCGGCGAAGTACTTGTACTCGCCCTCACCGAACCGGAAGCGCGCCATGTCGACGCGGCTGCGGAACCGCGCCTCCTCCGGGTACCGCGCGATCAGCTCCGCGCACTCCGCCGGGGACAGGAGCGGCGGAGTCGTGGCCCAGCCGCGCTCGCCGAGACCGCGGGCTAGGGCGGTCCAATCGACTTGCTGCAATCGCGTCTGTACCGACGGCGTGGAGGTCAGACGGCCGGGCGACATACCTTGCACGGCCGGTACCCCACCGAGCGCGCGTCCTCCACCGACGCGAACACCACCCGGCTGTCCGGACGCATGTGCCGGCCGTGGATGCACCCGACCCGGCACACGATGCGCGTGCTCGAGCAGCCCTCGAGCACCGGGGTGGTGCGCTCGAGCAGGGCCAGCCGATCCTTGACGTCCGCGCCGAAGATGTAGCCGCCGAGGCCGCCGTCGCTCCGCCACACCCGGTGGCACGGCAGGATGAGCGGCACCGGATTGCGACCGAGCGCGGTGCCCACCGCCCGCACCGCGCGCGGGTGGCCGACGCGCGCGGCGACCCAGGCGTAGGGGCGCGCCTCCCCGAACGGGATGTGCCCCGCCGCCTCCAGCACGCTGCGCTGGAAGTCCGGCACCGTGGTGAGATCCACCGGCACCCGGAAGAAGGCGCGCTGCCCGCGCAGATACTCGTGGATCTCGAGCCGCGCCTGCTCGATCAGCTTCCGCGCCGCCGCGGTGGCCGGCTTGCCCACCGGCCCGGTGCCCACCCGCGAGATCCCCCGCGCGGTCGCCTCGATGCCGAGCCGCGCCTCGAGCCGATCGAGCGCGGTCGTGGACTCGCGGGCCGCGGCCGCGATGCGCCGCGGCAGGTCCGCCGCCGCCATCTCCGGCCGGAAGTAGTCCGTCAGCAGGATGTCCAGCCGATCCGGGCGCTTGCCGTCGTCCATCGCGTCATGCATGACCCGCTCCTCGCTTGCCGAGCTCGGCCCGCAGCAGGGCCTTGCCCCGCGTGAGCTGGCTCTTCACGGTATTGATCGAGATGCCCCGGATGCGCGCCAGCTCCCCGTAGGAGAGCCCGTCCACGTAGCGCAGGGCCAGCAGCACCCGCGCCTCGCGGGGCACGAGCGCGAGCGCGCGGTGCAGATCGAGATAGGCCGCGGGCGGCTGGTGATTGCTCGACGCGGCGGAGAGCGCCCCAGCCGCCGATCGCTCGTCATGGGCGGTCCGGGTGGCCCGCCGGCGCAGCTCGTCCACGCAGACATTGGTGAGGATGCGATAGAGCCACGTGGAGACCGCCCAGCGGGGGTCGTAGCCGCGGGCGCCCGCGTAGCACTGGAGGAAGGCCCGCTGGACCGCGTCCTCCGCGTCGGCCCGGGAGCCGAGCAGCCGCCCGGCCACCGCGAGCAGCTTGCCGCTGTAGCGCTGCGCCAGCTCGGCGAACGCCGCCTGGTCCCCCCGCGCCACCTTCGCCATCAGCCCCCGCTCGGCGTCCATCTCACCCGAGATATACGCGCAGGAACCCAAAACGGGCGGAAGCCGAAACCAGGTCGGTGCCGTTTGGCTCCTGCGGACAGCCGGTCAGAGCCCCGGGCGGGTAACCGTCCAAGTCTTCAAGCTCTTCATCTGCGGGGGCCCGGAGATGGCCCCCGCACTCCCCCAGTCGGCGGACAACCGTCGCCAGCCTAGATCTTCTCGCCGAGCTTGTTCCAGTCGTCGAGGAACTTCTTGAGGCCGATGTCGGTGAGCGGGTGCTTCATCAGCATCTCGAGCACGTTGAACGGCATGGTGGCCACGTGGGCTCCCGCCTTGGCCGCGTCGATGACGTGCAGCGGGTTGCGGATGGAGGCGGCCAGCACCTGGGTCTTGTACCCGTAGTTCCGGTAGATCTCGCAGATGTCCCGGACCAGGTCCATGCCCACGTGGCCGATGTCGTCCAGGCGGCCGAGGAACGGGCTGATGTAGACCGCGCCCGCCTTGGCCGAGAGGAGAGCCTGAGGGGCCGAGAAGCAGAGGGTCTGATTGACCCGGATGCCCTCTCCGCTCAGGTACTTCACCGCCTTGAGCCCGTCCTTGGTGAGCGGGCACTTGACCACCACGTTGGGCGCCACCTGCACCAGCTCCTTGCCCTCCTTCACCATGCCGTCGAAGTCGGTGGCCACCACTTCCAGGCTCACGTCGCCCGGCACCACCTTGCAGATCTCCTCCACCAGGGGGCGGAAGGGGCGCTTCTCCTTGGCGATGAGCGAGGGGTTGGTGGTGCAGCCGTCCACCAGGCCCATGGCCACCCCCTCGCGCAGCTCGGTCACGTTCGCACTATCCAGAAAGATCTTCATCCCGTCCTCCGTCTCAGGCGCGCTCCACTCGGACCGTGGTCCCGGAGCGCACCGCCTTGAACACCGTGGGATCTCCCAGCACGCGACCGAACACGTTGACCGCGCTCGCCGGCCGGATCTCGTCGCCCTGGCTGGCCGGCGTCGGCCCGAAGAAGATGCAGAACGCGGAGCCCGGCGGCCAGTAGGCGAGATCGCCCAGGGCCACCACCTCGCGGGGATGCTCGCTCTTGGCCTTCAGCGGGATGGCGAAGTAGATCTCGTCACCCCAGGTCTGCCCGGCCACGTGGAACGGCAGGGCGTCCCACACCGCCGCCGCGGTCTTGGAATCGTCGAGCACGGCGTCCGCCGCCACCTTGCCCGCCGTGATGCGAATCTTCCGGTCAGCCATGGATTCGCGAGCCGGGCACACGTCAGTGTAGCCTCGGGCCGCGCCCGGTAGCAAGCCGGCCGAGGCTCACCCGCCCTGGCGACGGCGGTAGGCGGCGACGCGCGCCTCCAGGGCGGCGCGGTCCGGGATCGCCGCGACGCCCTCGCCCTCGACGGAGGCCGCGGCGCAGCAGGACGCGACCGCGGCCGCGTCCCACGCGTTGCCGTCCCGGTTGTAGGCGATGAGGAGCGTGGTCGCGAAGACGTCGCCCGCGCCGGTGTCGTCCTTCTCCACCGCCACGTCCGGCTCGACCCCGTACCGGTCGCCGTTGACGAAGAGGATCGCGCCGTCGGCTCCGCGGGTGACCGCGCCCAGCGGCACGCGCTGGAACCACTCGAGTGCCTCCTTCTGGAAGGGCTCGATGTCCTCGGCGCTGACGACCACCGCCTGGGCGTGCGGCAGCACCAGGTCGGCGTCCTCCCAGGGCTGCGGCGATACCACCCCGCCCGCGCCTCGCTGTCGCATCCAGCCCTGGGGCAGCGCCACCGTCGAGGCCTCCGGGAAGGCGGCGGCCAGCGCGGGATCGACCTCGCCGGTCACCGGGCACAGCGCGGCCAGGCCCACGTCCTGCCACTCGTCGGGCAGCGCCACCGCCTCGAGATCGGCGGCGCGCCCGAGGATGGCCAGCTCGCGCACCCGCCGGCCGTCGGCGATTCGGCCCTGGCCGATCCGGAACACGGTGGTCCGCGGGGACGGCACGTCGGCCAGCGAGATCTCGCGGGGCAGCGCGTCGAGGGGGAAATCGGGGCCGAGCGAGGTGAGCAGCCCCACCCGGAGCCCCTGCCGATGGGCGGTGATCGCCGCGTAGTAGGCGGCTCCTCCCGGGCGCGGGCCGCGGGGCGTGTGGTCGAGCGTGACGTGCCCGACGACGACGAGATCCACCACCACGGTCAGAGCGCCATCTGCTTGGCGATGATCTCCTTCATGATCTCGGAGGTCCCGCCGCCGATCGTCATGAGGCGCATGTCCCGGAAGAAGCGCTCGATCGGGTACTCGCGCATGTAGCCGTAGCCCCCGTGGAGCTGCACGCACTCGTAGGCGACCTTCTGGGCCATCTCGGCGGTGAACAGCTTCACCATCGAGATCTCCTTCACCGCGTCCTCCCGGTCCCGGAACTTGAGGCAGGCCGCGTAGGTGAGCCAGCGCCCGGCCTCGATCAGGGTGGCCAGGTCGGCGATGCGATGGCGGACCACCTGCTTGCCGGAGAGCGGCCCGTCGAAGACCTGCCGCTGCTGCACGTAGGCGATGGTGTCCTCGAGGGCCCGCTCGCAGCCGGCCACCGCGTGCAGCCCCGCCACCAGCCGCTCGCGCTGGAAGACGCGCATGACTTCATAGAAGCCGCCGCCTTCCTGCCCGAGGAGGTTCCCGGCCGGCACCCGCATGTCCTGGAAGACCAGCTCGGCGGTGTCCGAGGCGCGGTTGCCCATCTTGTCGAGCTTGCGGCTCACCGTGAACCCCGGCGTCCCGCGCTCGACCAGGAACATCGAGATCCCCCGATGCCGCTTCCCACCCTCTCCCCCCTGGGGAGAGGAGGCCTGGATCCGCGCGGCCACGAAGTACAGATCCGCCATCACCCCGTTGGTGATGAACATCTTCGAGCCGTTCAGTATGTAGTGCTCGCCGTCGCGCACCGCGCGCGTGCGGATCGCGGCCACGTCGGAGCCGCCGCCGGGCTCGGTCACCGCGATGGCGGTGAGCGCCTCCCCCCGGCAGATCGCGGGCAGGTAGCGCTCCTTGAGCGCCTCGCTCCCCGTCCAGTAGAGGTGGGGCGAGGCCATGTCGGTGTGCACGCCGACCGCCATGGCCAGCGAGGCGCAGCGGGCCCGGGCCATCTCCTCGCAGAGCACCGCGGTGGTGAGGACGTCGGCGCCGGCGCCGCCGTACTTCTCGTCGTACTCCACACCGAGGAAGCCGAGCGCGCCCATGCGCGGCCAGATCGACTTGGGGATCTGGCCGGCCTCCTCCCACTCCTCGACGTGCGGCTCGACCTCCTTCTGGACGAAGGCCCGCACCGCCTGCCGGAACATGTCGTGGTGCTCGTCGAAGATCTTCATGCGCTCGAGTCTACTCCGGCCTACTCGCGGCCGTCACCCCACCGGGCCTTGACCGCGTCCCGGTCCACGGAGCCGTCGGCGCCCCGCGGCAGGGCCTCGGTGAACACCACCACCTGCGGGCGCTTGAAGCGCGCGATCCGCTCCCCGACGAAGTCGCTCACCTGCTGGGCGGTGAGCGGGGTCCCGGCCGCGACCTCCACCACCGCCTTGACCGCCTCGCCCCAGCGCGGGTCCGGCACCCCGTAGACGCAGGCCCCGGAGACCTCGTGCATCTGCACGATGACGGTCTCCACCTCGGCCGGGTAGACGTTCTCGCCGCCCGGCTTGATCAGCTCCTTCTCCGGCTTGCGCTTGACGTAGTGCAGGTAGCCGTCGGCCTCGAGCCGCCCCACGTCGCCGGTGTGGTGCCAGCCGTTGCGGAAGGTGTACGCGGTCACGTCGAGCTGGTCGAAGTAGCCCTGGAAGACCAGCGGGCCTCGCACCACGATCTCGCCCGGCGTGCCGACCGGCACCTCGCGGTCGTAGTCGTCCACCACGCGGACCTGTGCCGCGGGCACCGGCCGGCCGGAGGCCCCCGGCTTGTCGGTCACCGGCTGGATGGTGACGAAGCCGCTCGTCTCCGACTGGCCGAAGCCGGTCCAGAACCGGGCCCGCGTCCGGTCGTGCAGGCGCTGGATGGTCTGGGGCGCGTCGAGCCCGGACACGTGGGTCAGGCTCGGCAGCGCGCTCCCGAGCTTCTCGGCCGCGTCGAGCAGGCTCGCCAGCACCGGCGGGAAGTCGGAGACGTGGGCCACCTGGTGCCGGTCGATCAGGCGTACCGCTTCCTCGGCGTCGAAGCGCGGCACGATCACCACCGCGGCTCCCGCGTGGAGGTGGGCCAGGGACATCCCCAGCGCGGTGACGTGGAAGAGCGGCAGCACCGCCAGGTACCGATCCCGCGCGGTGAGACCGAGCGCCGCGATCGCGGTGAGGTTGGCGGTGATGATGTTGGCGTGGGTGAGCACCGCGCCCCGCGGGATCACGTCCACCGCCGCGGTGGAGATCACCGCGAAGGCGTCGCCGGGCCCGACCGCGGCGGGTGGCGGCGCCCCCGGGCGGTAGAGCGCGCCGAACGCGCTGAACCCGGCCCCCGCCTCCGCGCCCAGCTGGTAGCGGTGCGGCACCGCCTTCGCCTCGAGCCAGTCGCCCACCAGCGGGCGCGTGGCCGCGTCCACCACCATCATGGCCGGCCGGGCGCGCTCCACCACCCGCTCCACCTCGGGCCCGGTGAGCCGCCAGTTGATCGGGTAGGCGACGATGCCCTGTCGCGCGCAGGCGCCGTAGAGGTCGACGTAGGCCGCGTCGTTCTGGGCGAGGACGCACACTCGCTCGCCGCGGTCGATCCCGAGGGCCGCCAACCCCCCGGCCAGCTCGTCGACCCGGCGCTGCAGCTCCCCGAACGACACCGTCCGCTCGCCCTGGATCACCGCGGAGGCGTCGCGCTGGACCGCGGCCCCCCGCGCGATCACGTCGTAGACGGTGAAGGCGTGGACGCTCAGCTCAGCCACCGCTTTCTCCGCTTGTAGTGCTTCACGTCACGGTAGGACTTGCGCGCGCCCACCTCGGTGAGTCCCAGGTAGAACTCCTTGATGTCGGCATTTGCGCGCAGCGCGTCCCCGGCCCCTTCGAGCACGATCCGGCCGTTTTCCATCACGTAGCCGTGCTCGGCGATGCCCAGGGCGAGGGCGGCGTTCTGCTCGACCAGAAGCACCGTGAGCTTCTGCTCGCGATTCAGACGCTGCACGATCTTGAAGATCTCCTCGACGAGCATCGGGGCCAGTCCGAGGGACGGCTCGTCGAGGAGGATGACCCGGGGGTCGGCCATCAGGGCCCGACCGATCACGAGCATCTGCTGCTCGCCGCCCGAAAGGTACCCGGCCTGGACGGAGCGTCGCTCTTTGAGCCGGGGAAAGTACTGGAACACCCGCTCGATCCCGGTCGCCACCCGCTGACGATCGGATTGAATATGGGCTCCCGCAATCAGGTTCTCCTCGGTGGTCAGGTGCTCGAAGACCCGCCGCCCCTCGAAGACCTGCACCACCCCGCGCCGGACCACCTCGTAGGCGGCGAGATGATCGATGCGCTGGCCGCCGAGCTCGATGGACCCTTTCGTCACTTCACCCCGCTCGGTCCGGAGCAGCCCGGAGATGGCCTTCAGGGTGGTGGTCTTTCCGGCTCCGTTGGCACCGAGCAACGTGGTGATGCCGCCCTCGCGCACCTCCAGCGACACCCCCTTGAGGACGAGGATGACACCGTCGTAGATCACCTCGACGTTGTTGAGACTCAGCATCATGTGGTGGCGCCGGAGGGGGTCCCCCCCTCCGGCGCCTGTCCTCCGTGTGCGGCGGCTCGCCGCGGCCTGGGACGGGACGCCTACGACTTCGCCGCTTCCTTGATGTGCTTGGCCAGCACCTCCGGGTAGGCGGAGAACCAGTCGGTGGTCTTGACGAACTTGCCGCCCTTCACCTGCCAGATCTGGACGAGCCCGCCGCCCTCGTGATCGGTCGGGGTGATCTTCAGGGGCGGCACGAGCCCACCGAGGGTGAAGTTGGAGATCTGCTCGAAGCCGGCCTTGACGTCCGCCCCGGTGATCTTGCCGTTCGGCTTGGCCTTCAGGGCATTCCGGATGGCCTCGACGTGGAGGGCCGCGATCAGCACCCCACGGTTATAGAAGACGGAAGACGCCATCTCCTTCGGCGCCGGCTTGCCCGCCTTCTTGTACATCTCGCGGATCTCGTTCAGGACCGGATAGTCGGTGCCGACACCCGCGAACTGCATCGTGTAGTAGCCCTCCGCGGCCGCGAAGCCGCCCGCGGCCTCGATGTTGGCCTCGGCCGACGCCCACACGAACCCGAGGACCTTCTTCAGCGGATAGCCCACCCGCTTGAGCTCCTTGATCGACACCGCGGGGGCCCCACCGAAGAGGTGGGAGATCACGAAGTCGGCCCGGTACCGCTGGGCGATGTCGAGCACCTGCGCGCCCATCTCGACACCGGGAGGCGGAACCGCGAACTCCCGGAGCTGGAAGCCTTCTCGGCCCGCCAGGTCCTGGAGCACCTGGATCGGCTCGCGCCCGGCCGGATTGTCAAAGAAGATGTACGCGATCTTCTTGCCCTTGAGGTTCCCGCCCAGCTGGTCCTTGACGAACTTGATCGAGGCGGTCGCCTGAGACCAGTAGGTCGCCGCGATGGGGAAGATGTACGGGTACCGGGTCCCGTCCGCGGCCGCGGCACTGCCGAAGCCGGGGGAGGTGCCGGGAAGCCGGTCCTCGGTCAGCTTCGCAGCCAGGGCGTAGATCTGCGGCGTGCCGTAGACCGCGATCGATACCGCCCCCTCCTTCTTGAAGCGCTCGTACGACTCCACCGCGGGCGGCACCTTGTACTCGTGGTCGACCTCCAGGGCGTTGATCTTGTGGCCTTCGACTCCCCCCTTGCTGTTCACCAGTTCGATGTAGTCGTGGAAACCCGGACACAGGACGGTGCCCACGATCTGGGTCGCCCCGGTGCGGTCGCACTGCACACCGATGACGACGTCGCCCTTGGACTGGGCGATGGACGGGGCGGGGGTGAGCAGGCCGCTCCCTCCCAGCACGAGCGCCATCGCGATTGCCAGCACGTGTCTCATGAGCGTTCTCCTTTCATCGCGTACCTCAGTACGCGAATGGCCAGATCCGGAAGTAGTTCCGGATGTTCCGCCACAGGCGGTTGAGGCCCTCCGGCTCCACGATCAGGAAGAAGATGATCAGGGCGCCGAAGAGCATGACACGGAGATTCGGGATGAGGTTGAGGACGGTGCCCGGGTCGAAGAACACCCCGCCGAAGCTCTCCATGAGGCGTCGGATCACGATCGGCAGCAGCGTGATGAAGAAGGCGCCGAAGATCGAGCCCTGGACCGACCCCAGACCCCCGATGATGATCATGGCCAGGTAGTCGACCGACACCCCGAGCTGGAACTGCTCGTAGTTCGCGATCCCGAGGAAGTAGGTGTACACCACGCCGGTCACCCCGGCATAGAAGGACGAGATGGCAAACGCCAGAAGCTTGTAGCGAAAGATGTTGATCCCGATGATCTCGGCCGCGATGTCCTGGTCGCGGATGGCGATGAAGGCTCGCCCGACCCGGGATCTCACGAGGTTCATGGCGCCGAGCGTCGCCAGGACCACGAAGAAGAGGAGGAAGTAGTACATGTCGCGCTGGGTGTCGAGCGCCATGGACCCGAGCCGCGGTCGCGCCACCTCGATCGAGGCTTGCACCCCCCCGCTGATGAAGGTCACGTGGTTGATGATCCACTCGATGATGAACTGCCCGGCGAGGGTCGCGATGGCCAGGTAGAGGCCCTTGATGCGGAGGGAGGGAATGCCGACGATCACTCCGATGAGCGCGGCCATGATTCCCCCGGCCAGGAGATTCACCGGCCACGGCGAGCCAAGCCGGTTGGCCAGATTGGCCGCGGTGTAGGCGCCGACCGACATGAAGGCCCCGTGGCCGATCGACACCTGCCCGGTGTAGCCGACCAGGATGTTGAGACCGAGCGCGCCGATGACCGCGATCCAGACCAGGTTGGCGACCGAAAGGTAGTACTCTCCCAGGCCGAGCGGAACGATCCCGACGAAGACCACCGCGACGGCCCCGACGGCCCAGCGGGCGATCGGGAGCGGGTACAGCGCCATGTCCGCCTCGTAGCTGGTCTTGAGCACTCCGCATTCGCGATGGATCATCGCTCTAGATCCTTTCGATGATCTTCTTGCCGAAGATGCCGTAGGGCCGGATCATGAGGGCCAGGATCATCAGGACGTACGGTGCGAAGTCCTTGGTGCCGCCGCCCACGTATGGGTCCACGTAGCCGGCGGTCACGTTCTCGACCAATCCCACGATCAGCCCTCCGACGACGGCCCCCGGTATCGAGTCGAGCCCCCCCAGGATCACGACCGGGAACACTTTCAGGCCGACCAGGGAGAGATTGATGTCGACGCCGAGCAGGTTCCCCCAGATGATGCCCCCGATCGCGGAGACGACCCCGGTCATGGCCCAGGCGAGCCCGAAGTAGCGCTCCACGTTGATCCCCATGGCCATCGCGACCTGCTGGTTGTCGGCGATGGCGCGCATGGCGATGCCCTTCCGGGACTTGAGGAAGAACCAGCCGAAGCCTCCCAGGAACGCGAGGCTGACCAGCGCACCGAGGAGCTGGATGGGCGGGATGAACAGGGGGCCCACCACGATCGGCTCGTCAGGAATGGGCAACGGCAGCGTCCGGGTTCCCGCGCCGACCGTGGCCGGGCCGACGCCGCGCAGGATCGAGGCGAGCCCGATCGTGGCCATCACCACCGCGATCACCGGCCGACCGATCAGCCTGCGCAGCATGATTCGCTCCAAAACGAAGCCGAAGGCCACCATGGCGCTCAGGCCGATCAGGATGGCCACCCACAGCGGCGCCCGCAGGAGGTCCAGGGCTCCGGCCACCACCAGACCGGCGATCATCACGAACTCGCCCTGGGCGAAGTTCACCGCGTCGGTGGCCTTGTACACGAGGACGAACCCGAGCGCGATCAGCGTGTACATCAGGCCGATCATGATGCCGTTCGACAGCAGCAGGAGCAGGAATCCGAAGTCGTCAGACACGGGCCGCGGCCTCCGCGACGTCCTCGATGCTGACGCGCGACTGGATGGTCGCCTGTCGGCCATCCTCGTAGGTGATGCTCGTCGAGAGCTCGGCTTCCGCCGCCCCACCGTACAGCGCATCGATCACCGTCGCGTACTTGTCGGCCACGTAGCGACGCCGCACCTTGCGGGTCCGCGTGATCTCCGCGTCGTCGGCCTCCAGATCCTTGGTGAGCAGGAGGAAGCGCCGGATCCTCGTGCCCTCCGGCAGCGTCTGGTTGCCCCGGCGGATCTCGTCGCGAATCATCTCACGCACCTCCGGCTTCTGGGAGAGATCCATGTATGACGTGTAGGCGATGCCTCGCCGCTCCGCCCAGTTCCCCACCGTATCCGGGTCGATCGCGATCATGGCGGCCACGAATGGCTTGTCGTGGCCAAACGCGACGGCCTCCCGGACGTAGGGGCTGAACTTCAGCTTGTTCTCGATGAACTGCGGAGCGAACGGGGTGCCGTCCGTGAGCGCGCCGACATCCTTGGCTCGGTCGATGATGACCAGATGGCCCCGGGGGTCGATGAAGCCCGCGTCGCCGGTCCGGAACCAGCCGTCGGGGTCGATCACCTCCCGGGTCGCCTCCTCGTTCCGGAAGTAGCCCTTGAACACCGTGCACCCCTTCACCAGGACCTCGCCGCGGTCTCCGATCTTGATCTCCACCCCGGGCACCGGCCGCCCGGCGGTGGTGGGATTCGCTTCCCGGTCGGGCTGCAGCGAGACGAGCCCGGTCGTCTCGGTGGATCCGTACACCTGCTTGAGGTTCACCCCGATCGAGCGGAAGAAGCGGAAGGTATCGGGTCCGAGGGGCGCGCCGCCGGTCAGCGCCCACTTCGTCCGCCGGAGGCCCAGCTGGTCGCGCACCGGACCGTACACGAAGAACTCGCCGAGAGCGGTGGCCAGTCTCAGGCGGGCCGGCAGCGGCTTGCCCTCCGTTCTCAGGATCTCGGCGCGATCCGCCGCCGCGCGGAAGTAGTCGAAGGTCCGGCGCTTGAGCGGCGTGGCGTCGGCCGCCCGCACCAGGACCGCGGTGAGCATGTTCTCCCAGATCCGCGGCGGGGCGAGGAGCGTGGAGGGCCCCAGCTCCCGCAGGTCGCGCTGCACCGTCTCCGGGCTCTCGGGGCAGTTGGCGCAGAAGCCGGCCACCAGGCTGGCGAAGAGCGTGTAAACCGAGTCCCCCGCCCAGGCCATCGGCAGGTACGCGAGCGAAGTATCCTCCGGGACGAGACGCGACGCTTGCCGGAAGCTCTCCGCCACCCCGATCGCGTTGGCGTGGGTGATCATCGCGCCCTTGGGATTGCCGGTGGTGCCGGAGGTGTAGGAGATGACGGCCACGTCCTCGGCGCGGCCCAGCTCGATCTCGTTCTCGAAGAAGCCCGGATGCTCGACACCGAACTTCCGGCCGGCCTCCTGCACGTCTTCGAAGGACCTGAGCCAGTCGTGCCGGTAGCCGGTCATCCCCCGTGGGTCGTCGTACACGACGAGGCGGAGGGACCGCAGCTCGTCGCGCAGGGCCAGGACCTTGTCGACCTGCTCCTGGTCCTCGGCCACGATCACGCTCACCTCCGCGTGGTTCCAGACGTAGGCCAGCTCCTTGGCGATCGAGTCCTGGTAGACCGGCACCGAGATCCCGCCCAGACTCTGCGCCGCCACCTGGGCCCAGTACAGGCGCGGCCGGTTGTCCCCGATGACGGAAAGCCGATCGCCGCGACGTAAGCCGAGGGACGCCAGGCCCAGCGCCAGATCCCGCACCTGCTCGTGGTACTGGCGCCAGTTCCAGGTCTGCCAGATACCGCGATCCTTCTCACGCATCGCCGGCCGGGCGCCGAGCTCGCGCGCATTGCGCTGCAGCAAGCGGGGAAGCGTCGTCAGATCAGGCATTCTGGTCTCCATTGCTGGCCCCCTTGGCATCGCCCAGGTACGCCTTGATCACCTGCGCATTCGTCCGCACCTCGTCGGGGGTGCCCTCGGCGATCTTCACTCCCATGTCCAGTACCGCCACCCGGTCCGAGATGTCCATGACCACGCCCATGTCGTGCTCGATCAGGATGATGGTGGTGCCCCACTCGTGGTTGACGTCCAGGATGAACCGGGCCATGTCCTCCTTCTCTTCGTGGTTGCAGCCGCCCATCGGCTCGTCGAGAAGGAGGATCTTCGGATCGAGCGCGAGGGCGCGGCCCAGCTCCACTCGCTTCTGCAGCCCGTAGGCCAGCGAGCCGCAGGGTCGGCGGCGCAGGTCCTGGATCCGGAGGAAGTCGATGATGTCCTCGACCCGACGCCGGTGCACGACCTCTTCCCGCTGAGCGAACCCCCAGTAGACGAACGAGGCCAGCACCCCCGACTTCATGCGGACGTGGCGACCGAGCATGAGGTTGTCGAGCACGGTCATGCCGCGGAACAGCGCGATGTTCTGAAACGTCCGCGCGATTCCCAGCTCGGCCAGGTGACTCGGCGAGTCGTGAGTGACGTCGCTGCCCTCGAGCGCGATGCGCCCGGAGTCCGGGTGGTAGAAGCCGCTGATCATGTTGAGCAGCGTGGTCTTGCCCGCCCCGTTGGGGCCGATGACGGACAGGATCTCGCCCCGGCGCACCTCGAGGCTCACCCGGCCCACCGCCTGCACCCCACCGAAGGACTTGGAGACCTCCGCGATCTCGAGCTGAGCGCTCATGGACGGATTCTCACGAGAGCCACCGCTTGCGGCGCCGGTAGTGCTTGACGTCGCGGTAGCTCTTCCGCTGTCCGACCCCGGACAGCCCCAGGTAGAACTCCTTGATGTCCTCGTTCTCGCTGACCGCCTTGACGTCGCCGTCCAGCACCACCCGGCCGTTCTCCATCACGTACACGTACTGGGCGAAGCGCAGCGCCATGTTGGCGTTCTGCTCCGCGAGCAGGACCGCCACCCGCTCCTCGCGGTTGAGACGGCCCACGATCTCGAAGATCTCCTGCACCAGCATCGGCGCGAGCCCCATCGAGGGCTCGTCCAGCAGCATCAGGCGCGGATGCGCCATGAGGGCGCGGCCGATCGCGAGCATCTGCTGCTCGCCGCCCGAGATGTAGCCCGCGTCGACCGATCGCCGATCGCGCAGCCGCGGGAAGTACTCGTAGACCCGCTCCAGGTCCGTCTGGAGCGCCTGGCCGTTGCGCTGGGTGTAGCCGCCGGTCAGTAGATTCTCCTCGACCGTGAGGTGCTCGAAGACGTGGCGGCCCTCCATGACCTGCACGATCCCCCGGCGCACGATCTCCGACGCCGCGCGGCGGTGGATCGCCTCGCCCGCGAGCTCGATTCCCCCCTTGGTGACCTCACCCCGCTCGGTGCGCAGGAGCCCGGAGATGGCCTTGAGCGTGGTGGACTTGCCGGCCCCGTTGGCCCCGAGGAGGGCCACGATGCCCTCCCCGGGAACCTGAAGCGACACGCCCTTCAACACGAGGATCACGTGGTCGTAGATCACCTCGATGTTGTTCACCGAGAGCAGCGGGTGGGGCGCGTCGATCACGACGGGTCCGTCTCCCGCCTAATTCTCTTTGGAGCAGTCGCGCATCGTGTACCCGAGCTTCTTGCCCTCCTCCACCGCGGCCGCCTCGAGCTTCGGGCGGACGACCTCCCTCATGGGCTGGATCCAGTCGGAGACGACGTTCCACTTCTTGCCGTCCCACTGCTGGATCAGGACCGGCCCGCTGCCCTCGTGGTCCTCGCAGGTCACCTTCACCGGGTGGGTGAAGCCCTTGAGCCCGATCTGGTCCAGCCGGGCCTCGGTGAGGCTCAGGTGCTCGTAGCCCCAGCGCACCTGCTCGGTGGTGAGCGGCTTGTTGCCGAACTTGGCCATCGCGGTCCGGAAGGCCTCGGTCATGTACATCGCGTTGACGACGCCGCGATTGTAGAGGGCCTCGCCGATCTTGTCCTTCGGGCCGATGTTCTTGCCTCGATCGTAGACGAACTTCACGATGTCGGCGTGCACCTTGAAATTGGTGCCCGGGGCGTGGAAGGTGGCGCCCTTGTAGCCCTTGGCCCCGTCGCCGGCCGGGATCACGTCGGCCTCGCTGGCCGACCACCAGTTGCCGATGAAGTGGTCCATCGGGAAGTTGATCGCGGCCGCCTCTTTCACCGCCACCTGGTTCATCACTCCCCAGCCCGACATGTACACCCACCCCGGGTTGATCCGTCGCACCTGGAGCCACGTGGCCTTCTGCTCCTGACCCGGGTGGTCGACCGCCAGCAGGGTCAGCTCGAAGCCGTACTTGTGGCTGAGCTCCTCGAGCGTCGGGTTGGCTTCCTTGCCGTAGGGGCTGTTGTGGTAGATGTGGACGATCTTCTTGCCCTTGAGCTTGTCGAGCCCGCCCTCCTGCTGGCCGATGTAGCGGATGACCGAGGAGGCCTGACTCCAGTAGGTGGTCGGGAACGTGAACACCCACGGGAACCACCGGCCGTCGGAGGCCGCGGTCATGCCGTAGCCCATCGAGTGAACCACGATCTTGTCCACCCCCGCCTTGGGGATCAGCTGGTAGGTGATCCCGGTGCTGAGCGGGTTGAACACCATCGCCCCCCCGTTCTTGCCCTTGAGCCGCTCGTAGCACTCGACCCCCTGCTTGGTGTCGTACTGGGTCTCGCACTCCTCGACCACGAGCCGGACGCCGTTGACGCCGCCGTCGCGCTCGTTGAGCATCGTGAGGTAGTCCCACAGCCCGTTCGCGAACGGGGTGCCGCTCGGGGCGTAGGGGCCGGTGCGGTAGACGGTCGAGGGGACGAACATCTCCTTGGCCTGGGCCGAGACCGTCCCGGCGGCCGGGACGGCAATGACGATCGCGGCCAGCAGCGCGATCATGACGCGTCGTAGAGTCATGGGTACTCCTCCTTGCTCATCGGGGGTGGAACACGCTCAGTACGGGAAGGGCCAGAGCCGCAGCTTCTCCTTGGCGATCTGCCAGAGCCGCGCGAGACCGTGGGGCTCGACGATCAGGAACAGGATGATGAGCCCGCCGAACACCATCAGCTCGATCTGCTTCTGCAGGGCCACCGGCATGGCCAGGCCCAGCAAGTGTGGCACGTTGGTGAGGAAGATCGGCACCATCACGATGAAGGCGGCGCCCAGGAACGATCCGAGGATCGAGCCGAGCCCGCCGATGATGACCATGAACAGGACCAGGAATGAGACGTTGATGTCGAAGGCCTGGGTCTCCGCGCTGCCCAGGTAGAGGAACACGTACTCCGCGCCGGCCACCCCGCAGAAGAACGAGCTGATCGCGAAGGCGAGCAGCTTGGTGCGCAGCGGCCGCACCCCGATGATCTCGGCCGCGATGTCGCGGTCCCGGATCGCCATCCAGGACCGGCCCACCCGCCCCCGAACCAGGTTCTTGGCCACCAGCGCGAAGACGGCCACGAACGCGAGCGCGGTCAGGTAGCGGACCGGCGCGGTCGCGGTCGGCCCGGTGACCATGATCGAGGCCACCGTGCGGGGCGGCGCGGTGATCGTGCCGGAGGAGGCGTAGTCGGTGAACCAGGCGACCTTGTTGAAGAGCCAGAGCAGGAAGAACTGGGAGGCCAGGGTGGCCACCGCCAGGTAGAAGCCCTTGATGCGCAGCGACGGCAGCCCGAACACGAGCCCGACCAGCGCGGTCACGAGCCCGGCCAGCAGGAACACCACCAGCACGCTCAGCCGCGGGAACGCGCTCGTGAGCTTGAACCCGGAGTAGGCGCCCACCGCCATGAAGCCCCCGGTGCCGAGCGACACCTGCCCCGCGTAGCCGGTGAGCAGGTTGAGCCCGAGGGCGGCCAGCGCGTAGATCAGGAAAGGGATCAGCACCGCCTGCAGCCAGTACTCGTCGGCCACCAGCGGCACCGCGATCACCGCGGCCGCGACCGCCAGGCCCACCACGACCCGGTCCTGCCGGATCGGGAACAGCGCCTGGTCGCTCGCGTAGGTGCTCTTGAACTGGCCCGCCTCCCGGTAGATCACTAGACTCTCTCGATGATGCGCTCGCCGAACAGCCCCTGGGGGCGAACGAGCAGGAAGGCGAGGGCCAGCACGTAGGCGAACCAGTTCTCGATGGCGCCGCCCACCAGCGGCCCCCAGTAGACCTCGGCGAGCTTCTCCCCCACCCCGATGATCAGACCGCCCACGATGGCCCCGGGCACCGAGGTGAAGCCGCCCAGGATCAGGACCGGAAGGGCCTTGAGCGCGATCAGGGAGAGGCTGAACTGCACCCCGCTCTTCGCCCCCCACATGATCCCGGCCACGATGGCCACCAGGCCCGCGGCCGACCACACCACGACCCAGATGGTGTTGAGCGGGATGCCGATCGAGAGCGCGGCCTCGTGGTCGTCGGCCACCGCGCGCAGCGCGCGGCCGATCCGGGTGCGCTGGAAGAAGATCGCCATCCCCGCCACCAGCACCGCCGCGGTGATCGCGGCGGTGAGCTCGAGGCGGTTGACCTGCACGCCCCACACCACGAACGAGCTGTCCGGGATGCCCACGTCGAGCTTCTTGACGTTGCTCCCCCACACCAGCTCGCCGAAGCCTTCCAGGAAGAAGTTGAGGCCGATGGTGGCCATGAACAGGATGATCTGCTCCTGGTTGACGAGCGGGCGCAGCACCACCCGCTCGATCGCGAAGGCGAGCGCGCCCATCACCGCCATCGTCACCAGGAGGGCGAGCACCAGCGGGGCCCCGCGCTCCATCAGTCCCACCAGGGTCAGCGCCGCGAAGAGCACCATGACCCCCTGGGCGAAGTTGAAGACGCCGGAGGCTTTGTAGATGAGCACGAAGCCGAGGGCGACCAGCGAGTACATGAGACCCGCGGCCAGCCCGCCGATCACCACCTCGGCGAGGAAAGCGGGGGCGGTCACCATGTCCTTCACGGGCCCGACGAACACCCCGTAGAGGAGCTCAAGCATGGCTCACCCCCAGGTAGGCGTCGATCACGCCTTGGTCGGCGCGCACCTCTTCGGGCCGCCCGTCGGCGAGCTTGCGCCCGTAGTCGAGCGCGATCACCCGATCCGAGATGTCCATGACCACGCTCATGTCGTGCTCGATCAGCGCGATCGTGGTGCCGAACTCGTCGTTGACGCCGAGGATGAAGCGGCACATGTCTTCCTTCTCCTCGACGTTCATCCCGGCCATCGGCTCGTCCAGCAGCAGGAGCTTGGGCTCGGCGGCCAGGGCCCGGGCCAGCTCCACCCGCTTCTGCAGCCCGTAGGGCAGCGTGCCCGCCCCCGCCTTCCGGATGGCCTCGATCTCCAGGAAGTCGATGATGCGCTCGACGAAGGCGCGGTGCTCGAGCTCCTGCCGCATGGCCGGGCCCCAGTAGAGGGCCTCGAGCAGGAAGCTGCCCCGCATCTTGAGCAGCCGCCCGGTCATGATGTTGTCGAGCACGCTCATGCCCTTGAAGAGGGCCACGTTCTGGAAGGTGCGGGCCACCCCGAGGGCCGCCACGTCGTAGGGCCGGAGCCGCGTCCGGTCGCGCCCCTCGAACCGGATCCGGCCCTCCGAGGGGTGGTAGAAGCCGCTGATCACGTTGAGCAGCGTGGTCTTGCCCGCCCCGTTGGGCCCGATGATCGCCACAATCTCCCCGCGCTGGATCTCGAGGCTCACCCGGTCGAGGGCCTGGATGGCCCCGAAGCGCACGCTGACCTCATCCACCTCGAGCAGCGGCACGCCCGACGCCACCGATGGCGGGCCGGTCGGCTCCCTCACGCGGGCGTCCCCGCGGCCGCGAACGTCTCGGCCTCGCTCAATCGCACCGCGGCCCGCACGGTGGCGGTACGGCCGTCCTCGTAGGTCACCTTGGCCTCCACCTGGACCGAGTCGCCGGTAGCGTAGAGCGCCTCGATGAGCGGCGCGTATTTCTGGCCGATGAAGCCCCGCCGCACCTTGCGGGTGCGGGTGATCTCCTGGTCGTCCGGATCGAGCTCCTTGTGCAGCAGGAGGAAGCGCCGGATCTGGGCGCCCCGCAGGGCCTCGTCCTCGAGCAGGCTCCGGTTGACCCGCACCACCTCCTGGCGGATCAGCTCGTAGACCTCGGGCTTCTGGGCCAGGTCGGTGTAGCTCGTGTAGGCGAGCCCGCGCCGCTCCGCCCAGTTGCCGACCGAGGCCAGGTCGATGTTGAGCATGGCGGCCACGAACGGCCGGCCGTCGCCCACGCACACCGCCTCCTTGATGTACGGGGAGAACTTCAGCTTGTTCTCGAGATACTTGGGCGCGAAGATCGTGCCCCCCGCCAGCCGCCCCACGTCGCGGGCCCGATCGATGATCTTCAGGTGGCCGTCCTTGTCGAACAAGCCGGCGTCGCCCGAGTGGACCCAGCCCTCGTCGAGGGTCTCCCGGGTGGCCTGCGGGTTCTTGTAGTAGCCCTGGAAGACACCCGGGCTCCGGTACAGCACCTCCCCGCTCGGGCTCACGCGCACCTCCACCCCGGGCAGCGGCGGCCCCACCGTGTCGAGCTTGACGTCGCCGTCCTGCTGGATGCAGATCAGCGCGCTCGACTCGGTCATGCCGTAGAGCTGCTTCACGTTGATGCCGAGGGAGCGGTAGAACTCGAAGAGCTCGGGCCCGATGGCCTCTCCCGCGGTGTAGGCGATCCGGATGCGGCTCATGCCCAGGTTGTCGCGCAGCGGCCCGTAGACGAGCAGCCGGCCGAACGGGTAGAGCAGCCGGTCCCGGAGCGCGGCCGGGCGGTGGGCGAGGCGGCAGCGCTCCACCCGGCGCGCCAGGTCCAGGAAGAAGTGCACCACGCGGCGCTTGATCCAGGCGGTGTCGTCCACCCGGATCATCACCGAGGTCAGGATGTTCTCCCAGATGCGGGGCGGCGCGAAGAAGTAGGTGGGGCCGATCTCCTTGAGGTCGGCCAGCACGGTGGTCGCGCTCTCCGGGCAGTTCGTGGTGAAGCCGGCCACGATGGACTGGCTGAAGGAGAACATGTGGTCGCCGATCCAGGCCATGGGCAGGTAGGCCATGACCTCCTCGGACGCGTCGAGCCGCTCGCGCTCGATGGCGCTCCGCGCGGTCTCGATGAGGTTCCGGTGCGAGAGCATGGCCCCCTTGGGCTGCCCGGTCGTGCCGGAGGTATAGGCGATGATCGCGGTGTCCTCCGCGGTGCCCTTGGCCACCTCCTGCTCGAAGTATCCCGGGTGCCCCTGGGCGAACTTCCGGCCCCGCTCCTGCAGCTCCTCGAGGCTCAGCAGGCAGGACTCCTTGTAGTGGCGGAGGCCCCTCGGGTCGTCGTAGATGACGTACTCGAGCCCCGGGCACTGCTCCCGCACGTGGAGCAGCTTGTCCACCTGCTCCTGGTCCTCGACCACCGCGAAGCGCGCCTCGGCGTGATCGACGATGTACTCCATCTCCTTCTCGATGGAGTCCTGGTAGAGCGGAACCGGGATTCCCCCGAGCGCCTGCGTGGCCAGCATCGCCCAGTAGAGCGCCGGCCGGTTGTC
The DNA here is from genome assembly GCA_041497895.1 of Methylomirabilia bacterium. Taxonomy (GTDB): domain Bacteria; phylum Methylomirabilota; class Methylomirabilia; order Rokubacteriales; family CSP1-6; genus CAMLFJ01. Next base: position 23,296 of record JBGQHJ010000036.1, read on the forward strand.
GCCCACCACCGCGGTCTTGTCGCCCCGCGCGAAGCCGAGCGCGGCCAGGCCCAGCGCGATGAGGCGGGCCCGCTCGGCGTACTGGCTCCAGGTGTACGACTGCCAGATGCCGAGGTCCTTCTCGCGGATGGCGACATTCCGGGCGAGCCGCCGGGCGTTCTGGAGCGCGAGCTTGGGAAAGGTGTCCTGGGAGGAATCGAGCATCAGGCCGTGCAGTCGTGGGCGTCACTCGCGCTCGGTCGCGCGAGACGACAGCCACCTCCACCGTTGGAGAGAATCTTCGTCATTGCCTTGCCCAGGAAGCTCTTACCGGGAAAGCGTCCGTCACAGGGGGTGATAAAGTGGCGAGAGTCTAGCCCAGGGTCTACGAGGTGTCAAGACTTTGCCCGCCAAGACAAGGGTTTACGGCCACATTTTGACGATCCTGTGGGTCGGGGGGACCGGCGTGGCCGGAACCCCGGCGACGCTTGCCCCCGAGCTCGACTGCGAGCGCCCGGCGGAGGCCCGCGCCTTCATCGCCAAGCTCCAGCTGGCCGAGATCGAAGGCGCGGAGGACATCCATCGGGCCGCCATGTGGGACGCCTTCGGCCGCTGCCCGGCCGGGGATGCCGGGGGGCCGTGCCGCCGGGAGGAGCAGCGGCGGTTCGAGAGCCAGTGGGAGGAGCAGCGCCGGGCGATCGAGGCGAAGTATCGTCAGGTGCTGGGCGCGTTCGAGCAGCGGTGCCGAACACTCATCAGCCTGATCGGGCAACAGGTTAGAGCGGCTTCCTGAGAAATCGGGCGAGCTCGCCGACGACCCCGCGCCGGAAGGCCAGGACGCAGACCACGAAGATGGCCCCCTGCACCACGGTCACCCAGGCCCCGAGCTGGGCCAGATAGGTCTCGAGCCCGATCACGATGGCCGCGCCCACCACGGGGCCGAACACGGTGCCGAGCCCACCCAGGAGCGTCATCAGCACCACCTCGCCGGACATGCTCCAGTGCACGTCGGTGAGGGAGGCGAGCTGGAAGACGATGGCCTTGGTGCCGCCCGCCAGCCCGGACAGGGCGGCCGAGAGGACGAAGGCGATCAGCTTGTAGTGGTCGGCCCCGTAGCCGAGCGAGAGCGCCCGGGGCTCGTTCTCCCGGATGGCCTTGAGCACCTGGCCGAAGGGCGAGTGGATGGTCCGGTAGATCAGGAGGAAGCCGGCCAGGAAGATCGCGAGCACCGTGAAGTACATCGTCAGGGTGCTCCGGAGGTCGATCAGGCCGAAGAGCATGCCCCGCGGGACCGCCTGGATGCCGTCCTCGCCGCCGGTGAACGGGGCCTGAAGACAGAAGAAGTAGAGCATCTGGGCCAGGGCCAGGGTGATCATGGCGAAGTAGATCCCCTGGCGTCGGATCGCGAGCGCCCCGATGACGAGACCGAGGCCCGCGGCCCCCAGGGTGCCGGCCAGGATGGCCATCTCCGGGGTCCACCCCCAGACCTTGGCGGTGTACGCGGCGATGTAGCCGGCCGAGCCGAGGTACGCGGCGTGACCGAAGGACAGCAGGCCTCCGTAGCCGATCAGCAGGTTGAACGCGCAGGCGAACAGGGCGAAGCAGAGCGCCTTCATGAGGAAGACCGGGTAGACCACGAACGGCGCGACCACGAAAACGCCGACCATCAGGGCGAACACCACGGCCTGGTGGCGGGAGGGACCGCCGGCGGCCTCCGGGGCCTCGGGCTCCACGGGCTCGCGCGCGGTCGCCATGCTACTACTGGGCCCGCCCGAAGAGGCCCGCCGGCTTCACGAGCAGGACCAGCGCCATGATGACGAAGATCACGGTGTTGGAGGCCTCCGGGTAGAAGACCTTGGTCAGCCCCTCGATGAGCCCGAGGCCGAAGCCGGTCACGATGGAGCCCAGGATCGAGCCCATGCCGCCGATGACGACCACCGCGAAGACCACGATGATGAGGTCGGCGCCCATCAGCGGGTTCACCTGGTAGATCGGCGCGGCCAGCACCCCGGCCATCGCGGCCAGGGCCACGCCGAAGCCGTAGGTGAGCGTGATCATCCGCGGCACGTTCACGCCGAAGGCCTGCACCAGGGCCGGGTTCTCGGTGGCCGCGCGCAGGTAGGAGCCGAGCTTGGTGCGCTCGATCACGAACCAGGTGGCCAGGCAGATCACGAGCGAGAACACGATGACCCAGGCGCGATAGTTCGGCAGGATCATGAAGCCCAGGTTGCGGCCCCCGGTGAGCTGCGAGGGGATCGCGTAGGGCAGGCCCGAGGAGCCGAAGCGGTTCCGGAAGAGGCCCTGGATGATCAGGCCGAGGCCGAAGGTCAGCAGCAGCCCGTAGAGATGGTCGAGCGCATAAAGCCGCCCGAGCATCAGGCGCTCCATCACCACGCCCAGGATCCCCACCGCGATCGGCGCCAGGAGCAGGGCCCACCAGTAGCCGAGCCCGACTTCCTGCAGGAGGAAGTAGGCCACGAAGGCGCCCATCATGTACTGGGCCCCGTGGGTGAAGTTGATGATGTTGAGCAGCCCGAAGATCACCGAGAGGCCGAGGCTCAGCATGGCGTAGAACGAGCCGTTGATGAGCCCGATCAGGAGCTGGCCGAAGAGGGCCTGGGGCGGGATCCCGAAGATCATGCGGGTCTTCCCCTCACCCTGCCCTCTCCCCCGAGGGAAGAGGGTTGTCGACATCCCTCTTCCCGTCGCGGGGAGAGGGCAGGGTGAGGGGCGTGTTTACTTCTTCACCAGCGGGCAGTCGCCCTGGTCGATGGGGCGGAAGGCCTGCTCGACCGGGATGGTGGCGCGCAGCTTGTAGTAGTCCCACGGCGCCTTCGACTCCGAGGGCTTCTTGACCTCGAACAGGTACATGGGGTGGAGCTTGCGACCGTCGGCCCGGATCGTCCCCTTGCCGAACAGCGGGTCGTCGGTCGGGGTCTCCTTCATCTTGGCGATGACCTTGGTCCCGTCGTCGCTCTTGAGCGCCTCGACCGCCTTCAGGTAGTGCAGGACCGCCGCGTACACCCCGGCGTGGATCATGGTCGGGTGGATGTCGCGGTCCAGCTCCGCGAACCGCTTGGAGAAGGCCCGGGTCTTGTCGTTCATGTCCCAGTAGAAGGCCTCGGTGAAGATCAGGCCCTGGGCGGTCTGGAGCCCCAGCGCGTGCACGTCGGTGATGAACACCAGCAGCCCGGCGAGGCTCTGCCCGCCCTTGACGATGCCGAACTCGGCGGCCTGCTTGATGGCGTTGGTGGTGTCGCCGCCCGCGTTGGCCAGCCCGATGATCTTGGCCTTGGAGGCCTGGGCCTGGAGCAGGAAGGACGAGAAATCGGCGTTGTTCAGCGGGTGCCGCACCTTGCCCAGCACCTTGCCCCCGTTCTTGACCACCACCGCCTCGGTGTCGCGCTCGAGGGCGTGGCCGAACGCGTAGTCCGCGGTGAGGAAGAACCAGGAGTCGCCGCCGGTCTTCACGATCGCGCTGCCGGTGCCGTTGGCGAGCGCCCAGGTGTCATAGGTCCAGTGCACGGTGTTGGGCGAGCACGCCTTGCCGGTGAGGTCGGAGGAGGCCGCCCCCGAGACGAGGAACGCCTTGCCCTTCTCCTTGACGATCTGGTTCACCGCGAGCGCGACCGCCGAGTTCGGCGTGTCCACGATGACGTCCACCTTGTCGGAGTCGAGCCACTGCCGCGCGATGCCCGAGCCCACGTCCGCCTTGTTCTGGTGGTCGGCCGAGATGATCTCGACCTTCATCCCCTTCTTGGCGGCCCCGAAGTCCTCCACCGCCATCCGGGCCGCGATCACCGAGCCCTGGCCGGAGAGATCGGCGTAGAGGCTCGACATGTCGGTGAGCACCCCGATCTTGATGACGGCGTCGGAGATCTGGGCCTGGGCGGGGGGAGCGGCGACAAGCCCGAGCGCGGCCATGATGACGAGCCAGTACTTGATCATGCGTTGATTCCTTTCCTTGCGGTTGAGCGACGCGCGATTATACCCCGAGGTAGTCGTGCAGCTTCGCGGTCTGGGCGGGGACGTCGGCGTTGCCGATCATGTCCACCACGCGCCCCCGCTCCATGACGTAGTGCCGGTCGGCCACCGTGGCCGCGAACCGGAAGTTCTGCTCGACCAGCAGGATCGTGAAGCCCTGGGCCTTGAGCCGCCGGATCGTCATCCGGATCTGGTGGACGATGACCGGGGCGAGGCCCTCGGTCGGCTCGTCCAGCAGCAGCAGGCGGGCGCCGGTGCGCAGGATACGTCCGATGGCCAGCATCTGCTGCTCGCCGCCGGAGAGCTTGGTGCCCTGGCTCCGCCCCCGCTCCCGCAGGTTCGGGAAGAGCTCGTAGATCGCGTCGAGGCCGAGCCCGCCCGGCTGCACCACCGGGGGCAGGAGCAGGTTCTCCTCCACGGTGAGGCTCGCGAAGATGCCGCGCTCCTCCGGGCAGAAGGCGAGGCCCCGGCGGGCGATGAGGTTGGACGGGCGGTCGATCAGCTCCTCGCCGCGGAAGCGGACCGAGCCGGTGCGCCACGGCACGATGCCCATCACCGACTTCAGCGTGGTGGTCTTGCCGGCCCCGTTGCGGCCCAGGAGGGTCACCACCTCCCCGGCCCGCACCTCGAAGTCCACCCCGTGGAGCACGTGGGACTCCCCGTACCAGGCGTGGAGGTCGGCCACCTGCAGGAAGGACTCACTCATGGCCGACGCCCAGGTAGGCCTGCACCACCTCGGGATGGGCGGACACCGTCGCGTAGTCACCCTCGGCGAGGATCTCCCCGCGGGCCAGCACCGTGATGGTGTCGGAGAGGTGCTCGACCACGTTCAGGTTGTGCTCCACCATCAGCACGGTGCGGTTCTTCGCCACCTGCTTGATCAGGGCCGAGATGCGATCGACGTCCTCGTGGGCCATCCCGGCGGTCGGCTCGTCCAGCAGCATCATCTCCGGGTCGAGCGCGAGCGTGGTCGCGATCTCGAGCGCGCGCTTGCGCCCGTAGGGCAGCTCGACCGCGAGGGTCCCCGCGAAGCCGTGGAGTCCCACCGCGGCGAGCAGCTCGAGCGCGCGCGCCCGCAGGTCGTCGAGCACGCGCTCCGAGCGCCAGAAGTCGAAGGAACGCCCGCGACGCCGCTGGAGCGCGATGCGCACGTTCTCGAGGGCGGTGAGGTGCGGGAACACCGCCGAGATCTGGAAGGACCGCACCAGGCCGAGCCGGGCGATCTCGGCCGGCCGGCGGCCGGTGATGTCGCGCCCGTTGAACGTGATCTGCCCGCTGGTGGGGACCAGGAAGTGGGTCAGCAGGTTGAAGCAGGTCGTCTTGCCCGCGCCGTTGGGGCCGATGAGGGCGTGGATGGTCCCGCGGCGCACCCGCAGGCTCACGTCGCGCACCGCGATGAACCCGCGGAACTCCTTGGTGAGCCCGCGGGTCTCCAGGATGACGTCGGCGGCCATCGGCTAGGGCCGGCGCGTCCCCGACGGCGGCGGATAGAAGCGCGCGTCCCGGCGTTCGTCCCAGGCCCGGTTGGCCTCGTCCATCTCCCAGGACTCCATGCACTCGTTCTGGGCCCGCACCACGTCCTCGATCAGCTCGCGCGGATCGCGGTGAAAGGACGCGTGCAGCAGGCGCTTGGCGTGTCCGGTCGCGGTGCGCGAGGAGTGGAAGGCCTTCTCGACGATCCCGGCGAGGGTCGTGTCCACCGCCGCAGGCTCGACCACCCAGTTGACCAGGCCCATGGCGAGAGCCGCCGCGGGGGTGACGTGGTCATTGAGCAGGGTCAGCTCCTTGGCGCGCCCGAGCCCCACGATGCGGGCCAGGCGAAGAATCGACCCGTCGGGGATGAGGCCGTGGCGCGTGGCCCCGAGGCCCAGCACCGCGTCGGTGGTAGCCAGGCGCAGGTCGCAGGCCACCGCGAGCTGCAGCCCGCCCCCGATCGAGTAGCCGTGCAGCACCGCGACCGAGAGCTTGTCCATGTCCTCGAGACGGTTGAGGGCGCGGATCCAGTTGCGGTAGAACGCCTCGCTGATCCCCCCCGCCGACAGCACGGTGCGGTCCATGCCCGAGCAGAAGGCGCGGCCCGCGCCGCGGACCACCACCACCCAGACTGCCTCGTCCCGGGCCGCGGTCTCCACCGCCTGGGCCAGCTCGGCGGACAGCGCGAGGTCGAGCGCGTTGAGCACCCGCGGCCGGGAGAGCGTGATGGTGGCGACGCCCTCGCGCGCCTCGTAAGTCACCCGCGCCTCGCTCACGGCTAGCTCCGCGCCCCCAGGATCTCGCGGGCGATGACCATGCGCTGGATCTCCGACGTCCCCTCGCCGATCTCGGTCAGCTTGGCGTCGCGGAAGATCCGCTCGATGGGGAACTCGGTGATGTAGCCGGCGCCCCCGTGGATCTGCAGCGCCTTGGTGGCCGCCTTCATCGCGACCTCCGAGGCGAACACCTTGGCCATGGACGCGGCCACCTTGGCGGGCCGGCCCGCGTCCTTGAGGACGGCCGCGCGCAACGTGAGCAGGCGGGCCGCCTCCACCTCGGTGCCGATCTCGGCGATCATCCCCTGGAGCCCGTTGAACTCGGCAAGGGTCTTGCCGAACGCGGACCGCTGCTTCATGTACTTGACCGCCTCGTCGAGGGCTCCCTGGGCGATGCCGACCGCCATCGCGGCCATGGCGACCCGTCCGCCTTCGAGCACCTGCATGGTATTCACGAAGCCCCGGTCACGCTCCCCGCAGAGCGCGCTCGCGGCGACGCGCACGTTGTCCAGGTGGAGCTCGGCGGTGTTGGAGGCGTGCAGCCCGAGCTTGCGGTAGGGCTTGCCGGCGCTGAAGCCGGGCGTGCCCCGGTCCAGGATGAACGCGGAGATGCCCTTGTTGCCGCGCGCCGGATCGGTCACCGCCATCACCACCGCCACCTCCGACACGCTCGCGTTGGTGATGAACGCCTTGCTGCCGTTGAGCACGAAGTGCTCGCCGTCCTGGACCGCCCGCGTGCGCATGGCCGCCGCGTCGGAGCCCGAGCCCGGCTCGGTGAGGCCCCAGGCCCCGAGCGCCTCCCCGCGGGCCAGCCGCGGCAGGTAGCGGGCCTTCTGCTCCGGGGAGCCGAAGAGCGTGATGTGGTTCGTGCAGAGCGAGTTGTGGGCCCACATCGTGATGCCGACCGAGGCGTCCACCCGGTTCAGCTCCTCGACCGCGAGGGCGTAGGAGACGTAGTCGAGCGCGGCGCCCCCGTACTCCTCGGGCACCAGTGCCCCCAGCAGCCCGGTGCCGGCGAGCTTGGCGAGGATCTCGTGGGGAAACTCCTGGGCCTCGTCGAAGTGGTGGATCACCGGCGCCACCTCGCGCACCGCGAAGTCGCGGGCGAGAGCGCGCACCTCCTGCTGCTCGGGCGTCAGGGCGAAGTTCATCGCTCGCGCCGCGCCACCAGGATCGCGACCGGGTACGCGAAGTGGATGGCCCCGTCGATGCGGCGCGCGCCGACCCCCAGCGCGTCCGCGGCCAGCGACTCCGCGAAGAGGGCCCGGATCCGGTCCGCGTCGCCCGGCTCGGGGAACGAGCGCGACAGCAGACCCTCCATCTCGGATCGCAGCTCGCACCGCGTGACCGCCGGCGCGGGCAGGCCGGCCGCCGCGAAGAGCCCGGTCAGCTCGGCGAGCGACAGGGCGCGCGCATGCGACGGGTCCCGCAGCTTCTCCATCCGGTTGAACGCGGCCGCCCGCGCCGGATCCGGCGAGACCGCCGCGTCCGCCACCACCACGCGGCCCCCGGGGGCGCCCACTCGCACCATCTCGCCCAGCACCGCGCCGGGGTCCGGGAAGTGGTGGAACGCGAAGCGCGAGACCACCAGGGAGAAGGTTCCGTCCTCGAAGGGCAGCGGCCGGACGTCACCGACGGTCAGGGTCACGTTGGCGAGCCCGCGCTCGCGGACGAGCGCCCAGGCCCGGTCGATCATCGCGGGGGTGAGGTCGATGCCGGTCACGTGACCGGCGACCCGCGCGAAGGCGGCCGCGACCGGCCCGGGCCCGCACGCCACGTCGAGAACGGAGTCGGCCGGCCCGGCCCCGCTCGCGGTCACGAGCAGGCGCAGCGCCTCCTCGTCGCGGATGCCGGGCGAGGTCGAGAACGGCACCGCCTGCCGCGTGAACTGATCGAGGATCGCCTGGCGATTGTCCGGCTGAGGCATGGCGCTCGGCGCGGCTAGACGGTCGCCCGGATGTTCTCGCGGACGAACCGGATGATGTCCTGGGTGGAGGTCCCCGGGGTGAAGAGCTCCTTCACTCCGAGGGCCTTGAGGGCCTGGATGTCGTCCTGGGGGATGATGCCGCCGCCGAAGACCGCGATGTCGTCGGCGCCCTTGGCCTTGAGCAGGTCGAGCACGCGGCCGAACAGGTAGTTGTGGGCGCCCGAGAGCACGGAGAGCCCGATGGCGTCCACGTCCTCCTGCACCGCGGTGGCCACGATCTGCTCGGGCGTCTGGTGCAGCCCGGTGTAGATCACCTCGAAGCCCGCGTCTCGCAGCGCCCGCGCCACGATCTTCGCGCCGCGGTCGTGCCCATCGAGCCCGGGCTTCGCCACCAGCACGCGGATCTTTCGCTCGGCCATGGTCGGTCCCCCGTTTCAGCGCAGGAGCGCGCGGATGCGCTCGCCCGCCTTCATGATCTGGTCCCGGTGACCGGGTACCAGCTTCCAGTCGAAGCCCTTGCCGTCGTTGGCCCAGCGCGGGATGAGGTGCAGGTGGAAGTGCGGTACCGACTGGAAGGCGGCGGCGCCGTTGGCCTGGAGCATGTTGAGCCCGTCGGGCGCGAGCGCCTCGCGGATGGCCCGCGCCACCTGCTGGGCGGTCGCGATCGCCGCGTGCAGGTCCTCGAGGTCCGCCTCGAAGAGGGTGGCCGCGTGCACCTTGGGGATCACCAGGCAGTGCCCCGGGCCGAGCGGGTTGATGTCCATGAAGGCAAGGGTCCGGTCGTCCTCGAAGACCTTCATCGAGGGAATCTGCCCGTCCCGGATCTTGCAGAAGACGCAGTCGGTCATCGCGGCCCTCCCGCCGGCCCGGCGCTTCGCCCGGCCACCTGGGCCAGGACGTCCTCCATCCGCCGACCGAAGATCTGCGGCGGCTCCACCCCGGCCAGGGCCAGGTAGCAGTCGAGCTGGCTGCGATGATGGACCTCGTGCTCCACCATCGCCATCAGGAATCGCCAGGCCTTCACGGTGGCGCCGTCGAGGTCGCGCCGCGGGCTCACGAGCGTCCCGTCGTCGAGCCCGGCCAGCCGCGCCATCTCGTCCCGGTGCACGGACTCGAGCCGGGCCCGGGTCTGCGCGTGGTCCAGCGCGGGCCCGGGGTCCAGGTCCTCGGTGAACCGGTCCTCCACCATCTTGGTCACGAAGAACCGCTCGGCCCCCGCGAGGTGCCGCACGATCTCCCCGCACGTCATCTCGCCGGGTCGCGGGGCCCAGTCGAGGAGCTCGGGCCCGACCCGGTCGACGGCGACCCAGGTCCGGCGGCGCACGCCGTCCCAGTACCGGGCGAACTCGGCGACCGAGCCGATCATCGCGTCGCGGCCGGCCGCTCAGATCGCGAGCGTCCAGCCGTCCGGGTCCGGCGCCTTGCCGTACTGGATGGCCACGATGGCGTCGTAGAGCCGCTGGGTGAGCGGGCCGATCTTGCCCCCGTTGATCACCATCTTCTTGCCCTGGTAGGCGAGCTCGCCCACCGGCGAGATGACCGCGGCGGTGCCGGTGCCCCAGACCTCCTCCAGCTTGCCGCGGCCGTGGGCCTCCACCACCTCGTCGATCGAGACCTGGCGCTCGCTCACCTTGAGCCCCCACTTCCGCATGAGGGTGAGCGCGGAGTCGCGGGTCACGCCGGGCAGGATGGTCCCGGTCAGCGGCGGGGTGATGATCTCGTCGCCGATCTTCACCATGATGTTCATGGTGCCGACCTCGTCGAGGTACTTGCGGTGCACCCCGTCGAGCCACAGCACCTGGGTGAAGCCCTCGTGCTTGGCCTCGTCGCTCGCGAAGAGGCTGGCCGCGTAGTTGCCGGAGGTCTTGGCTCCCCCCACCCCGCCGTCCACCGCGCGGACGTACTTGTCGACCACCAGGATCTTGACCGGGGCCATGCCCTCCGGGTAGTACGCCCCGACCGGGGAGAGGATGACGAAGTAGATGTACGACCGGGCCGGCCGCACGCCCAGGAACGGCTCGCTCGCGATGATGGTGGGCCGGATGTAGAGCGAGGTGCCCACCGTGCTCGGCACCCAGTCGCGGTCCACGCCCACCACCGAGACCAGCGACTGCAGCACGAGGTCGGGATCGAGCGGGGGGATGCAGAGGCGCCGGGCCGAGTTGTTCATCCGCTCCACGTGCTTCTGCGGGCGGAAGAGGCGGATCTTGCCGTCGACCCCGCGGAAGGCCTTGAGGCCGTCGAAGATGGCCTGGGCGTAGTGCAGCACCGCGGTGGCCGGATCGAGGGAGAGCGGCCCGTACGGCTCGACTCGCGGGTCGTACCAGCCCTTCTCCTCCTGGAAGTCGGCCAGGAACATGTGGTCGGTGAAGATCTGCCCGAATCCCAGGTCGGCGTCCTTCGGCTTGGGCTTGCGGGTCGTGGATCGGTTGATCCGGATCGGCTCAGTCATGGCTCACTCTCCTCAAAAGATGATCGGCTCTCGGTACAGGCCGAACACCCGGCGGTACACGTCCGAGATCTCGCCCAGCGAGACGTAGTCCTTCACCGCGTCCACCAGCACCGGCATGACGTTCTGATTGTCGCGGCAGGCCTGGGCCAGCTGCTTGAGTCGCCGCTCCACCCGGGCCGCGTCGCGCGAGGCCTTCACCTGCCCCACCCGCGTGATCTGCTCCTGCTCGATGGCCGGGTCGATGCGCAGGTACTCGACCGGCTTCTCCTCGGGCATCACGTACTTGTTGACGCCCACCACCGTCTTCTCGCCCCGATCGTCCATGAGCTGGTAGCGGTAGGCCGCGTCCGCGATCTCCTGCTGCGGGTAGCCGAGGTCGATGGCGCGCACGATGCCGCCCAGCTCGTCGATCTTGCGGATGTAGCCCATCGCCTGCGCTTCCATCTGATCGGTGAGCCGCTCCAGGAAGTAGGAGCCGCCCAGCGGATCCGCGGTCAGCGGCACCCCGGTCTCCTCCGCGATCACCTGCTGGGTGCGCAGCGCCACCGTCACCGCCTCCTCGGTGGGCAGGGCCAGCACCTCGTCGTAGGAGTTGGTGTGGAGCGACTGGGCCCCGCCGAGCACCGCGGCCAGGGCCTGGAGCGCCACCCGCGCCACGTTGTTGAGCGGCTGCTGGGCGGTGGCCGACACCCCCGCGGTCTGGGTGTGGGTGCGCAGGCGCATCGACTCCGGCTTCCTGGCCCGGAAGCGGTCGCGCATCACGGTGGCCCAGATCCGCCGGGCCGCCCGCAGCTTGGCGATCTCCTCGAAGAAGTCGTTGTGGATGTCGAAGAAGAACGAAAG
>JBGQHJ010000037.1:0-34232 GCA_041497895.1 Methylomirabilia bacterium
CGACATCCCGTTCGGCGACTTCGAGGAGGGCTTCCCCGCGCTCCTCACCCTCGCGGTGATGCCGTTCACCTACTCGATCACCAACGGCATCGGCGCCGGCTTCATCGCCTACTGCTTCATCAAGCTCGTGCGCGGCAAGGGAGCCGAGGTGCCCGCGATGATGTACGCGGCCGCGCTCGCTTTCGTGATCTACTTCGTGCTGCCGCTCATCCAGCGCCTGCTCGCCGCCTAGGCCGCCCGGCGCCTCCGCCGCCCTGTGGTACGCTAGGGCCTTGACCGCCGAGCCGTCGACCGAGCGCACTCTCTAGGAGGCCGCCGCCGTGATCAGCCTGATGCGCGACTACGCCAGGAGCCTGAAGATCGTGCTCCTGATCGTCATCGTGGTGTTCATCCTCACCTCCGGAGTGCTCTTCTACTTCGGGTCCGGTCCGTTCGGGAGCACCGGCGGGCGCAGCGGCGCGGTGGCGGTGGTGAACGGCGAGGAGATTCCCGTCGAGCGGTTCAAGCGCGGCCAGGCGCAGATGATGGCCGCGTACGAGCGCATGGCCCGCCAGCGGCTGACCCCGGAGATGGCCGAACGGCTCGGGCTCTCTCAGCAGGTGATCAACGAGCTCGTGACCGAAGCGCTGGTGGTCCAGGGGGCCAAGCAGGAGGGAGTCTCCACCAGTCACGAGGAGGTGAGCGCCCGGATTCGCGAGGTGCCCGCGTTCCAGGTCGACGGTCGCTACTCGGCGGAGCGATACCTCGACGTGCTGAAGCGGGAGCGAATCAACCCGAACGACTTCTACTCCGACGTCCAGCGCATCCTGGTCCGCCTCAAGATGGAGAGCCTGATCAAGCACGGCGTCAAGATGTCCGAGGAGGAGGTGCGGGAGGCCTATCGCCAACGCCACGAGCAGGTGCGGGCCGCGTGGGCCTATGCCGACGTGAAGCCGGCGATGGCCGCGATCCAGGTGGCGGACGCCGACCTCGAGCCGTACGTGAAGGCGCACCAGCCGCAGTGGAGCCAGCCGGAGCGCCGGCGCCTGCAGTACGTGCTGGTGACGCCGAGCTCGCAGGCTCCCGCGGTCTCCGACGCCGAGGTCGAGGCGTACTACCAGGAGCACGGATCCGAGTTCGAGGAGCCGAGGCGCCTCCGGGTCGCCCACGTGCTGGTGCGGGTGCCCCCGGTCGGCGGCAGCGAGGCGGAGAACGCGGCCAAGGCGAAGGTCGAGGCGGTGATCAAGCGCGCGCGGGCCGGCGAGGACTTCGGCAAGCTCGCGCGAGAGGTCTCCGAGGACAAGGCGAGCGCGGTGCAGGGGGGCGATCTCGGCTTCGTGGGCCCCGGCGAGCTGGTGGCCCCGTTCGAGCAGGCCGCGTTCGCGCTGAAGAAGGGCGAGGTCTCGGACCCGGTCCGCACCCCCTTCGGCTATCACGCGATCCGGGTGCTCGACGTGCGGGAGGGGGGCAAGACGCCGCTCAAGGACGTGGCGCCCAAGATCAAGGCCACGCTCGTCGCCCGGAAGAGCGAGCGGGCGGCGCAGGCGCGCGCGGACGAGGTCAAGACCGCGCTGCTCGGCGCCCCCGACTTCGCGGCGGCGGCCAAGCGCCTCGGGCTCGACGCGCGCGACGTCACCTTCGGGCGCGGCGACGCGCTCGGCGAGGCCGGTCGAGATCAGCAGCTCGACGAGACGGTGTTCGGGCTCGCGGTGGGCGGCGTCTCCGCGCCGATCAAGACCGCGGCGGGCTACGCGGTGGTCAAGGTCGTGCAGCAGGTCCCGGCGGGAGTGCCGCCGCTGGCCGAGATCCGGGAGCGCGTGGTCGAGGCCATCAAGCGCGAGCGGGCCGAGCAGCAGCTGACCGACAAGGCCAAGACCCTGGCCGCGACCCTCGCCAAGGGCGGAGACTTCGCCGCGGCCGCCAAGGCCGAGGGGTTCACCACCGGGAGCATCCCGCTCTTCTCTCGCGCGGATCCGCCGAAGGAGCGCGGCAGCCTGCCCGGCGGGGTGCTCCTGGCCGCGCTGCAGACCCCGGCCGGCCAGGTCGCGGACCCGGTGCGCGCCGAGGGCGGGGTCTACGTGGTCAAGACGCTCGAGCGGCAGCCCGCCAACCCCGACGGCTTCGACCGTGAGCGCCCGGAGCTGGACAAACAGGTGCTTGAGCAGAAGCGGGCGCTGGCGTGGGACACCTGGATCCGCGGCCGCCTCGCGTCGGCCAAGGTCGAGGTCGGCGGCCAGCCCGCCTCCATGACGCGCTGACCGCGATGGACAAGGCCGCGCTCCTCATCATCGACGCCCAGCAGGAGTACTTCGCCCCGATGGGGAAGGTGGTCCTGCCCGACGGGCCCAAGGCGGTGGCCCGCATCGCGGAGACCCTGCGCTGGGCGCGGGCGAGCCGGGTGCCGGTCTTCCATATCGTCCACGAGAGCCGCCGGCCCGGGGCCGCGACCTTCGTGCCGGGCAGCCCGGCGCTGGCCATCCACGACGCGGTGACGCCCCGCGCGGAGGAGCCGATCATCACCAAGCACCTGCCCGGCGCCTTCACCGGCACCGCGCTCGAAGCCGAGCTCCGCCGCCGCGGCATCGAGCGCGTCATCGTCTCCGGCTTCATGACCCAGATGTGCTGCGACACGACGACACGCGAGGCCGCCCACCGCGGCTTCAAGGTGACGCTGCTCTCGGACGCGACCGCCGCGATGGACGTCAAGGGGCCCGACGGGGTCGTGATCCCCCACGACCAGGTTCACCGGACCCACCTGGGCAGCCTCAACGGCTTCCTGGCCGAGGTGAAGCGGAGCGACGAGGTGATCGGGACATGAGCATCCAGCGCACGCCGATGACGCGCGCGGGCTACGAGCGACTGCGCGACGAGGTGGCGCGGCTCAAGAAGGAGCGCCCGAACATCGTGCGGGCCATCGCGGAGGCGCGGGCCCACGGCGACCTGAGCGAGAACGCGGAGTACCACGCGGCGCGGGAGCGGCAGGGATTCATCGAGGCGCGCATCACCGATCTCGAGAGCAAGGTCGGCACCGCCGAGGTCATCGATCCGCCGACCTCCGGGGACCGGGTCACCTTCGGATCCACCGTGAAGCTCGCGGACGAGGACGGCAAGGAGGCGATCTACCAGATCGTGGGCTCCGACGAGGCCGATCCGAAGCGGGGGATGATCTCGATCATGTCGCCGCTGGCCCGCACCCTGATCAGCAAGAAGGTCGGCGACAGCGTGATCGCGACGCTCCCCGGCGGCAAGAAGACCTTCGAGATCCTCGCCGCGAACTTCCCGATCGGTCAGGGGCACTAGCGGATCAGGTCGGGGCAACCGGGGCTGCTGCAGGCCACCGGAAGCTTCTCTTCATCTGCGGGGGCCCAGAAATGGCCCCCGCACTCCCCCCCAGTCCGCAGCCCCCCGTGCCGCGGGCGCTCGTCGCGGAGCCGCGGATGGGCGTTCCGGCGCAGTCGGGGCGGTTAGTTTCGCAGCGCGTCCCGCAGTTCGCGGGTCAGGGCCTCGACCGTGCCGCGCGTGCCGCCCGCGAGCTTGTTCTTCCACTCGCCCTCGGTCTCGAAGCGGCGGTCCCGGAGCCGCTCGCCCCATGGCTTCACCGCGTCGCGGATGGCGTGGAAATCGAACGCGTCCTTCTTCAGCTCGCGCGCGCGGGCCATCACGTCGGGCGCCACCCGGATGAAGGCGCGGAGCGCGGCGCCGGTCTTGATCGAGTATTTCCGTCCCGCCCACGCGGTGGGGAAGACCCCGGCCACCGCCTTCATGTAGCTCAGGAAGAAGCGCTTGGCGTGCTGGCGCACCTCGTTCATGCGCGCGCCGCCGCCGATCTTCTCCACCGTGTCGAGGAACTCCACGATCTCCTCGGCGAGCGGGGCCTGCGAGACGCGTCCCCGGCCGGTGCCCAGCATCTTGATCTCGCCGGCCAGTGGGGAGGTCTCGTCCTCGTTGAGCGAGCGGATCACGTCGTGGGCGAGGGCCTGGTTGGGATCGGGGTAGAGCTTGCGCCCGGCCAGGCTCACGATGTGAGAAGGGTTGAGCCGCGTGTGCTTGGCGTTGATCGTGACGAAGAGCTCCACGATCTGGCGCGCGTCCAGCCGGTCGAAGAGCACCGCCGGGACCTCGATGCCGAGGTTCTCGCCCGCCTGGGTGAGGGCGTGCAGGGCGAGCAGGCGGTGCTGGCCGTCGAGCACGCGCAGCACGCCGTGCTCCTCCGGGATCTGGAGCAGGCCCAGGTCGTGCTGGCTCGCCATCGGAGTGAAGGTGAAGCGCTTCTCCGAGGTGATGATGACCGCGCCGGGGATGGCGGGCAGGGTACCCGCGTCCTTGCAATCGCGGTAGTAGCCGACCAGCTCGTCGATCTTTCGCTTGATCACCGGGCGCTGGTACGCGGTCTCGCTCTCCCCGATCCGTTTCTCGAGCGCTTCCCAGTTCACACGCGCCCGGTTCGCGCGCTGCTTGCCCTTGCCGGAAGGCTCGATCTCCGCGCCTCCGTAGCCGAGCACCTCGAACTTCACCAGCCGGTCGATATCCTTGGCGGAGAACGACGCCTGGAAGAACTCGACCCCGAATTGCTTCACGCGGTGCGCGGGAACCGTGATCATCGGCCGTTCCGCCTCCGTGGGGACAGGTGCTCTGCTGTGGGGTAGCTGGCCCACTCTAGTCGAAGCTTAAACCCCTGTCAACATGTGCCTTTTCGGCTCTGGACCTGTCCGGGGTCAGCCCCTACGAGTTGGGGTCGGCGCCGGGCTTATCCACAACATGTGGGTAGCCTGGGGATACGGGAAATCCTGTGGATACCTGTGGATGAATTCCGCCTCACCGCCACGCGAGCGCGCCCACGAGCCCGACGAGACCCAGGACGAGGAAGAGCGTGGCCGCCGCGCGGCGCAGCATCACCTGGGACACGAGCCGGGTGAGGTGCGAGCCGCCGAAGACGACCAGGCCGTCCGCGGCCAGCATGCCGAGCGTGGTCCCCACCGTGACCAGTCCCGCGCCCTCGAAGCGCGCCCCCAGGGCGACGGTGGCGAGCTGGGTCTTGTCGCCCATCTCGGCCAGGAAGAAGATCACGGTGGTGGAGAGCAGGGGTCCCCAGCGGGTGGGCTCGCTCGTCTCGGGCGCGCGGTCCGGCACGAGCGTCCAGATGCCGAAGCCGATGAAGCTCAGCGCCAGCGCCCAGGCCAGCGCCGCGGGAGGGAGCAGCCGCGAGACCCAGACCCCGACCGTCGCGGCCAGCGCGTGATTGACGATGGTGGCGAGCAGGATGCCGAGCATCACGGTCCACGGGCGCCGGTACCGCGCGGCGAGGGCGAGGGCCACGAGCTGGGTCTTGTCGCCCATCTCGGCCAGGGCGACGACGAGGAACGAGGTCCAGAGCGCGGCCATCTCGACGGCTCGAAGCCCGCGGCTACTGCGGGCGCTTCACGTACTGGCCGCGGGCGGGGCCGACCACGTGGGCGCCGTCGTAGACCAGGGCGCCGCGCAGGAACGTCGCGGTCACCCGGCCGGTCAGGTCCTGGCCCTCGAACGGGGTGTAGCCCTGGCCGGAGGGCGAGTCGGCGGCCCGCACCGTGAAGCGGCGCGTGGGATCGACCAGCGCCAGGTCGGCGTCGTAGCCCACCGCGACGTCGCCCTTGCGCAGCAGGCCGAAGCGCTGGGCCGGATTCCACGCGAGCACCTCGGCCATGTGCGAGTAGGACATGCCGCGCCGGCTGCCCTCGCTGAAAACGCCGGAGAGCAGGTACTCGGTGCCGCCGAAGCCGGAGCGCGCGAGCCAGATATCGTCGGGACGCTCGGCGGCGACCTTCATCTCGCGCGCGCAGCAGGCGTGGTCGCTCACCACCCAGTCGAGCTGGCGACCGAGGAGCGCCTGCCACAGGAACTCCACGTCCTCGCGCGGACGGATCGGCGGGTTGACCTTGGCGAGCACTCCGGTCGGCGCGTCGCAGTCGAGCAGGAGGTGGCCGACCGTGACCTCGCGGCGCACGTCCAGGTGCGGGAACACCCGGGGCAGCGCGACCGCGGCCTCCACCGCCTTGCGGGAGGAGAGATGCAGCAGGTTGATCCCCGCGCACTCGGTCTCGTGGGCGAGGTAGCCGGCGATCCACACCGCGAGCCCTTCCGCGTGCGGCGGCCGCGCCGCACTGTAGGCCCGCAGACCGGCGAGCGAGCCGTCGCGCGCCACCCGCTGGGTGTACGCGTTGAGGATGTCGGCCACCTCGCAGTGCAGGCTCACCGTGACGTGCGGGGCCAGGCGCGGGTGGGCCTGCCGGATCCGCGTCGCCGCGCGCATGATGAACTCGAAGTGGGCGAAGTCGTAGCTCTCGTCGCTCTCCACCATGAGGAAGCGTCGCTGGGCCGCCCGGTCCGCCTGGCCGTGCAGCCCGTGGCCGCCGTAGAACATGAAGATCTTGAACGAGGGCACGCCCTGCCCGGTGGCCAGCCACTCCATCTCGTCGATGTGCCGGCTCTCGATCGGGGCCAGGTGGTATCCGTAGTCGCACCAGTATCGGTCGCGCGAGGCCGCGAGCACCTGCGGAAAGAAGTCAGCGTAGGGCCCGCCCCGGTTCAGGTAGTACTGCCCGGTGCGGAAGTAGGTGAGCACGGTGGTGACGCCGCCGGCCACCGCGGCCCGGCTCTCGGAGACCGCGTCCTCCGCGAGCGGCGCGTAGATGCCGACGTGGGTGTGGGCGTCCACCACGCCCGGGAAGGCGAGCTGCCCGCGCGCGTCGAAGACCTCGCGCGCCTGGGTCGCGTCGATGACGGGCTCCACGCGCGCGAAGCGCCCGTCCGCGATGCCCAGATCGCGCGCCTCGACCGCGGCCTGCCGCGGGCGCACGAGGCGCGCGTTCTTGATGAGCAGGTCCAGCGGTGGACGGTCCGGCATGGGCGCGCCCGATTCTACATCGGAGCGCCCTCGGGATGGGGCCGCGCGTTGACAGGCCGGGGGGTGGATGCTAGGCTCGCCGCGTTCGAATCACGCCAGTTCCACTCACTCGATTCCGGTCCGGAGGACACGATGTCGAACGACCAGCGAGATCCCCAGTGGGAGCCGATCGGGCGCCGCCGCTTCCTCACCACGGTGGGCGCGGCCTCCGCCGTCGCCCTCGCCGCGCCCGCGCTCGGGCGGGCCCAGGCCCGCGAGGTGAAGGTCGGCTACATGCTGCCGGTGACGGGCCCGCTCGCCTTCGAGGCGCAGCTGGCGCTCAACGGGCTGCTCCTCGCGGTCGACGAGATCAACGGCGCGGGCGGGATCAAGTCCCTCGGGGGCGCGCGCATCACCCTGCTGCCGGGCGACACCCAGAACAAGGTCGAGCTCGGCAACTCCGAGGCGGCGCGGCTCATCGACCAGGGCGTCACCGCGCTGATCGGCCCCTTCTCGAGCCTGGTGGCGTTCTCGGTGCGCCAGGTCACCGAGAAGAACAAGACCCCGTTCCTGCTGCTCGCGACCGTGGCCGACAACGTGCTGGAGGGCGGGCTCCACTACTGCTTCCGCATGCAGCCCAACGCGCGCGCGATGGCGACCCTCACGGTCGGCAACATGATGGAGATGGCCAAGAACGCGGGCGTGGCCATCAAGCGCGTCGCGATCATGCACGAGGACGGCAACTTCGGCACCACCATGGGCAACCACGTCGAGAGCTTCGCGGGCAAGATGGGCTACGAGCTGGTCCAGCGCGTGCCCTACAACCTGCGCTCGCCCGACTTCACCGCCGAGCTGTCGAAGGTCAAGGCCGCGCGCCCGGATCTCCTCGTGATCAGCGGCTACTACGGCGACTCCAAGATCATCGCGGAGACCGCGGCCAAGCTCCGCATCGGGGTCCACGCCCTCGTGGGCCTCGCCAACGCGGCCTACTCGAACCCCAAGTTCATCGCCGACAACCGCGAGCTCACCGAGCACCTCTTCGACGGCAACTACTGGCACAATCCGCAGAGCGCGCGCGCCCGCGCGGTGTTCGACGCCTACCAGAAGCGCTTCAGCGCCACCATGTCCAACCACGGGGTGCAGGGCTACCAGGTGATGTTCGTGCTCAAGGACGCGCTGGAGCGGGCCGCGTCGACGGACCGGGAGAAGGTGCGGGAGGCGATCAGCAAGACCAACCTCACCGACCACATCCTGACCCAGGACGCGATCCGCTTCGACGAGGCGGGCGAGAACGTCAACGCCACGCCCGCCCTGCTCCAGGTGCAGGGCGGCAAGCCGCTGGTGGTGGGCCCCGCGCGTTTCGTGGAAGCCAAGCCGGTGTTCCCCGTGCCGAAGTGGAAGGGCTAGCCGGCTTCCCGAGGACGACCGGGGCGAGGTGACCTGGCTCTTCCTCCAGGCCGTCGTCAGCGGTCTGCTGCTGGGCGGCGTCTACGGGCTGGTCGCGACCGGCCTCTCCCTGATCTTCGGCGTGCTCCGCATCATCAACTTCGCCCACGGGGCGGTGATGATGCTGGGGATGTACACCTCCTACTGGCTCTTCGTGCTCGTGGGCCTCGATCCGTACCTCTCGATCCTCGTCACCGGCCCGCTCTTCTTCGCCCTCGGGATGCTCATCCAGCGCATCATCATCGAGCCCAACCGGGCCGCCGCCGAGCACAACCAGCTCCTGCTCACCCTGGGGATCGCCCTCGTCTTCGAGAACCTGGCCCTGGTCCTCTGGCAGGGCGACTTCCGCACCGTCCGGGTGTGGTACTCGGGGGCGTCCTTCCTGGTCGCGGACGTGCTGGTCGAGGTGCCGCGCCTGATCGCGGCGGGCGGCGCGGTGCTGATCGCCCTCGCGCTGTGGGGCTTCCTTCGCATGACCGACGCGGGCAAGGCGATCCGGGCCCTGTCCGAGGAACCGGAGGGCGCCCGCCTGGTCGGCATCGACGTGGCGCGGATCCGTGGCGTCGCGTTCGGCATCGGCTCGGCCTGCGTGGCGGTGGCGGGGGCGCTCGTCACCCCGTTCTTCTACGTGGCCCCCGACGTGGGCGAGAGCTTCAACATCATGGCCTTCGTGGTGGTGGTGCTGGGCGGCATGGGCAACTTCCTGGGCGCTCTCCTGGGCGGCTTCATCGTGGGGCTCGCCGAGTCGCTGGGGGCCGCGTTCCTGCCCGGCTCGCTCAAGCAGCTCGTGGTCTTCGGGCTCTTCGTGGTCGTGCTGCTGCTGCGGCCGGAAGGCCTCTTCGGGGCGCGCCGTGGCCGGTAGGCTCGGGCTGCTCCTGGGCGTCGTGGTCCTCGCCGCGGTCCCGCCGCTCCTGCCGAAGTACCTCCTCGAGGTGCTGATCAGCGTTCTCTTCTTCGGCTACCTGGGCGCGTGCTGGAACATCCTCGGCGGCTACGGAGGCCAGTTCTCCTTCGGGCACGCCGCGTTCTTCGGCATCGGGGCCTACACCTCCACCCTGCTCTTCCTGCACCTGGGTCTCACCCCCTGGGTCGGCATGCTGGCGGGCGGGGTGCTGGCGGCCGCCTTCGGGCTCTTCGCGGGCTATCTCTCGTTCCGCTACGGGCTGCGCGGGCCCTACTTCTCGCTCGTCACGCTGGCCTTCGCGGAAATGCTTCGAGTCGTCGCGGTGAACTGGAAGGCGGTGGGCTCCTCGCTCGGCCTGGTGGTGCCGAATCGCGGCTCGGCCCCCGCGCTGTTCCTGTTCGCGGACAAGCTGCCCTACTACTACGTGATCCTCGCGATGGTCCTCGCGGTGCTCGGGATCACGAGGGCGCTCGAGCGCTCGCGCATGGGCTACACCCTCGCCGCGATCCGGGAGAACGAGGACGCGGCGGAGGCGGCCGGGGTGGACGCGCTCTCCACCAAGCTCGCCGCGATGGCCGCGTCGTCCTTCCTCACCGCGCTCGGGGGCACGTTCTACGCCCAGTACTTCGCCTACATCGATCCGAGCCTCACCTTCGGCCCCGCGATCTCGATCGGAGGCCTGCTGCCCGCCATCGTGGGCGGGGCCGGCACGGTGGCGGGCCCGCTGCTCGGGTCCTTCGTGCTGACCCCGGTCTCCGAGCTGACCCGGGCCCTGCTGCGCGGTCGGGCCGGCGCCGACATCATGCTCTACGGGCTCATCCTGATCCTGGTCATCTCGTTCCTGCCGAACGGGCTCGTGGGTTGGATCCGCAGCCGGCGGCCCGCGGCCGGGAGGACGGCGTGAGCGCCTCCCCCGGCCCGGGGCTCGAGATCCGCGGCCTGACCAAGCGCTTCGGCGGCCTGGTGGCGGTGAGCCGCTTCGACCTCACGGTCGCTCCCGGCGAGATCGTGGGCCTGATCGGCCCCAACGGGGCCGGGAAGACCACCGTGTTCCACCTCGTGGCGGGCTTCCACCCGCCGAGCGAGGGCTCGATCCACTTCGAGGGCACGAGCCTGGTGGGGCTCAAGCCGCACGCGATCTGCCGGCTCGGGCTGGCCCGCACGTTCCAGCTCGTGCAGCCCTTCGCCGGGCTCACCACGCTCGAGAACGTGATGGTGGGCGCCTTCAACCGGTCACGGGACGTCGCGGCGGCGCGGCGGCGGGCGACCGAGATCGTGGACTTCGTGGGCCTCGGCCCGCGCCGCGACGTGCCGGCCCGCCACCTGACCCTGCCCGACCGCAAGCGGCTCGAGGTGGCCCGCGGCCTTGCCACCGGGCCCCGGCTCCTGCTACTGGATGAGGTGATGTCCGGGCTCAACCCCACCGAGATCGAGGCCATCATCGGGCTGATCCGCCGCATCCACGCGCGCGGCGTGAGCCTCCTGATCATCGAGCACGTGATGCGGGCGATCCTGGCCCTCTCCCATCGCCTGGTGGTCCTGCACCACGGCGAGAAGATCGCCGACGGCGCGCCCGCGCTGGTGGCGCGCGATCCGCGAGTGATCGAGGCCTACCTGGGCGAGACCACCGAGGCGGCGCCCCGGTGAGCCTGCTCGCCCTCCGCGCGGTGGATGTGGCCTACGGGGACCTGCCCGCGCTCACCTCGGTCGACCTGCTGATCGAGCCGGGGGAGATCCTTTCGGTGGTGGGGGCCAACGGCGCGGGCAAGACCACCATGCTGCGCGCGATCTCCGGCCTGCTGCGCCCGCGGGCGGGGGAGATCCTGCTGGACGGCGTGCGCCTCGATCGGCTGCCGAGCCACGCGGTCGTCGAGCACGGCGTGGTCCAGGTGCCGGAAGGCCGCAAGATCTTCCCGAGCCTCACCGTGCTCGAGAACCTGGAGCTGGGCTCCTACACCCGCGCGGCCCGGCCGCACCGGCGCGAGAGCCTCGAGCGGGTGCTCGGGCTCTTCCCCATCCTGGGCGAGCGGCGGAGCCAGGCCGCCGGCACCATGTCGGGCGGCCAGCAGCAGATGCTGGCCATCGGCCGCGCCCTCATGGCGCGCCCGCGGCTGCTGATGCTGGACGAGCCCTCGCTTGGGCTCGCGCCCAAGATCGTGCAGGAGATCTTCCGCATCATCGGCGAGATCAATCGCGCGGGCACGACGGTGCTGCTGGTCGAGCAGAACACGCGCCAGGCGCTGGCCCTGGCCGGGCGCGGCTACGTGCTCGAGAACGGGCGGGTGGTGCTCTCGGGGGCCGGCCGCGATCTTCTGGACAACGAGCACGTGCAGCGCGCGTACCTCGGCATGTGAAGGGAGCTCCCTCATGGACAATCTGACGTCTTCTTCCCTGGCCGATCTGGCCCACGCCATCCGCACCCGCAAGGTCGGGCCGGTGGAGCTGACCCGCGCCTATCTCGATCGCATCGCGCGCCTCGATCCCACGCTCCACGCCTTCATCACGGTGGACGTGGAGGGCGCGCTGGCCGCGGCGGCCACCCTCGAGCGCGAGGCGGCCGCCGGCGCGTGGCGCGGCCCGCTCCACGGCGTGCCGCTCGCCCACAAGGACCTCTGCCTGATCCCGGGGTTGCCGACGTCGTGCGGCACCCGGACCGCGGACTACTTCGTCGGGGCGCCGCCCTGCACCGCGGTGGTGCGGCTGCAGGCGGCCGGGGCGCTGACCCTGGGCAAGCTCAACATGACCGAGCTGGCGCTCGGGCCCTTCGGCGACAACGCCCACCACGGCGACGTGCAGAACCCGTGGCGGATCGGGCACGTCTCGGGCGGGTCGAGCAGCGGCTCGGGCGCGGCGGTGGCGGCCGGGCTCGCGGCGGGCGCGCTCGGCACCGACACCGGCGGCTCGATCCGGCTGCCCGCGGCGGCCTGCGGGGTGGTGGGGCTCAAGCCCACCTACGGGCGCGTGAGCCGGGCGGGGGTGATGCCGCTCTCCTGGTCCTACGACCACGTGGGCCCGCTCGCCCGCACCGTGCGCGACGCCGCGCTGATGCTGGCCGCGATCGCGGGCGCCGATCCGCTCGACGCCACCGCGAGCCGGCGGCCGGTGCCGGACTACGTGGCGGCCCTCGACGGCGGCGTCGCCGGGCTCCGGGTCGGGGTGGCCGGCGACTTCTACGCCGACGGGCTCGACGACACGGTGACCCGCGCGCTCGTGGAGGCGATGGCGGCGCTGGGCGGCCTGGGTGCGCGGGTCGAGCCGCTCGCGGTACCCGATCCGGGGCCGATCGTGTCCGCCTGCAGCAATGTGATGGTGCGCGCGGAGAGCGCGACGATCCACTCGCGCATCCTCAAGGAGCGGCCGGGCGAGCTGCAGCCGGCGGTGCGCGAGCGGATGGCCCCGGGCCTCACCGTGACCGCCTACGAGTACCTGCAGGGTCAGCGGCTGCGCGCCCAGCTCACCCGCGAGTTCATCGCCGCGGTGTTCTCGCGGGTCGACGTGCTCGTCACTCCCACCATCCCGGAGCCGGCCCCCGCGCTCGCCCAGGTCAAGGCGGGTGCCACCGCCGACGTCATCGGCCGCATGGGCCGCTTCTCGCGACTCACCCGTCCGTTCAACGCGCTCGGCCTCCCGGCCCTGTCGCTGCCCTGCGGCGCCGCCCCCGACGGCCGCCCGGTCGCGATGCAGCTCGTGGGCCGGCCCTTCGACGAGGCCACGCTCCTGCGCCTGGCTCACGCCTACGAGCGCGCGACCACGTGGCATCGCCGCCGTCCCGCGCTGCCGTGACGATCCCGCTTCCACCTCTTCCGGCCATGCCGGTGGCGTTGACGGCATGGGCGACCTGGGCTAGGCTCCGATCGTGCTCGACCTGGTGATCCGCAACGGGCAGGTGATCACGCCGCAGGGCGTGGGCCTCTGGGACGTGGGCGTGCGCGGCGAGCAGATCGCGGCGGTGGCCGCGCCCGGCACGCTGCCCACCGACGCCGCGCGCGTCATCGACGCGGCGGGCCAGATCGTCTCGCCGGGCGGCGTGGAGCCCCACGCCCACCTGGCCCACGGGATCATGTCGCACCCCGAGCAGCCCTCCATCACGCTCGGGCCCGAGGACGACACACGGGGCATGGCGTGCGGCGGGACGACCACCCACATCGACTTCGCCTACGTGCGGCCGGGCGACGACATTCAACCGGTGATCGAGCAGCGGGCGGCGCGGTGGAAGGGCAACTCGTACGTGGACTACGCCTTCCACCTGACCCTCGCGGGCGCGCTGCCGATCCGGGTGTTCGACCAGATCGGAGAGGCCATCCAGGCCGGCCACCCGAGCTTCAAGGTCTTCACCACCAACGTGCTGCCCCCGCATCCGAAGCGGGCGGGCAACCGCATCGACTTCGGGCGCATCCACTTCGCCATGGAAAAGGTGGCGAAGGCGGGCGGCATCATGGTGGTTCACGGCGAGGACGAGGATCTCGTCCAGTTCAACTACGAGCGCTTCCGCGAGGAGGGGCGGATGGAGGGAAGCAACCTCCACCTCGTGCACACCAAGCTCTCCGAGCTGCTCGCCTTCCGCCGCACCGTCGCGCTCGCCAAGGCGAGCGGAGCCGGCGTCTACTTCGTGCACGTCTCCGCGAAGGAAGGCGTGGAGACGGTGGCGGAGGCGCGCGCCCAGGGCCTGCCGGTCTACGGGGAGACCCTGCACCAGTACGCGTGCTTCAACGCCGAGTACTACAAGACGCCGCGGGGCTTCTGCTCGCACACGTATCCCTCGCTCAAGTTCCCGGAGGACCAGCAGGCCCTCTGGGACGGCCTCGTGCGCGACGGCCTCTCCACCCTGGCCACCGACGAGTACCCGACCAGCCTCGAGCTCAAGCTGCGCGGGCGCACCATCGAGGACGTCACCGGCGGCAACGTGGGCGCGGAGGCGCGGATCGGCATCGGCTTCACCGAGGGCGTGGTCAAGCGCGGCATGTCGCTCACCCGCTTCGCCGACGTCACCGCGACCAACGCGGCCCGGATCCTCGGCCTCTACCCGAAGAAGGGCGTCATCGCCCCCGGGAGCGACGCGGACCTGGTGCTGATCGACCCGACCATCCGGAAGACGCTCGCGCGCGAGGACTTCCACGTCACGGACTACAGCCCGTGGGAAGGCTGGCAGGTCTCGGGCTGGCCGGTCATGACGCTGCTGCGCGGCAAGGTGATCGCGGAGCGGGGCCGCCTGCTCGGCAGCCCGTCCGACGGACGGTGGGTGGCCCGCCGCATCGATCCGGCCGTGCTCCGCCGCCCGGCCTGCTAGCCCGCCGAGGCGGCATGACGGACTACGCCGGGCAGTTCAATCCGGGCTTCCGGCTCGAGGCGGCGCGCGTCGCGCTGGTGGTGGTGGACATGCAGTACGCGAGCGCCTCGCGGCACGAGGGCCTGGGCCGCCTGCTCAAGGACCAGGGCCGTCCGGAGCAGGGGGCCGCCCGCTTCGACCGCATCGAGTCGGTGCTGGTGCCGACCATCCAGCGCTTGCTCGCCGCCTTCCGGGCCCACGGGCTGCGGATCGTGTACCTCACCGTCGGCTCGGAGCTGCCCGACTACAGTGACCTGCCGCCCCATATGCGACCGATGGCGGAGGCGGTCGGCAACACCCGGGGCCGGCGCGAGCACGAGATCCTCGACGCGCTCGCCCCGCGCCCCGGCGAGGCGGTGCTCAACAAGACGACCATGAGCGCGTTCCACTCCTCGGGTTTCGAGCGCCTCGTGCGCGCGTGGGGTGTGGACCAGCTCCTGTTCACCGGGGTCTCCACCAACTCGTGCGTGGAGGGCACCGCGCGCGACGCGGCCGACCGCGGGTTCCGCTGCGTGCTGGTGGAGGACGGCTGCGGCGCGGCGAGCCCGGCCCTGCACGACGCGGCCTGCCACAACTTCCAGCGGCTGCTGGGCCGGGTCGACTCGAGCGCCCGGGTGCTCGCGGAGCTGGGCGCCGCCTGAGGCGCCGCTCCAAGGAGAGGGGACCGATGGCGGGCAAGCTGTTCGAGGAGCTGCTGGTGGGCCAGACCTTCCAGCATCAGCCGGGGCGCACCATCACCGAGTCGGACAACGTGTTCTTCACCTGCCTCACCATGAACCCGCAGCCGCTCCACCTCGATTTCCACGCGGCCCAGAAGGCCGAGTTCGGCAAGCCCCTCGTCAACAGCCTGCTCACCCTGGGCATCGCGGTGGGTCTCAGCGTCGGCGAGACCACGCTCGGCACCACCGTCGGCAACCTGGGCTTCGAGAAGGTGGAGTTCCCGAAGCCGGTCTTCCACGGCGACACGATCTACTCGGAGACCGAGGTGGTGGAGAAGCGCGAGTCGAAGTCCCGGCCGCAGTGGGGCATCGTGATCTTCGAGCACCGGGCGAAGAACCAGCACGGCGACGTGGTGATGCGCTGCCGGCGCGCCGCCATGATGCGCCGCCGCTCGGCCTGAGCGATGCGCCGCTCGCTCCACTTCGTGCCGGGCGGGAACGAGAAGATGATCGCCAAGGCGCTCACCCTGCCCGCCGACGGCCTGATCCTGGACCTCGAGGACGCGGTCACCCCCGACCGCAAGGCGGCCACCCGGCCCATCGTCCGCGGCTGGCTCCAGAACCTCGACTTCGGTGGCCGCGAGCGCTGGGTGCGGATGAACCCGGTGTTCACCGACCACGCGGAGGCCGACATCGCGGAGACCATCGCGGGCCGCCCGGACGGCTACGTGGTGCCCAAGCCGCGCCGGGCCGAGGACGTGCGCCGGGTCGCGGCCCTGCTCGACGCGCAGGAGCAGGCTCACGGCGTGCCGTTCGGCTCGACGCGCCTGGTCCTGATCGCCACCGAGACCCCCGAGGGCCTGCTCAACATCCAGGAGATCGCGACCGCGAGCCCGCGCACGGTGGCGGTGTCGTGGGGCATCGAGGATCTCTCCGCCGCGATGGGCCTGCCCCGCACGCGCGACGAGGCGGGCCGCTACCTCGACATCCCCCGCTACGCGCGCGTGATGTGCGCGGTGGCCGCGGCGGCGGCCGGCGTGGAGTCGCTCGACACCGTGTACACCGACATCGCGGACCTCGACGGCCTGCGCCGGGAGTGCCGCGAGGGAGTGGCGATGGGCTTCAGCGGCAAGATCTCCATCCACCCGGGGCAGATCGAGGTCATCAACGCGGAGTTCACGCCGTCGAAGGCCGACGCGGAGGACGCGGTCGCCCTCATCGCCGCCTTCGAGGAGCAGGCCCGCCGCGGGGCGGGCGCCTTCGCGTGGAAGGGTCAGATGATGGACATGCCGCACCTCACGCGGGCCCGCAAGATCGCCGACCGGGCCCGACGGGCGGGGGTGCTCTGAGCCGCGCGCCCGCCGCGGCGCTGATCGGCCTGCTGGTGGTGTCGGCGCTCGTCGTGTTCGCCTTGCCGGTGGTGGGTCGCCGCCCCCTCGTCAACCAGGACGAGGCCCGCTTCGCGCTGCTCGCGCGGGAAGGCGTCGAGCACGGCCAGTGGCTCCTTCCCCGGGTGCGCGGAGTGATCTACCTCAACAAGCCGCCGCTCTACTTCTGGACGGTCGGATTGCTCGCGCTGCCCTTCGGGGTCGTCGACGAGACCACCGCGCCGCTCGCCTCGATCCTCTCGGCGCTGGCCACGCTCCTCGCGGTGATCGCGATCGGGCGGGGGAGGTGGAGCCTCGAGGTGGGGCTCGGCGGCGCGATGGTCCTGGCCACCGCGCCTTACTTCTACTTCATGTCGCATCAGGTTCTCTCCGACATGATGATGACCGCGTGGCTCGCCTGGGCGCTCTACTTCCTGCTTACCGCCCGATCCGCACCGGCTCCGACCGGACGCCTGATCGGCTTCTACCTCTGCGTGGCGGGCGCGCTCGCCAGCAAGGGTCCGGCCGCGCTCATGGGGCTGGCCGGTGCGCTCGCGCTGGTCCTGGTGGAGGACGGCTGGCGGGGCGTCCGGTGGCTGCGGCTGCCGCTCGGCCTGGGGATCCTCGCGCTGTCGACGCTGCCCTGGCTCCTGCCGTACCTCCTGCAGACCGAGCGGAGCTACGTCGGCGGGGTCGTGGTGCACCACTACGGCGACTGGTACCTTCGCGAGAAGCGCTCGTCGCGGCTCGCGGAGCTGCTCGACAACCTGGGCCGCTTCCTGCCCTGGACGATCCTGCTGCCGGCCGGGGTCTGGTGGTGGTGGCGCGACCGAGATCCCCGCCGGCGCCCGCTGCTCGCGTGGACGGTGGTCATCGCGGTCGCGGTGAGCCTCTCCGGCGAGCAGCGCGCGCGCTACTTCGTGCCGGTGCTCCCGCCGATGGCGCTCCTGGTGGGCGAGCTGCTGGTCGACGCGCCCCGCGATCGGGCGGGGCGCCGCGTACTGGCCGCCTTCCTCGGCGCGACCCTGCTCGTGGTGCTGGCCCTCGTGGTGATCCTGCTCTGGCTGCCGATGGGCGCGGGCCTCCGCGGCCCGTCCACCTTCATGCCGGCGGCCGGCTGGGAGCGCGGGCTCGCCTGCCTGCTGGCCCTGGCCGGGCTGGCCGGAGCCGCGGTGCTCGCGGCCCGCGGCGCCGGATTCGGCGCGACGACGGTCCTGGCGCTGGCCCTGGGCGGCGTCCTGCTCGTCGAGGGATGGGGCTACCCGGCGCGATTCACGGAGAGCTCGAACATCCGGGGGTTCACCACCGCGATGGCCCGGCATCTCGCTCCCGAGTCGCGGGTGCTCGCGTATCCGGACGCGGGCCTCTCCTACGATTTCTACCTGCGGCGGCCGGTCCGCGAGCTGAACGGCGCGGCGGACCTGGAGACGGAGCTGTCGGCGCCGGGGCCCAACGACGTGCTCCTGATCCGGGAGAGCCGCTGGGGCGCGCTCCGGAGCCCGTCACAGGACCGCTGGCAGGTGCTGATGGCCGATCGGGTCGGGCGCGAGCAGGTTTTCCTGCTGGGTCCGCGGCGGTGAGCGCGCCCGCCCCCGAGCTGTCGGTGCTGCTGCCCGCCTTCAACGAGGCGGAGAGTCTGCCGGTGGTCTGGTCGGAGTTGGGTCCGGTTCTCGACGCGCTCGGCCGCTCGGCCGAGGTCATCTTCGTGGACGACGGGAGCGCCGACGCGACCCCCGAGATCGTGCGCGGCATCCGCGCCGTGGACGCGCGCGTGCGCCTCGTGCGGCTGGCCGCCAACGCGGGGCTCTCCGCCGCGCTCGACGCCGGGTTCCAGCGCGCGCGCGGCCGGATCATCGTGACCCTCGACAGCGACCTGCAGAACGACCCCCGCGACATCCCGCGCATGCTCGCCTCGCTCGAGGGCTACGACGCGGTCACCGGCTGGCGCCAGCAGCGCGACGATCCCTGGCTCAAGCGCGTGTCGTCGCGGGTGGCCAACCGGATCCGCAACGCGATCACCCGCGAGCAGGTGCACGACAGCGCGTGCACGCTGCGCGTGATCCGGAGCGGCTGCCTGCCGAGCCTGCCGCGCTTCCGCGGCTTCCATCGCTTCGTGCCGACGCTGCTGCGCCTGGCCGGCTACCGCGTACTGGAGCTGCCGGTCGGTCACCGGGCGCGGCGCTACGGCGTGTCGCACTACGGGATCCGCAACCGGGCTTTCGTGGCGTTCGAGGATCTGCTCGCGGTGCGGTGGATGCAAGACCGCTGGCTCCGGTACGACGCGACCGAGGAGCCGTAGTCGCCACGGGCGGCCCGGGCGGGGGCGGGGGGCCGCGCCCGGGGACACGCTGACTCGCGACCCCCGTGGGCTCTCGTCGGAGCCACGAGATGGGGGCGCGGGGCCTCGATGACCCGCAGAAGCCACGGTCCCCGGGCGCGGCCCCCCGCCCCCGCCCGGGCCCATGACGTGACCTACGGACACGGCGGCGTGCCACCCAGCTCTACATCTACAGCTTCCTGCCGCTTCTACAGCTTCCGCCGGGGCTAGAGTTTTCGGCTGGGGGGGAGATTGGCCATTTGGGCTAGGAGGTCGAAGAGGATGGCGAAGTCGTACTTGGCGAGGCCCAGGCCCTTGGCGGCGGTGAGCAATTCGTAGGTGAGGGCGACGCTCGGCAGAGAGACGGTGGAGGCGCGCGCCATGTCGAGGGCCAGGCGCATGTCCTTCTGGATCATGTCCACGTCGAACCAGGCTTCCGCGGGCATGCCGAGCACGAAGGGTCCGCGGTACTTCACCATCGGCGAGGCCACCACGCTCTTCAGCAGGACCTCGACCGCCCGCTCGCGCGCGATGCCGGCCTTCTCGGCGAGCAGCACCGACTCCGCGAAGGAGAGCATCTGCACCGCCAGCCCCTGGTTGACCGCGATCTTCATGCTCTTGGCGAGCCCGAGCCCTCCCACGTGGGTGACGGTGGGGCCGATGGCGGCCAGGAACGGGCGAGCGCGCTCGAGCACCGCCGGGTCGCCGCCCACCATGAACGAGAGCTGACCCGCCTCGAGCGTGGCCGGGCTGCCCGAGACCGGCGCGTCGAGCAGCGCGCCGCCGCGCGCGGCCACGTCCCCGGCGAGGCGATGGATCACCGCGGGGCTCACCGTGCTCATCTCGATCAGGATGACGCCCGGGCGCAGGCCGGCGACGATGCCCTGGGGGCCTCGCGTCACCGCTTCGAGGGCCGCGTCGTCGGTGACCATCGTGAACACCGCCTCCGCTCGCTCGGCCACCTCGCGGGGCGAGGCGGCCAGGGTCATGCCCGCGCCCACGAGGTCCGCGGCCTTGGCCGGAGTGCGGTTGTAGCCGAGGAGCGCGAAGCCACCGTCGAGCAGGCGCCGCGCCATGCGGCCGCCCATCGCGCCCAGGCCGACGAAGCCGAGGGTGGTGGTCATTTCCTGGTGGTCTTCCGTTTCGAGCCGGCGGTCTTCCGCTTACTTCTTGGAAGCTCTTTTTGTTTTCGCTCGGCTCGCCTTCGGCTGCGCCTCGCAAAGCAGGCAATAACGCTGATCTCGATCTTGCAGTTGGCGTGGGTGGCCAGGCGGGAGACCTCGACCGTGGTCGTGGTGGGGCGATGGGCGCCGAGGTACGAGCCCCACACCGCGTTGAGATCGTCCTGCTCGGCGACGTCGGTGAGGTAGCGGGTGGCCGAGACCACGTCGCCGAGCGTGCAGCCCGCGGCGGCCAGGGTGGTCTTGAGATTCTCCATCAGGAGCACCGCCTGCTCCCGCATGCGGGGCGGGAGGTCGAACTCCTCCTCGCGGTGCGGATGGCTGTGGTACACCGGGGCCGCGGTGAGCCCGGAGAGGAAGAGGAGCTGGCCGCCCTGCACCAGGAGGGCGGGCGCGTAGGGCATCTCCACGTGTCGCTTGTCGGGGTGGTGGATCGCGCGCACCGCTCGGGCCATGACAGCGCATCATTGACGCGGACCCGTCCGGCGTCAAGCGGCCGGGGCGGCTTCCCGGGCCCGGAACCTTGACACCCCGAGCCATGTTTGCTAAAAGAAAGGCCCATTCCAGCTCGGGCCCATCCGTTCGATCACGCTCCACGGGAGGATTCTCATGGCGATGACGTCCCTCAAACGCCTGGGCAAAGGCCTGGCTCCGGTGGCCCTCGCGGGCGTTGTGCTCGCGTCCCTTCCGGTGCCGGCCCGCGCGCAGACGCCGATCAAGATCGGCGCCTCGATGTCCGTCACCGGCACGTACGCCAAGCCGGGCAGCTACCAGAAGGAAGGCTACGACGTCTGCATCGACGAGCTGAACGCCAAGGGGGGACTGCTCGGCCGGAAGGTCGAGCTCGTGATCTACGACGACCAGTCGCAGCCGGCCACCGCGGTGAAGCTCTACGAGAAGCTCATCACCGAGGACAAGGTCGACGCGGTGATGGGGCCCTACTCCTCGGCGGTCAGCGAGGCGGTGGCCAACGTCACCGAGAAGTACAAGAAGGTCATGGTGGCCCCGCTCGCGGCCACCACCTCGATCTTCAAGAAGGGCCGGAAGTACATCTTCATGGTCATCACCCCGGCCGAGAACTACCTCGACGGCCTGATCGACATGGCGGCCAAGCGGGGGCTCAAGACGGTCGCGATCATCAACGAGGACACCCTGTTCCCCAAGGCCTCGGCGGCCGGCACCGCGGAGGCGGCCAAGAAGCGGGGCATGCAGGTGGTGCTGCAGGAGGCCTACCCGAAGGGCAACACCGATTTCTCGGCGCTGCTGGTGAAGATCAAGGCCGCCAATCCCGACGTCATCGCGGCCGGCACCTACTTCGATGACGCGGTCGCGATCACGAGGCAGATGAAGGAGCTCAACGTGAACCCGAAGATGTTCGGGCTCACGGTGGGCGGCGACCTGCCCGAGTTCTACGACCTGCTGAAGCAGAACGCGGAGTACATCTACGGCTCCACCCAGTGGGACGACTCGCTGCCGTACCCGGGCCAGAAGGAGTTCCTCGCCGCCTACAAGAAGAGGTTCAAGCACGAGCCTTCCTATCACTCGGCGGCCGGCTACGCGGGTTGCCTGCTCTACGCCGACGCGGTCAAGAAGGCGGGATCGCTCGACGCCGACAAGGTGCGTGAGCAGCTCCTGAAGATGGAGACCAAGACCGCGTTCGGCGACTACAAGGTCGAGCCGGACGGCTTCCAGATCGCGCACAAGATGGTCATGCTCCAGTGGCAGGACGGCAAGCGCGTGATCGTCTGGCCCGACGACCTCGCGAACGGCAAGCCACGCTATCCGACCCCGGAGTGGGGCAAGCGATAAGCTCGCCGCGGGCCCGCCGGGCTTCCGGCGGGCGCCGCGCTCCGGAGGGACCGTGGACGTCCTGATCACGCCGGCCATGGTCGGCCAGGTGGTCATCTCCGGCCTCCTGGCCGGCTCCATCTACGCGATGGTGGCCCTGGGCCTCGGCCTGATCTTCGGGGTGATGCGGGTCCTCAACGTGGCCCACGGGCCGCTCATGATGCTGGGCGCCTACACCACCTTCTGGCTCTTCCAGCGCTTCGGCCTCAACCCGTATCTCTCGGTCCTCCTGTCGATGCCGCTGCTCTTCCTGGTCGGGCTCGCGCTCCAGCGCTTCCTGGTGCGGCGGGTGGTGGACGCGCCCGAGCTCTCCTCGCTCCTGCTCACCTTCGGGGTGTCGATCGCGCTGGTCAACCTGGCCCAGCTCGCGTTCACCTCCGATCTGCGCTCGGTCGAGTACCTGACCGGGTCCTTCGTGGTCGGCCCCTTCGCGCTCTCGAAGCCCCGGCTCGCCGCGTGCGCCTTCGCCATCGCGATCACGGCGGCCTCGTTCGTGTTCCTGCGCGCGACGCGGCTCGGCAAGGCGATCCGCGCGGTCTCCCAGAGCCGCGAGGTCGCCCAGGTGTGCGGGATCGACGTGCAGCGCATCCACCTGCTCGCGTTCGGCTTCGGCTCGGCCCTGGCCGCCGCGGGCGGCTCCCTGGTGGCGGTGATGGTGGCGATCCAGCCCGAGATGGGCCAGGTCTACACCTTCAAGTCGTTCCTGGTCATCGTGCTGGGCGGCGCGGGCAACTACCCCGGCGCGCTCCTGGGCGGCCTCCTGCTCGGGCTGGTCGAGCAGCTCTCGTCGCTGTTCCTCACCACCCAGGTCAACGAGGCGGTCGCCTACGTCCTGCTGGTGCTCGTGCTGCTGATCCGGCCCACCGGCCTGCTCAAGGGGCGGGTGTGAGGCGCTGGTTCCCGGTCGCGCTGCTCCTGCTGGCGGTGGGCCTCGCCCTCTACCCGCTCGAGGCCACCGGCTACGGCGTGCGGGTGGGGCTCCAGCTCTTCATGTGGATCGCGCTCGCCCAGTCCTGGAACCTGATCTCGGGACTGACCGGCTACGTCTCCTTCGGCCACGTGGTCTTCTTCGGCACCGGCGCCTACGCCTCGAGCCTCCTGGTCGTGAAGGCGGGTCTGCCCTGGCCGGTCGCCTGCCTGGGTGGCGGGGTGGCGGGGGCGGTGCTGGCCCTGATCATCGGCTGGCCGTGCCTGCGGCTCAAGGGGCCCTACTTCGCGATCGCGATGCTGGGCCTCAACGAGGTGATGCGGGTGATCGTGTCCTACTACGAGGGGCTCACCGGCGGCGGCAACGGCCTCTCGCTGCCGACGCTCGACGCGAGCCGGTCCATCTACTATGCGATGGGCCTCGTGGCCGCGGCGGTGACCGCGGTGACCTACGCGATCGTCACCTCGCGCTTCGGCCTCCGGCTCATGACCATCCGCGAGGACGAGGTGGCCGCGGAGGCGATGGGCATCGACACGCTCCGCTACAAGCTCTACGCCTTCACGCTCTCCGCGATCGGGCCGGGCATCGTGGGCGGGCTCTCCGCGCGCGACCAGGGCTACATCGAGCCGATCTCGGTCTTTCCCTTGATCATGACCATCACCATGATCGTGATGGCGCTCTTCGGGGGGAAGGGCACGATCTGGGGGCCGGTGCTCGGGGCGGTGGTGCTGTTCGTGTTCCAGGAGGCGGTGTGGGCCCGCTTCGTCTACCTCCACCAGCTCCTCTTCGGGGCGATCATCGTGGCGGTGGTGCTGATGATGCCGCGCGGGATCCTGGGCGTGCTCCAGCAGAAGTACAACCTCCCCCGGACCATCTAGGTGGCGGTGGCCCCCATCCTCGAGGTCCGCTCCGCGGTCAAGCGCTTCGGCGGCGTCGCCGCGGTCAACGGGGTGTCGCTCGCGCTCGAGCCCGGGCGCATCTACGGGCTCATCGGCCCCAACGGCTCGGGCAAGACCACGCTCTTCAACTGCATCACCGGGGTCGATCACGTCGACGAGGGCCTAATCCTCCTGAAGGGCCGCCGCGTCGATCGCCTGAAGCCGCACCAGATCTTCCACCTCGGGGTGGGGCGCACCTTCCAGGTGATCCGGGTCTTTCCCGAGCTGACCGCGATGGAGAACCTGCTGGTGGTGACCACCTCCGGCTACGCGGAGGCGCGCCGGCGCGCCGAGGAGCTGCTCGCGCTGGTGAAGCTCGAGCGCCTCGCCGACGAGTTCGCGGGCAACCTCTCCTACGGGCAGCAGAAGCTCGTGGAGTTCATCCGGGTGCTCATGACCGATCCGGAGCTGATCCTGCTCGACGAGCCGGCCGCGGGCGTCAACCGGACCCTGCTCAACGAGCTGCTCGACGCGGTCCGCCGCCTGCGCGACCAGGGCAAGACCGTGCTGCTGGTCGAGCACGACATGAAGGTGGTGATGGGGCTCTGCGAGACGGTGTTCGTGCTGGATCACGGCGAGAAGCTGGCCGAGGGGGCGCCCGGCGTCATCCAGGCCGACGAGCGGGTCATTGAGGCTTATTTCGGTCGCTAGCGGGGCCCTCCTCGCGTACCTGGTCTGGGGCTCGCGCGGCTGGCCCCTGATCCACGACGCGCCGCTGATGCACTACATCGCCTGGCTGATCGACCAGGGGGCGGTGCCCTACCGCGACGCCTTCGATATGAACCTTCCCGGCGTCTACCTGCTCCACCTGGCCGTGCTGCGGGTCGGCGGCGCGGGCGACCTGGCCTGGCGGCTCTTCGACCTGGGCTGGCTCGCCGCCACGTGCGGCCTGCTCGTCGTGTATTGCCATCGCATCGGCCACGGCTGGGGCCCGGTGGCCGGCGCGCTCCTCTTCGCGCTCTATCATCTGAGTGGCGGCGCCTGGCACGCGGGCCAGCGCGACTTCCTGCTCTGCCTGTTCCTCCTGCTCGGGGCCTGGGGGGTCGCGCGCGGCACCGAGCAGGGCGCGGCCGGGGCGCTCTTCTGGGGCGGTCTCGCGCTCGGCATGGGCATGACGGTCAAGCCCCACGCGGCGCTCTTCTGGGTGCTCTGCGCGGTCATCGCGGCGCGGGACCGCTCCTGGGCGGTGTCCGCGTGGCGGGCGGCCGGTCTCGTGATCGCGGCCGGCCTGCTCGCCCCGGGCGCGGTCTTCGCCTGGCTGGCCTGGCGCGGCGGCCTCGGGCCGTTCGTCGACATCTTCACCGGCTACGTCATGCCGCTCTACAGTCGCGTGGGCCGGGTTGGGGCGTGGCAGGCGATCGGGTGGCATGCCTTCGGCCGCCCGCTGGCCGGGCTCTTCCTGGTCCTCATCGTGCTCGCGCTCATCGCGCCGCCGGCCCAGGAGCCCGCGCGCAAGGGCCTGGCCATGCTGGGCGTCCTGTACGGGCTCGTCCACTTCATCGTCCAGGGCAAGGGCTGGGAGTATCAGCTCTACCCGTTCATCGCGTTCTGCTGCGCGCTCGCGCCGGCCGCGGTGGTCGCGTGGCGACCGGCCGACTGGCCGCGCGCGCTCGATCTGTTCGGGGCCCGCCGTCCCCTCGCGCTGGCGGCGTGGGCGCTCCTCGTGATCGTGCTCGGGGCCAAGGGCGTGGAGGCGCTCGATGCGCCGTGGATCGCGGAGAAGGCTCGCCGCGTGGCCGCGATCACCCGCGATCTGGAGCCGCTGGCCCCGGCGGGCGCCACCGTGCAGGTGATGGACACCACCTCCGGCGGCATCCACGCCCTGCTGCGCCTCGGGATCCGGCAGCCCACCCGCTTCATCTACGACTTCCATTTCTTCCACGACGTCGCCGACCCGCGCATCCAGGCCCTGCGCGCCGAGCTGGTGGCGGGGCTCGAGCGCGGCCGCCCGGCCGCGATCGTGGTCCTCGAGGAGAGCTGGCCCGAGCCGGGCTACGCGCGCCTGGCCGCCTTCCCCGAGCTCGCGCGGACGCTCGATCGCTCGTTCACCCTGGCCGTCACCGGCGCGGGATACCGGATCTATGCGAAGCGACGCGATTCGTAGCGTCATCCGGGCCTACGACGATCCGGTGGTACGCGCCTACTGCTGGGGGCGCTTCTGGATCCTGCGCCAGCGCTTCCTCGACGAGATCGGCCAGTACCTGCCCGCCCGCGGGCGCGTGCTCGACCTCGGCTGCGGCTTCGGGCTCTTCTCGCTGTACTACGCGAGCGTGCATCCCGGGCTCACCGTGGAGGGCTTCGACCGCAACCCGCGTCGCATCGCGATGGCCCGGGCCGCCGCGGGCCGCCTCGGGCTCGCCAACGTGCGCTACGAGGTCGGCGACGTGATGGACTTCCGGGGCGGCGAGCGGTTCGACGCCGCGTACATGCTCGACATCGTCCACCACATCCCGGAGGAGGCGGTGCGCCCGCTCCTCGACCAGGTAGCCAAGACCCTGCCGGACGGCGGGCGGCTGCTCGTCAAGGACGTGGATCGACAGCCGGCCTACAAGCGCTGGTTCACGCACGCGCTCGACCGCGTCATGGACCCGGCGACGCCGGTCCGCTACTGGGGCACCGAGGAGCTGCAGGCTCTGCTCGAAGACGTGGGCTTCGACGTGCACCGCCACCTGATGGTCGACGTGCTGCCGTATCCCCACGTCCTCTACATCGCCCGGCGCCGCTCGTGAGTCCCGAGACGAGCCCCGTCCTCCTGCGCGCCGAGGGCCTGACCGCGGGCTACGGCAAGATGGCCATCCTCCACGACGTGACGCTCGAGGTGCGCGCGGGCGAGATGGTGAGCGTCATCGGCCCCAACGGCGCCGGGAAGTCCACCGCCTTCAAGACCATCGTGGGCTTCCTGCGCCCGCAGAGCGGCCGGGTGCGCTTCGACGGCCAGGACATCACCGGGCTCAGGCCCGAGCAGGTGCTCCCGCGTGGACTCGCCTACGTGCCCCAGGGTCGCATCGTGTTCCCCCAGATGACGGTGCTGGAGAACCTCGAGATGGGGGCCTACATCGAGCGCGACCGGGCCCGCATCCGCGCCGCGCTCGAGCGCGTCTACGGCCTGTTCCCGATCCTGGCCGAGCGGCGGAGCCAGAAGGCCGGCACCATGTCGGGAGGCGAGCAGCAGATGGTGGCCATCGGGCGCGCGCTCATGACCAGCCCCAAGCTGATCATGCTCGACGAGCCGTCGCTCGGTCTGGCGCCGAAGTTCGTGTCGCTGATCTTCGACAAGCTCGGCGAGATGCGCCACGCCGGCTACACCCTGATGGTGGTGGAGCAGAACGCGGCCAAGGCCCTCTCGGTGGCGGATCGCGCCTACGTGCTCGAGCTGGGCCGGAACCGGCTCGAGGGGCCGGGGCGGGCGCTGCTGGAGGATCCCGAGGTCAAGCGTCTCTACCTCGGGGGCTGACGCGTCGCCCGGCGTCAGCTTCGGGTAGAATCTCCCGCGCCATGCGCCGGCCCATGCTCATCCTGGCGATCCTGCTGTACGTGATGCTCGACCTGTCGCTGCCCGGGATGCCGGGGGCGTTCGAGTTCGACCCGGACGATTCGGTCGAGGGCGCCCAGCACACGCGGGTGCGGGCGGCGGCCGAGGCGGGGGTCCCGCCCGCGTCGGCCGGTGAGGCGTTCGTGCTGGCGCAGGTCCCGGGCGCCGCCCAGGATCGTCCGGCGCCGTCCCGTCCGCCCTCGGCGCGCCCGTGGATGCCCCGGCGGTGCGGCGCGCCCGGCGCTCGTCCTCCTTCCTCCGGAGATCCGCACTAGCCCCTCCCGCTCGCGGTTGTCGGGGACGGCCTCGGTCCAGGCGCCGCGCCCCGATTCGATCACGCGATCCAAACCGGGAGGACTCTCGACATTCATGGGGCTCGGCTCCGAGCGTCTCTTCGCGTGCGACCTGGATGGCCCGGAGGGCCGCGCCGCGCTGAACCGCCTGACCCGCGACGCCTCCTCCCGGAGCGGAGAGGGGCCCCCTCTGGACGCCTTCACGGCCTATCTGAAGGCCGCGACCTCCCGGGCGGATCTCGAGGCCCGCTGGTTGATCCCGATGTCGGGCTCCGGCCGGTAGTCGCGCCCGCGAAGTAGAGATGGAGCTCGGCGAGCTGCTGGCCGGCGTGGTCTCCGTGGCTCAAGATGCTCTACGGGGCGAAGTAGGCGGAAACGCCTGTGGGCCGCCCGCATTTTTCGTCTATGCTTCCGGCCGCAGTTTGAGTATATTCGGTGGGGTTTTCCAAGGGAGACAGGCCGAAACTCATGCGCATCCCACGATCTGCCGTCGTCGGTAGTGCGGCCATCGCGGCCGTGCTGATCGGTATCCTCATCGGGTTCCCGATCTCCGCCGCCAAGTCCGCCACCGCCCCCGCGCCGGGCCCCGGCGGCGAAAAAGCTGCCGCCGGCCACGGGAGCCGCGAGGGGACCGACCCCCGGATCATCGCCCGCGGCAAGGCCACCTTCGACCAGTACTGCGCGAACTGCCACGGCGCCGAGGGCAAGGGCGACGGCATCGCGGGACAGAACCTGCCGATCAAGCCCCAGAACCTGACCGAGGGGCGGATCCTGAACGCGCTGCCGGACCACTTCCTGCACAACCTGATCGCGCACGGCGGCCAGGCGGTGGGCCTCTCGCCCCTCATGCCGAACTTCACGCCGTACCTCTCGGACGTGCAGATCGGCGAGGTCCTCGCCTTCGTCCGGACGCTGGCCGAGCCGCCCTACGATCCCAAGGCGGTGCTGCCGGTGGCCCCCACGCGCCAGGGGCCGGTGCAGCCGATCTTCTTCAGCCACGTGATCCACGCCGGCTCGTACCAGATCGCCTGCCAGTACTGCCACGCCGGCGCACGCCGGAGCAACGCGGCGGGCGTGCCGTCGGTGGAGCGTTGCATGGGCTGTCACAAGATCGTGGCCGCGGAGGGCAATCCCGAGGTCAAGAAGATCCACGGCTACTGGGAGCGGCAGGAGCCCATCCCGTGGGTGCGCATCTTCAAGATCCCCGAGCACGCCCAGTTCACCCACAAGCAGCACGTGCAGGCGGGCGTGCAGTGCCAGACCTGCCACGGCCGGATCGAGGCGATGGAGCGCGTGCACGCCGAGACCGGCCAGCACATCCTGAACGACCTCCAGAATCTCGTGCTGATGCCCGCGCCCCCGCGCAAGCTCACGATGGGCTGGTGCGTGGACTGCCACCGGACCGCGAACGTCAAGGGCGTGCAGGGCGTGCAGACGGCGGCGGACGCTCCGATCCCCTCGGTGTGGGCGCCCAAGGGCAGCGAGAGCGAGCGACGCAACGCGCCGCTCGAGTGCGTGACCTGCCACCACTAGCCTGACCCACCCGCCGCCCCCGCGCCGCGTGGGCGGGCGGGCGGTGTGAGGCGC
This sequence comes from Methylomirabilia bacterium, assembly GCA_041497895.1. Classification (GTDB taxonomy): domain Bacteria; phylum Methylomirabilota; class Methylomirabilia; order Rokubacteriales; family CSP1-6; genus CAMLFJ01. Next base: position 29,168 of record JBGQHJ010000037.1, read on the forward strand.
CGATGCGCGCGATCTGGAGCACGCTCCTCGTCTACGGGATCGCGTTCGTCTCGGTGTTCGGGCTCCAGCTCGTGGCGGTCACCGCACTCCTGACCTGGCGGACCGGCGCCGTCGACCTCGATCGGGACGGGCTCTCCGCGCTGCTGGTCGCGGTGCCCGCCTCGTCGCTCACCCTCATCGCCCTCGCGCTCCTCGCCGCGGGCCGGCCCCGGAGCCAGCGGCTGCGCCTCGTGCCGAGCGGCGTGCCCGCGCGGGAGATCCTGGTGATGGTGGCCGGCATCCTCGCCCTCAGTCAGGCGCTCGAATCCCTCGTGCTCCTGCTGGGGGTGGGCACGGGACCCGCGCTCGAGTGGATGACGCGCACCATGGGCTCCACCACGCCGCTCGGGCTCGCGCTCGCGGTCATCGTCGTCGGCCTCCTGGCGCCGATCGGCGAGGAGCTGTTCTTCCGGGGCTACATGCTGACGCGCCTGCGCCAGGCGTGGAGCCCGGGCCCGGCCATCCTGGTGAGCGCGATCGCCTTCGGGATCATCCACGGCGAGTGGGTGCACGGGCTGCTCGCCGCGGGCATCGGCGTCTACCTCGGGCTCGTGACCGAGCGCTCGGGCAGCGTGGTCCCGGCCATGATCTGCCATGCGGTCAACAACACCGCGTCGGTGCTCCTGTCGGCGTGGATCGGCTCGCCTCACGGCCGCGCGCTGAACGCGGCGCTGCTAGTCGCGATGGGGCTGGTGGTGGCCTGGGCCCTCGGCCGGCTGCGCCGGGCGTGGCCGATCGCCGCCTGAGGCGGCGCCAGTCTCAGCGACCCGGATCGAGGATCGCGGTCAGGCTGCGCAGGTCGGGGCAGGTGTCGAGGGACTCGACGATCTGGGCCACCGAGTCCACGCGGTCCGCGGGCAGCACGAGCCCCGCGCACTCCCGAAACTTCTCGCGGAGCGCGTCGAGCGTGAGCGGGTTCGCGGGATGGCCGGGGACCGGCCGCGGGCCGATGGTCGCCCGGCGCCCGTCCTTGAGGCGCACCGTGAGCCGGGTCCACATGTGCCGTTCGAGGTCGCCCGGGATGTCCGGATCCACCACCACGCGCACGCGCTCCATCAGCCGCCGGATCGCGGGGTCCTGCGCACGGTCGTCCTGGAAGGTGGCCATGCCCACGCGCCCTTCCGTCAGCGCGGCCGCCACCGAGAACTCGGCCGAGAATTTCGCCTCGAGCCCCGTGCGCGGGCGCGAGTGGATGAGGATGCGGGGGACGCCCGCGCACACGCCGACCGTCAGCTCTTCCACGTCGTCCGCGCGGATGCCCTCGACCCGGCGCAGCTCGAGCGCGCCGTCGATGATGGAATGGGTGCAGGCGCAGGAGGGATAGGGCTTCACCGCCACCCCGGTGGTCAGGATCTTCCACGGCGCGCCCAGGGTGCCGAGCGGCTCGAGCGCCCGCTTGCCGGCGCCCAGCACGCTGAGAAAGCCCTGCGGCCCCTCGATCGCATGCTCCGACGCGGTCCACCCCTCGCGCGCCATGAGCGCGGAGAGCACCCCGCTCCGCGCGGCGTGGCCGGCGTGGAAGGGCTTGGTCATCGTGCCGAAGTTCTCCTTGAGCCCGGAGGACTGCGACGCGGCCACCGCGAGCGCGTGCCGCGCCTGCGCCGCGTCGAGGCCGAGGAGCCGTGCGGCCGCGGCCGCCGCGCCGAGGGTCCCGAGCGTACAGGTGGCGTGCCAGCCGTGCTCGTAGTGCGCGGGATTGATGACCTCGGCCAGCGTGGTCTCCACCTCGAAGCCCAGCAGGAACGCGTGCAGCACCGCGCGCCCGTCGGCCAGCGCCAGCTCGCCCGCGGCGAGCGCCGCGGACAGCACCGGCGCGGAGGGGTGGCCCATCAGCGCGAAGTTGGTGTCGTCGAAGTCGAGCGCGTGGGCCGCGGTGCCGTTGCAGAGCGCCGCCCACACCGCGCCGGTGCGCCGGCCGGTGCCCACCACGGTGGCCACCGGCAGGCCGCCCTCCGCCTGGGCCACCCGCTGGAGGATGCGCGCCGCCGGCTCGACCGAGCCCGCCAGCATCACGCCGAGGCAGTCGAGGATGGCCCGCCGGGCACCGTCGAGGGCGGCCTCCGGGCAGTCTTCCAGGCGGCTCTTGGTGACGAACTCGGCCAGCATCGAGGTGACGTTCATGGCGGGAGCCTACCATACCGGCCCGTGCCTGGCACCGCGGGGGGTCCCACCTGTATGATCGGACCTCACGCATGCGCAGGCTCGCCTGGTGCTGCTCCCTCGTCGCGCTGATCCTGGCCCCCGCCCCCGCCGGGGCCCAGCTCTTCGTCGCCTCGCGCCCCGATCCACCGTTCACCATCGGGCCGCTGATGGTCCGCGCCACCGTGCGCGAAGGACCGGGCCCGGTGCCGGTGGTGGTGGGCTTCAGCCTGGAGCTCCCGCCGGACCGGAAGGCGACCGACGTCGCCCAGGACGTCTTTCTCCTCTGGCCGGGCGAGGTCGTCGACGACGCGCCCGACCGGAAGCCCGACGCGGCGCTGGCGCGCTACGTCGTGGACCAGGGCTTCGAGATCACCGGCGAGGGCCACCTGAAGCTGATGGCCCGCAACCTGGGTGACGCGGGAACCGTCGAAGCCCTGTCCACCGGCGCGTCCTTCGTCACCTTCGTGCAGACCGGCCCGCTCGGCCTGAGCCCGCCCGCCACCTTCATCCGCATCCCGTGGACGCCCCGTCTCGCCGACCGGAGCTGGCTCATGGAGCTGACCCTGAACGCAGCCGGGCTCGTCAAGCCGGTCAAGGCGAGCTGGATGGAGCGCCTCGTCCGCGGCGCCCACTACCGGGTGGCGATCGGTTTCCACGAGGTGCGGGACCGCCCGCTCTTCCCCATGTACTTCGCCCACCGCGACCGCGTGGTGCGGCTGGCCGACGCGCCGGCCGAGCTGGTCGTGCAGTTTCCCCAGTCCGATCGGCTGAAGATCGACGACGTGTACCCGCCGACGTCGATCCGCCGCCTCAGCGAGACGCTCGAGTCGACCGAGCTGGTCTCGCTCTTCCTCGACCGCTCGGACGGCATCACGCCGCAGCAGCTCGCGGTCCAGTTCGGCTTCTTCTCGCGCACCCAGGCCGCGGTGCTGGTGGCCGCGCCGCTGCTCCTCTTCGCGCTGGGCCAGGCGATGGGCCCCCTCCTCGGGCGCAGCCTCGTCCGCGTGGTCGACGCGATGGGCGCGCGCATCCAGCTCGGCGCGTGGCGCGGCGGCGGGCGGGACCGGGAGCAGGGCGTGATCCTGTCGAGCGAGGTGCTCGAGCGCATCGCCCCCGGCAAGACCACCCGCGACGAGGTGCTGCGTCTCTGCGGCAGCGAGATGGAGCGCCAGGACCAGCTCCACGGCTCGGGGCGCACCACCCTCATCTACCGGGGCCGCCGGCTCGTGCCGGAGGCGCACCGGATCTTCGGCTGGCTCTCGACGGTGCGACGGTGGGACGTGGAGCGGCACGAGGTGCGGATCGAGCTGGAGGGCGACCTGGTGCGCGACGTCCAGGCCGAGGTCCGGCGCTATCGCCTGGGCCCCGAGGAGCCCCGCTGAGCCCGCGCCGCGAGCGCGGAACCGCCTTCACCGCCCGCGGAGCGGGCCTGTCGCTGGTCAATAAGAATGTCGTGGGTACTGCCACATAGAAATGTCATACCCAGCGCTCGGTATAGCCGGCCTTGATCGCGAGGCGGGGATCGTAGGCGCGGCGCCAGGGATGCGGCCGGGACGGCGCGGGGAGCGCAGCGGCCAGGTGGGCGAGGGCGGTGTCGAGCCGGGGCGGCGCGGGCCGGGGCGGCCGGCGCCGCTGGGCGCTCGGGTGACTGCGCGGCGTGAGGGTGAAGTCCGGGCTGGGCGGGGGGACGCGGGCGATGATCTGGGCGTCGGCGAGCACGACGAGGCGCCCATCGAGCAACTCCCGCACCTCGACGCGCCGGCCGGCGTAGGAGCGGCCGTGGGGGCCGCGCGGGATCTGAACGAGGCGCGGCCCGAGCCGGAGGGTATTGTCGCGGGCGACCCGGCGCGTATAGCGGCAACTGAGCAGCAGGGCGAGATCCCGCGGGGGCCGGCGCCACACCGCGAGCGGCTGGGCGGGCGGCCGCGCGAAGCGCCGGTTGAAGTCGGCGAGGAACTCCGGCAGGAAGGCATTGGCCGCCGCCCGGGTGCGCACCGAGCGCAGGCGGAGTTCGCTCACGAGCCGATCCTGCAGCGTACCCCAGAGTCGCTCGACGCGGCCCTTGCCCTGCGGCGAGCGCGCCTGCACGTAGCCGATCCCGAGCTCCTGCAGCACGCGGCCCAGGTGCGTGGGGGCCTGGGTGCCCGCCAGTTGTTCGGCCAGGGTCCAGTGCCGATCGGTGCGCACCAGGATATTGACGCCGTCCCCATAGAGCGCTACCGGGAGCCCGACGGTGGTGAAGACCTGGTGCAGCAGGGTGGCGTAGCCATGCAGGTCCTCCGTCGGGCGGAAATGCAGGGCGACGACGGTCGACGTGGCGTCGTCGATGGCGCCGAGCAGCGTCATCGTCGGGCCGCGCCCCTCGAGCCAGTCGAAGGGACTGCCATCGAGCTGGAGCAACTGACCCGCCGCCGGTTCGCGCGGCCGGCGGGCCCGATGCTGGGCCGGGCGCCGCCGATGCACGGCGGGCCGGCCGAGCGCGCGCCGCAAGCGCCGGACCGACTCCCGCGAGACCGCTAAGCCATGATGCTCGCACAGCTTCTCCGTGAGGTGGGTGTCATTGAACCCCGCGTAGCGGTCCTGCAGCAGCGCCTGGATCTGCGCGCAGACGGGCGCGGGAAGCCGCCGGTGGGAGGGGCGCCCCCGCCCCTGGTGGCGCACCGCCAAAGCGCCCCCCATCCGAAACCGCTGCTTGAGGCGCTGAAACTGCCGGGGCGTCACGCGCAAGGCCGTGGCGCCCTCCCGATTGGTGATCCGGCCGGCGACGGCGGCGGCCAGCAGGCCGGGCCGAGGCAACTCCTTTCGGCTCATCGTGAAAGTCTCCATAGGGGGACGACCTTTTCACGGAGCAGTTACCCCACGACATTTTTATGTAGCAGTAGCA
>JBGQHJ010000038.1:0-33170 GCA_041497895.1 Methylomirabilia bacterium
ATCGCGGCGGTGCGCGGCAAGCCCGAGGTGTTCGCCGAGTTCCGCAAGTCGGTGGCGCGGCAGACGCGGGGCTTCCGGGCGCCGGAGAACTGCATCAAGGCGGTCGAGGCGGCGGTGAGCCTGCCGTTCGACCAGGGCCTGAAGCGCGAGCGCGAGCTGTTCCAGGAGCTGATCACCTCGCCCGAGTCCAAGGCCCAGCGCTACTTCTTCTTCGCGGAGCGCGAGGCGGCCAAGATCCCCGACGTGCCGGCGGACACCCAGAGCCGGGAGATCAAGAAGGCGGCGGTGCTCGGCGCCGGCACGATGGGCGGCGGCATCGCGATGAACTTCGCCAACGCGGGCATCCCGGTGACGGTCGTCGAGGTGGCCCAGGACGCGCTCGACCGCGGTCTCGGCGTGGTGCGGAAGAACTACGAGGCGACCGCGTCGCGCGGCCGGCTCACCATGCAGGACGTCGAGAAGCGCATGGGCCTGATCTCGGGCACCACCGACTGGAGCAAGATCGCGGACGCCGACATCGTGGTGGAGGCGGTCTTCGAGGAGATGCCGATCAAGAAGGAGGTCTTCGGCAAGATCGACAAGATCTGCAAGCCGGGCGCGGTGCTCGCGTCCAACACCTCCACGCTGGACGTGGACGAGATCGCCTCCGCCACGAAGCGGCCGGATAGCGTGATCGGCATGCACTTCTTCAGCCCCGCCAACGTGATGCGGCTGCTGGAAGTGGTGCGCGGCAAGAAGTCGGCCAAGGACGTGGTGGCCACCGCGATGAGCGTGGGCCGGCGGATCGCCAAGGTCCCGGTGTGCGTGGGCGTCTGCTACGGCTTCGTGGGCAATCGCATGCTGCACCAGCGCGGCCGCGAGGCCGAGAAGCTGATCCTGGAGGGCGCGCTCCCGCACGAGGTGGACAAGGTCCTCACCGACTTCGGCTTCCCGATGGGCCCGTTCGCGATGGGGGACCTCGCCGGCCTCGACGTGGGCTGGCGCATCCGCAAGGGCAAGGGCGTGAAGTCGGCGGTGGCGGACCGCATCTGCGAGATGGGCCGGTTCGGCCAGAAGACCGGCGCGGGCTACTTCCGCTACGAGAAGGGCGACCGCACCCCGATCCCGGATCCCGACGTGGAGAAGATCATCGTCGAGGTCGCGAGCGAGATGGGCATCACCCGGCGGAAGATCGGCGACGACGAGATCCTAGCCCGACTGCTCTACCCGATGGTCAACGAGGGCGCCAAGATCCTCGAGGAGAAGATCGCGATCCGGGCGAGCGACATCGACGTGATCTGGGTGTACGGCTACGGCTGGCCGGTCTACCGGGGCGGCCCGATGTTCTGGGCGGACCAGATCGGGCTAAGGACCATCCGCGACCGGATGCAGGAGTGGCGGAAGACGCAGGGCGAGGACTGGAAGCCGGCGCCTCTGCTGGACCGGCTCGCCACCGAAGGCAAGACGTTCACGGGGGCCTGAGCGCGGTGCGGGCCCTGGTGACGGGAGCGGCGAGCGGGATCGGCCGGGCCACCTGCCTGCGCCTGGCACGCGACGCGCAGGCCGCCGGGCGCAAGGCCCAGATCGCGGCGGTGGACCTGGGCCCGTCCACCCCGCTCGACGCCCTGGTGAACGATCTGGGGCATCTGGGCGCCGCCGCCCTGCCGCTTCACGGCGACATGGCGACGGCGGACGCGCCCGCGCGCGTCGTCGGGGAGGCGGTCGCGCGCTTCGGCGGCCTCGACGGCGTCGTGAGCAACGCGGGCGTGAACCGTCCGGGTCCGCTCGTCGACTACGCGGTCGAGGACTGGGACCGGATGTTCGCGGTGAACACGCGCGCGACGTGGCTGCTCGCCAAGGCGGCCCACGACGCGCTCGCCGCCTCGCGCGGGGCGATCGTGGCGGTGGCGTCGATGTCCGGCAGCAACACCCACGCCAACCTCGGTGCCTACGGGCCGAGCAAGGCCGCGCTCATCATGTTGGTGGCGGTGCTCGCGCAGGAGTTCGGGCGCGACGGCATCCGCGTCAACAGCCTCTCGCCCGGCATGGTGCGCACCGGGATGACCGAGAAGGTCTACGCCGATCAGGCGGTGGCCGCCGCGCGCGACGCGCTGGTGCCGATCGGCCGCGTCGCGACGCCCGAGGACATGGCCGACGTCATCGCGTTCCTGCTCGGGCCCGACGCGCGCTACGTCAACGGGCACGATCTCGTCGCCGACGGCGGCGTGACCGGCAATCTCCTGGGACGGCTGCCCGGGCTCACGCAGATCACCCGGAGCTGAGGGCACTGTCAGCGGGCTGACTGCACGGGCCTGACAGTGGCTCCGAGATGGCGTGACAGCCCCTCGACGGCCGGGAAGTAGCTGAAATCACAGGTTCGGTTCCACGCTCCGGTTGGCACCCGCCTCGCATGATGGACCTCAGCCGGAGGTCCTCGAATGCTCGCCCGACTGCTCGAAATCTGGAACCGATATCGAGATGCCGATCGACGCCAGCTGCCGCTGTTTCCCGACTGGGAACGCGCGCAATGGCTCACGCCGCTACCGTCGGTGGTCGCCGCGCTCGGCTTGCTCGTTCTGTTCGCGGTGGGAACGCCGTCGACCGCGGAGCCGGAGCGCGTCGTCGCGCTCGCGGAGCCGGCGGAGGAATCAGAGGAGGTCGAGACCCCCGAGTACGATCTCGCCGCCATTCCCGATTACATCACGGCGGCCGCCCAGCGGCACCGGCTCCCCGAGTCGCTCATCACCGCGGTCATCTCGGTGGAATCGGGCTTCGACCACGCCGCGATCTCCAGCAAGGGAGCGCGCGGGCTCATGCAGCTGATGCCGCAGACCTCCGCCATGATGGGGGTCCGCGACCCGCACAGCCCCGACGAGAACATCGATGCCGGCGCCAGCCACCTGCGCGCCATGCTCGACACCTTCAAGGGCGACTTGCCGCTCGCCCTCGCCGCCTACAACGCGGGCGAGCAGAACGTGGTCCGCTACCACGGCATCCCGCCCTACCCGGAGACGCGCCGCTTCGTCGCCCGGGTCCTTCGCAAGATGGGTGACAAGCAGGGAGCGGAGCGGGTGATGGCCAAGACCAGCATCCCGGCCCCGGTGTGGACCTCGCGCACCGCGCGCGCGGCCCCGGCGGTCCGGATGGCGGCCTCGCCGAGCGCCCGGCCGACCCTCGTGCCGCTGCCGGCGCCACGAACCGAGCGCGCCTCCCAGGTCGTCTTCCAGGAGGGCGAGCTCCAGCCCGCGGTCCGCACCTGGTCACCCGCCACCTCGGCTGGCGCGCCGATCCCGCCGGAGCCGACCGCCCCGCTCGCGCAGTCCCCGTAGTACTTCGGTCGCTCGCCTCCCGCCCGCCTCTTGCGCTACGATGGCCGAGCCCCGGCCATCGCGCGGGCGCGAAAGGAGCGAGCATGCGATTCGGGGTCTTCTACGAGCACCAGCTGCCCCGTCCGTGGGTGGAGGGTAGCGAGCGGCAGCTCTTCCAGGACGCGCTGGCCCAGGTGGAGCTGGCCGATCGGCTGGGCATCGACTACGCGTGGGAGGTCGAGCACCACTTCCTGGAGGAATACTCCCACTCCTCGGCGCCCGAGGTCTTCCTGGCCGCGGCGTCGCAGCGGACCCGCCAGATCCGCCTCGGGCACGGCATCGTTCTGATGCCGCCCGGCTACAACCACCCGGCCCGCGTAGCCGAGCGCCTGGCCACTCTCGACCTCGTCTCCAACGGGCGCGTGGACTGGGGCACCGGCGAGTCCGCCTCGCGCGCCGAGCTGGAGGGCTTCGGCATCGACCCGGCGGAGCGGCGAGCGATGTGGCGCGAGACCACCGAGCAGGTCGCCAACATGCTCGCGCTGGACCCGTACCCCGGCTTCCAGGGCAAGTACTTCTCGATGCCGATCCGCAACGTGGTGCCGAAGCCGGTGCAGAAGCCGCACCCTCCGCTCTGGGTGGCGTGCTCCAATCGCGAGACCATCCATCTCGCGGCCCAGCTCGGGATGGGCGCGCTCACCTTCGCGTTCATCGATCCGGCCGAGGCCCGCCACTGGGTCGACGACTACTACGAGACGTTCAAGCGCGAGTGCGTGCCGATCGGCCACGCGGTCAATCCCAACGTGGCGATGGTGACCGGCTTCTCCTGCCATCCGGACGCGCAGGAAGCGCGGCGGCGCGGGATCGACGGCTTCCGCTTCTTCCAGTTCGCGCTGGGCCACCACTACGTCTTCGGCAGGCATCAGCCCGGCCGCACCGACATCTGGGACAAGTTCGAGCGGGTCCGGGCCGAGCTCGACCTCGACGTCCTGGGCGGCGGCACCGGCTGCATCGGCACCCCCGAGGAGCTGCGGGCCTCCCTGCGCGCCTTCGAGGACTACGGGGTCGACCAGACGATCTTCATCCAGCAGGGCGGCAAGAACCGCCACGAGCACATCTGCGAGGCGCTCGAGCTGTTCGCCGCCTCCGTGATGCCCGAGTTCAAGGCCCGTGACGCCGAGCGCGCCGCAAGGAAGGCCGAGACCCTCGCCCCCTACGTGGCCGCGGCCTTCGAGCGGAAGCGGGCGATGGCCGGGCTCGCCGACGCCGACATCCCGGCCTACGAGGCCTACGGGCTCACCGTGACCCAGCCGATCGATCTGGAGAAGATGCCGGAGGCCAACCGGCGTCGGATCCTGACCTTCCGGAGAATGCGGGAGATCATGGAGGGCCGCTAGGCCGCATGGCACCCGGCTCGGAGCCGATCCAGCCGCTGGGAGGCCGGCTCAGGCGCGTGGGGGAGATGCTCATCGGGCTCTCGGGCTCTCCCGTCCCGACCCATCTCTTCCAGACGCTCGCCGAGCAGGCCGAGACGGTGGTGCCGCACGACTACCTCGCGGTCTGCCTGGAGGACGCCGAGCAGCGGGGCTATCTCGTGCACTCGCTCTCCGGTCTCGTCGGCGAGCGGGTGGGCTCCCGGCTGTTCACCCGCGAGGAGGGACTGCCCGGGCGGACGATCCGCACCGGTCGCGCCTACCTCGTGGGAGAGCTCGAGCGCATCGCCGACGGCGCGCCCGATCTCGACGGGGTGCTCGTGCGCGCGGGCCTCCAGGCCGCCCTCGCGGTCCCGCTGCGGCGCGGGATGCAGATCCTGGGAGCGCTACTCTTCGCACGCCGCGCCGCGCCCTACACTCTCGACGACCTCGAGGTCGCGGCCCTGCTCGCCGCCGGGGTCTCGGGCGCGCTCGAGACCTGCCGCGCGTACCAGGCGCTGGCCGACGAGCGCGGGACCCTGGCCGCGATCCTGACCAGCACCGCCGACGCGGTGGTGATGGTCGGGCAGGACGGGCTCGTGCTCCTCGCCAACCCGGCCGCGCGCGCGATGCTGGGGGCGGCGCCGGAGTCCATGACCGGCCGGCCCTTCTTCGAGGCGGTCGAGCACGAGCCGCTGCGCCGTCTCTTCGAGATCGGACAGCCGGGCGTGGTGGAGCTGCCCCTGCCCGACGGGCGTACCACCCAGGCGAGCCTCGTGTTCGTCACCACCGAGTACGGCGAGCCGGTCGGCCTCGCCGCCATCCTGCGCGACATCACGCTGCTCAAGAACCTGGAGCAGATGAAGAACGACTCCGTCAACACGGTGTCCCACGATCTCAAGAGCCCGATCATGGCCATCGCCATGACCACCGAGCTCTTGATGAAGACGGTCCCGGCGACCGGCGAGGAGGCCTACCGCGAGCGCTGCCGCCGGATCCTCCGCAGCGCGAACCAGATGACCGAGCTCGTGACCGACCTCCTGGACCTGGGCAAGATCGAGGCGGGGCTCGAGGGGCCCGGCGAGCCGATCGACCTGGTCGCCCTGATCGGCGAGGCGGTGATGGCCGTCGCCGCGCCCGCGGAGGCCACGCGCGTCGCCATCGCGGTCGAGGCGCCGGCCACTGCGCTCGTCACGGGCGTGCGGGCCCGGCTCGCCCAGGTTCTCGGGAACCTCATCGGCAACGCGGTCAAGTACACGCGAGACGGAGGGCAGGTCCGGGTCGTGGTCGAGCCGGCCGCCCCGCTCGGGGGCGCGCCGATCCGGGTCCGCGTCGTCGACACCGGCATCGGCATCCCGGCCCGCGACCTGCCGCACGTGTTCGACAAGTTCTACCGGGTCAAGAACGACTCCACCGCGGGCATCTCCGGCACCGGTCTCGGTCTCGCCATCACCCGGAGCATCGTGGAGGCGCACCGCGGCCGCATCGGCGTGGAGAGCATCGAGGGAGCCGGCAGCACGTTCTGGGTGGAGCTGCCGGTGGCGCCGGCCGGCGCCGACCGCGCCGCGTGAGCCGGGGCTAGGCCTCGGCGGGTCGAATCACCGGAAGTCGCAGCGTCACCACGGTGCCCCGCTCGGGGGCGGGAGCGATCTCGAGGTCACCCCCGTGGCGGCGGAGGAGGCCGTACGCCACGTTCAGCCCGAGGCCCTTGTGCTCGCCGGCCTTGGTGGTGAAGAAGGGCTCGAGCGCCCGGCGCTCCGCGTCGGGGGTGAGGCCCAGGCCGTCGTCGCGGACGGTGCAGAGGACGTGCGACCCGGCTTCCCGTGTGTCGACCGTGATGGTGCCGCCTTCCGGGAGCGCCTCGATCGCGTTCATCAGCACCACCGTCACCGCCTCGATGAGTACCGAGGCCTCGCCGGCCACCGCGGGCAACGCCCCGCGATCGAAATTCACCTGGACGTGGCGCGCGGCGGGCCCTTCTCCGATGGTGCAGCAGGGGCGGGTCGCCTCGATCGCGGACCGCACGACCTCGTTGAAGTCGAGCGGCGGCGCCGTGGTCAGGGCGCGCACCTCGGCGAAGGACTGCAGCCGCTTGAGCACCTTGGCCGCCTCCTTGACCGTGGTCTTGATGGTGGCGAGCTGGTCGTGGCCCGGGGTGCCCTCGAGCTGGGGCAGCACCACCTGCACCTTCCCCATGATCATCTGCAGCACCTGGCGGACGTAGTCGGTCACGCCGTCGGTGAGCGAAGCGATCGCGCGTAGCCGCTCGGTCTCGATGAGCTCGTGCTGCGCGGCCCGCACGTCGTCGAGGGCGGTCTGCAGCCCCTGGTAGAGATGGCTGTTCTCGAGGGCGACCGCCGCCTGGTCCGCGAACGCCCGCGCCAGCGCGATGTCCTCGCCGGTCCAGTTGCGCCCGGTGCGGTCCCGGGCCATCACCGCGCCGACCACGCGCCCCTGTACGAGCAGCGGCAGGGCGAGGGCCGCCCCGTGGCCGCTCGCGGTCACCTCCGCGCGGGCTTCCGCGCTCAGCACCACCCGCGGATCTTCGAGCAGGTCCGCGGTCGGGACGGGCTGCCGCGTGGTGGCGGCCACGCCCTCGAGCCCGGCGCCCCGGGGCAGGACCGGGTCGGCGTGGAGCGCCGATCCTCCACTCGCCGAGACCGCCACCCGCACGAGTGCCCACGTCTCCGGATCCAGCCGGTAGACCGCCGCGGCGTGCGCCTCGAGCAGGCCGACCACCCCGTCGGCGATCTGCCGCCCCAGCTCGGTGAAGGTCAGCGACTGCGGCACGCTCCGCGCCACCGCCGCGAGGCGCTCCGCGATGTGGCGGCCCCGCTCGGTCTCGGTGAAGAGCTGGGCGTTGCGCAGCGCGAGCGCGGCCTGGTCGCCGAAGACGGCCAGCAGGTGCTGCTCCTCGCCGGAATACACGCGGTCCGGATCGCTGCCCACCATGAGCGCGCCCAGCACCTGGTCGTGCCCCATGAGGGGCACCGCGATCACCGACTGGCCCGCCTCCTCCACGAAGGGCTCGGCGGCCCGCTCGGCCGCGGGGCCGTCGGTCAGCGCGCCCTCGGACGCCACCAGGCGCCGCGCGTTCACCGCGAGCCAGGCGATCCCGGCGCCGGCCGGGAGATGACAGCCGACCCACTTGGCCGCGTCGGCCGGACCGGCCGCGGCCACGCAGACCAGCGTGCGGGAGGTGGGCTCGAGCTCGTAGAGCACCGCGCGCCGGGCCCGGAAGACGTCGAGCACCGCGCGCACGATCCGGGGCGCGATCTGGTCGACGTCGAGCGTGCCCAGGAGCTCGTGGCCGACCTGGGCCAGGGCCCGCGCGGTGCGCTCCGCGCGAAGCCGGCCGCTGATGTCGCGCGCGGTGGAAGACGCGCCCGTGACGCGGCCGCTCGTGTCCTTGATCGGCGAGACGGTCAGGGACACGTCCACCCGACGGCCCGCCTTGGTGAGGCACACCGTCTCGAAGTTGCTGATCCGGTGCCCGTGGTGCAGGCGGACCAGGATGCCGGGCAGCTCGTCGCGCCGCTCCGGCGGCACGATCAGCGAGACCGAGCGGCCGATGGCTTCCTCCGCGGAGTAGCCGTAGAGCCGCTCCGCGGCCGGGTTCCAGCTCACGATCCGGCCCTCGAGCGTCCGGCCGACAATGGCGTCTTCCGACGACTCCACGATGGAGGACAGCAGCGCCTGCACCGCCTGAGACTGCTTGCGCTCGGTGATGTCGCGGGCCACCGCGAGCCGGCCGACCACGAGGCCGTCGCGCACGATGCTGGTGCAGGTCATCTCGACCGGGATCCGGCGGCCGTCTCGGCGCACCACCTGGCACTCGAACTGGGGCGTGACCTTGCGCCCGGCCCGCACCGATTCCAGCCGCTCGCGGACGAGCACCGCGCCGGCGCGGTCGAGGACCGAGAAGATCGGACGCCCGATGAGCTCGTCGGAGCGGAAACCGGTGATCTGCTCGCCGTACGCGTTCACCAGGGCCAGGCCGCCCTCCAGGTCGAGGAGGAAGAGCGCCTCGGTCATGCTCTCGGTGATCAGGCGGTACCGCTCCTCGGAGTCGCGCAGGGCGCGCAGCAGGCCCTTGCGGGCAAGCGCGCGGTCCACGGTGGACAGGAGCTGGGCGGTGTCGACCGGCTTCACCAGGTACGAGGACGCGTCGCCCGCCATCGCGGCGAGGGCGCCGTCGAGCGAGGCGTGCCCGGTGATCAGGATGACCTCGGTCTCGGGCGAGCGCGTCTTGATGCTGCGCAGCAGGTCGAGGCCGGAGATGTCCGGGAGACGGCAGTCGACGATGGCCAGGTCCACCGGTCTCGGTTGGCCGATACGATCGAGGGCATCCTGGCCGCGGTCGACCCGGTCCACGTGGTGGCCGTGGTCCCGCAGGACGTCGCCCACGGTCTCCCGGACGACCGGGTCATCGTCGATGACGAGGATGTCGGCGCCGGAGGCCATGCCCGCGTGAATGTGCACGGGAAGTGCCAGCCCCGCGCGCTCGAGATGCGCAGGAAATCAGCTACTTGAGTAGAATTGGCAATCTTTCCGAGTGGCTTCGGCTCGACAGGCTTCTACAGTTGACACTCGGACCCCACCGGACCTGGGCCGACTTCAGCGCTCGGAGCGGACCTCGGCGAAGACGTCGCGGGCGCAGATCATGGCTTCCCGGATGATGGGAACCCCGACGTAACCCGACATGTGGATCAGCACCTCGATCAGCTCCTGCTCGGTCCAGCCCTGCCCGAGCGCCATGCGCAGGTGGATCCGCAGCTCGGGCTCCCGGCCGGTCGCCGCGTCGGACACCACGCACACCAGGGTGCGGGTCTTGAGGTCCAGGCCGGGGCGGGACCAGAGCGCGCCGAACACGTTCTCGGTGGCCACGTCGATGAAGGTGCGCATGACCGGGTCCTGGTAGGTCGTGGCGTTCACCCGCTCCACGTACTTGTCGCCCAGCAGCCGGCGCCGGATCTCGTTGCCCTTGCGGTGGAGCTCGCTCTCCGCCATTGGAAGCCTCCTGGTGTGCGGTGCGGACGGCCCGGAGCGCTAGGCCCGGGTCCGGGGACCGAAGAACCCGCCCTTGGGACGGCCGTGGGCGTGGTAGTGGTCGGGGATGTTGCGCATGTTGTCGTCGATGTAGCACTCGCCGCCGAGGACGCGGGCGGCGATCTCGCGCAGCAGCGTGTGCATGTGGGTCACGTGCTCGGCGGGCGGCCCGGTGCCGTGATAGCGCCACACCACCATGGGCACGTCGCAGACGTCACACTCGGCGATCCAGCAGATGTCGTCCTCGTGGTGCCAGGGCGTGATCCGGGCCGCCCGGCACAGGTCGCATCCGCTGACGCGAGTGAAGGGAGCGGCGCCTCCTAGCCCCACAGGGCGCGCATGACGTGGACCGCCACGCGACGGTTGTAGTCGCGGACGAGGCGGCGGATGCGGAACAGGTCGAGCACCCACCACGCGGCGAGCCCGCCCAGCGTGAGCCAGAACAGCACCTGCAGGCCCCGCTTGCGCAGGTAGAGGTAGTGCCAGCCGAGGGGCAGGAAGAGCAGGGCGACCACCGGCGACTTCGCCTGCGCGCGATAGCGCCAGAGGAACGCGCGCTGCTGATCGGGCGTGAGATACGCAAGCTGCTCGCGCACCGTGCGGGAGAGTGACGACGCGACCGACGGAGGAATGGTGAGGCTGCGATCACCGCGCGCCTCGGGCCCACGCCGGGCCGCCGCGCGCTCGGGCGGCGGGGCGGACGGCTTGCGGAATACCGACGATTCTCGCTCCGGCTGTGTCCGGCTCATGCCGACTCTCCCATTGGGTCGCGAGGGAGCAAGAACGGCGCCAGCCGAGCGGGTCAGGCGGGGCTTGAACTTAGCCGCGGGGCGTTGATCGGCGCTTCTCACGTGTCACTCCGGTCGTCCACGGGAGGACGGTTGCAAGGAGTTGCAGAGGTGTCAATTCCTGACATCCGGCCATACCACCATGCCGGTTCCCGAGCGCCAGGCGATCGCGGGCATGTACGCGAGCACCTCGGCCGGACCGGTCGTGAACGCGAGCGCCACGATCCACGCGAGCAGCTCCGCGGTTCCCCCGGAACCGGCGGCCTCCATTCGCTCGAGCGTGCACTCGCGCACCAGCGTCTCGTGATCGCCCTTGCGGAGCAGATCCAGGAACCAGCGGTCGAACTCCTCGTCCACCCAGAAGTAGCGCGGGCCGCCCGGCTCGTGGGAGAGCCCGCCGGTCGCGAGCACCGCCACGCGCAGGGGGCCGGGGTACGCGTGCACCATCTCGCGCAGCGCGGTACCCACCTCGTAGGCCCGCTCGGGCGTGGGGATCGGCGGCACGGTGCAGTTCATCGTCACCGGCACCAGCGCGATGTCGCCCTCCGGGTTCAGGTAGTGCATCGGCACCGAGACCCCGTCGTCGAACTGCATGTCGCGGAGGTACGCGAAGGCGAACCGTCGCCGCGCGCCCTCGTTGACGAGGTAGCGGGCGAGGGCGGAGTGTCCCGGGATGCGGTACTTCTCGAGCGCGAGCCACTCGTCGTACCAATCGGCCGGGCCCACGTGCTCGGCCCCGATCCCGACCGTGTACTCCGGCGTGTTGTTGATCGGCCAGTTGAGCAGGTGGTCGTTGCTCACGAGCACGATGACGTCGGGCCGCGCGGCCCGGAGCCGGTCGCGCATCTCGCCCAGCGCGCGGCGGGCCTGCCGGCGCTGGTCCTCCGGGGCGCGATCGAACCATCCGGTGAGCCCCGGCGAGTGGGTCATCGCCATCGCGGCCACCACCTGCGCCATCGCTCAGCCCTGCCCCCGCGCGAGCCGCTCCTGCAGGCGGTCCGACGCGGCGGCCTCCTCGGGATACGCCCGGCGGTAGGCCTCGAGAGCGGGGTGCGCGTTGCTGTTGGCGGAGGCCCCGTAGAAGAGGCGCAGGATCTGGGGGATGTAGTACTGGTGCACCCCCATCTCGTTCAGCCGCCGCACGTCCTTGTCCTGCAGCGCCTCCAGCTCCTCTCGGCTCAGGCCGAACTGCCGCGCGAGCCCGGCGAGGTCCGAGAGCCAGCGCGCCCGGAGGGTGGCGTCACGGCGCACGTGGAAGATCATCTCGTTGAGCGGCAGGGTCTTGTCGCAGCGCTCCACGTTACCCATTACGCAGCACCTTCGGGTTCACCTTGAGGAACATGATCACGCAGCGCTCGGGCCCCGGGTTGCGCACGTCGTGGAGCACGCTTTGGGGAAACTTCACGATCGAGCCCGCCGGCACCACGATCTCCTGCCCGTCGATGGACATGTGGGCGGAGCCCTCCAGCACGAAGATCGCCTCCTCCTCGCGCGGGTGCTGGTGCATCACCGTCGACTGGCCGGGCTCGTAGCAGGCGATCTCCGACCAGAGCTGGTCGGTCTTGAAGAGCATCTTGCGCACCCGCCGGTCGGGGGCGAACGCCTTCAGCGCGTGCAGATCGAAGACCTGCGCCACACCGGTGACGCGCGCGGTCGCCGTCTCGTCCATTGGCCCCGCATCATAGCGCCCTCGCGGCGCGTCCGCCAGCGGCCACTCGCGCGGTCCGCGCTCGACGCGGAGTTCCCCGTTGACATCCCCGGACCCCTTCAGTAGAAAGAGCCGACGGCCGTGCCACAACCCCCCGCCGCTTCCCCATCGGTTGCTCGTCGCTTCGCGCGATTCGTCTCGGACCTGAGCCTCGACCACGTGCCGACCGCGGTGGCGACGCGGGCGTCCCTGCTCGCGCTCGACACGCTCGGAAGCTGCCTCGCGTCGTCCCGGGAGGACTTCGGCCGAGCGGTCACGCGCGCGGCCAAGCAGCTGGGCGGCGCGCCGGAGAGTACCCTGGTCGGGAGCAAGGCGCGGGTCGGTGCCCCCGCCGCGGTGCTCGCCAACGGCACGCTCGCCCACGGGCTCGACTTCGACGACACCCGCGAGGACGCCATCGTCCACACCGGCTGCGTCGCGGTACCCACCGCGCTGGCGGTGGGCGAGGCGCTGGGAGCCTCGGGCCGCGCGGTGCTCGAAGCGATGATCACCGGCGTGGAGGTGATGTGCCGGATCGGCCTCGCAGTGCCCGGCCGCTTCCACGCCCGGCACTACCACCCGACCGCGCTGACCGGGAGCTTCGCGGCCGCCGCGGTGGCCGGGCGCCTCCACGGCCTCACCGAGGACCAGCAGGTCCACGCCTTCGGCCTCTGCGGCAGCCAGGCCGCCGGGATCATCGAGTACCTGGCCGACGGCTCCTGGACCAAGCGCCTGCACCCCGGCTGGGCCGCCCACGCCGGGGTGACCGCGGCGGTGCTGGCGCGCGCGGGATTCACCGGACCGGAGACCGTCTTCGAGGGTGCCCACGGCTTCTACGCGGCCTTCGCGGGCGGCCACGAGCCCGCGCGCCTGGAGGCCCTGCTCGCGACGCTCGGGCGGACCTGGGAGCTCTCCGCGCTCACGTTCAAGCCCTACCCGTGCGGGTCGATCGCGCATCCATACATGGACTGCGCGCTACGCCTCCGCGAGCGCCACCGGCTGTGCCCGGAGCAGATCGCGGAGGTGCGCTGCCGCACCGCGGAGGGGCCGCTCCCCCGCCTGTGGGAGCCGCTCGCGGCCAAGCAGCGCCCCCAGAACGGCTACGCGGCCAAGTTCAGCCTCCCGTACCTGCTCGCGTCGATCCTGGTCAACGGACGCGTCACCCTGGCCGACTTCACCGACGAGGCGGCCCGGAGCGAGGCGGTCGGGCGCGTGGCCGCCCGGGTGTTCTACGACGTCGATCGGACCATCGACTACCCCCGCCACTTCATCGGCCACGTCGCGGTCCGGCTCATCGACGGCACGCAGCTCGAGGAGCGGCAGGACCACCCGCGGGGCGGACCCGACTTCCCGATGACGCGCGAGGAGCTCACCGCCAAGTTCCGCGGCAACGCGGTCCTGGCCATCCCGGAGGCTCAGGCCGCGCGCGTGGTGGAGCTGGTCGACGCCCTCGCGGGATCGCCGCGCCTCGGTCCGCTGATGGACGCGCTCACCGCCTAGGCGCACCACCAAGAGGAGCCCCGATGATTCACCACCGACGCTCGATCGCCCTGCTGGCCGTCGTTCTGACCCTCTGCCTGGCCGGATGGGCCGCCGAGGCGCGCGCGCAGGATCCGCGGCTCGAGGCCGCGCGCAAGGAGGGCAAGGTCGTCTGGTACACCTCCCTCGCGCTGACGAGCTCGGAGAAGGTCGCCAAGCTCTTCGAGGCCGCCTATCCGGGCGTGAAGGTCGAGGTCCAGCGCACCGGGTCGCAGCGGATCCTGCAGCGGATGATGCAGGAGCTGCAGGCGAACATCCATAACGTCGACGTGGTCCACACCTCCGACGCCGGCCACTACGTGCTTTTGAAGGAGAAGAAGCTCCTGGTGCGCTACACCCCCGCCGGGGTGGACGCGTTCGCGGCGGGCTTCAAGGACAAGGACGGCTATCACTACGGCCTGCGCGCGACCGTCAACGTCATCGCCTACAACACCAAGGCGATCCCGGCCGCCGAGGCCCCGCGCACGTGGAAGGACCTGCTCGATCCGAAGTGGCGCGGGCGCCTGGTCACCGCGCATCCCGGCTACAGCGGCGTCATCGCCACCCACGTGCTCGCGCTCGTGCACCTGCATGGCTGGGACTACTTCAAGGCGCTCGCCCAGAACAAGCCCATGCTGGTCCAGTCCGCGGTCGATCCGTCCGGAGTGGTGGCCTCGGGGGAGCGGCCGGTGGCCGCCGACGGCGGCGACTACACGTTCTACCAGGTCAAGAAGAAGGGCAATCCGGTCGAGATCGTCTACCCGAAGGAAGGCGTGCCGCTCGTGGTCTCCCCCAGCGCGATCACGAGCTTCGCGCCCCACCCCAACGCGGCCCGGCTCTTCACCGACTTCATCTTCTCCCGTGAGATCCAGCAGGTGCTGGCCGACACCGAGGGGCTCTACAGCGGCCATCCGGCGGTGACCTACCCGGCTGACAAGCCGCGGATGTCCGACCTCAAGCTCCTCCCGGTCGACGCCGAGGAGCTCGAGAAGCGGAACGAGGAGATCAAGACGCGCTTCGTCGAGTTCTTCGGGGCCTAGCCCCGCCATATGCCCGAGGCGGTGGCGGCCGCGCGCCCGCGGCGCTGGGAGGGCCTGGACCGCGCGGTGCCGATCTGGCTGCTCGCGGCGGCGGCCCTGCTCCTGCTGATCCTGCTGCCGCTGGGCTGGCTCGCCTACATGAGCGTGCGCAGCGACGCGGGCTTCACCCTCGCCCACTATGCCCGCGTGCTCGGGGACCCGACGCTGCAGAAGGCGCTGTGGAACACGGTGGTGCTGGCGCTGTGGTCCGGGCTGGTCGCCCTCGTGATCGGCGCGCCGCTCGCGTGGCTCACCGCCCGCACCGACCTGCCGTGGCGACGGAGCATCCAGCATCTCGTGATGGCCTCGTTCGTGACCCCGCCCTTCCTCGGCGCCTTCGCGTGGGTCATGCTCGCCGGTCCCAACGCGGGCTACATCAACCGGCTCTATCGCGACTGGACCGGCGCGGCCGACCCGCTGATCAACATCTTCAGCATGCCGGGGCTGATCTTCGTGGTGGCGATCTACACGTTCCCGTACGTCTACATCATGATCGCCAACACCCTCGGCCTCATCGCCTCCGACCTCGAGGACGCCGCCTCCATCCTGGGCGCCGGCCGCCTCCAGGTCGCGCGGACCATCACGCTGCCGATGGTGCTGCCCGCCATCCTGAGCGGCTTCATCCTGGCGGTGCTGCAGGCGCTGGCCCTCTTCGGCTCGCCCGCGATCCTGGCGCTGCCCGCCGGCTTCCACACCGTGACCACCCAGCTCTGGGCGTTCTTCCAGTACCCGCCGCGCGTCGAGATGGCCGCCGCGTTCTCCATGCCGCTCCTGCTCGCCACCGCCCTGCTCCTGCTAATGCAGAAGAAGCTCCTGGGCCGGCGCGGCTACGCCGCGGTGGGGGGCAAGGGAGGGCAGCGACGGGTCATCCGGCTCGGGGGCTGGCGCTACCCCGCGCTCGGAGCGTGCCTCGTGGTGCTGGGCGCCGCGGTGTTCCTGCCCTACGGCATCCTGCTCAAGGCCGCCTTCTCCCGCGCGTGGGCCCAGCCGCTCACCACGGAGAACTTCACGCTCGACAACTGGTCGTTCACGTTCCTCTCCCTCACCACCCAGTCCGCGATCGTGAACACCATCGAGCTCGGCGTGCTCACCGCGTGCGTCGGGGCCGCGCTCGCCACCCTCCTCGCCTACGTGACCAACCGCCGGATCATCGTGGGCCACCAGGTGCTGGCCTTCCTCGCGGTGGCCCCGGTGGTCATCCCGGGCGTGGTGCTGGCGGTGGCCCTCTTCGTTGCCTACACCCGGCCGCCGTTCCTGCTCTACGGCACCCTCTGGATCCTCTTCCTCGCCTACCTGACCAAGGAGATGCCGGTCGGCTACTCGCAGTCGGACGCGACCCTCCGCGGCATCCACCCCGAGCTGGAGGAGGCCGGCCGGATCCTGGGGGCCGGGCGCTTCCGGGTGCTCGGCGAGATCACCGCGCCGCTCGCGCGGAGCGGCATCATCGCGACCTGGTGCTTCGTCTTCATCGGGGTGATCCGCGAGCTGTCCGCGTCCATCATCCTGTTCAGCCCGAACACCAAGGTCATCTCGGTGGTGATCTTCGACCTCAAGGAGGAAGGCCAGTTCGGGGCCATCGCGGTGCTGGGCGTCTTCATGCTCGTGATGACCTTCGTCATCGTGGTCGTCATGCAGACCCTCCTCGGCCGCGACGTGATGCGCGGCCGCCAGGCGGGCGGCGCGGCCTGACCCGATGCCCGGGATCACCATCACCGGCCTCACCAAGCGATTCGGCGAGGTCGGGGCGGTGGTCGGCCTCGACCTCGCGGTGCGGCCGGGCGAGCTGGTGGCCCTGCTCGGCCCCTCCGGCTGCGGCAAGACCACCACGCTCCGGCTGGTGGCGGGCTTCCTCGCGCCCGAGGCGGGCGAGATCCGGGTGGGCGACCGCGTGCTCTCCTCCCCCGCGCTGGTCGTCCCGCCCGAGCGGCGACGCATGGCGATGATCTTCCAGAGCTACGCGCTCTGGCCACACATGACGGTGGCCCAGAACGTGGCCTACGGCCTCCGCTTCGCGGGCGTCGGCCGCGCCGACCGCGACCGGCGCGTCGACGAGATGCTCCGTGCGGTGCAGCTCGGCGGCTACGGCGCGCGCTACCCGGGCGAGCTCTCCGGCGGCCAGCAGCAGCGGGTCGCGGTGGCGCGGGCCCTGGTGGTGGAGCCCGAGATCCTGCTGCTCGACGAGCCCCTCAGCAACCTCGACGCGAGCCTGCGCGAGGAGATGCGGTTCGAGATCCGCCGGCTCCACGAGCGCTTCGCGATCACCACCCTCTACGTCACCCACGACCAGGCGGAGGCGATGGTGATCTCCGACCGGGTGGCGGTGCTGCGGGACGGGCGCGTCGTGCAGATCGGACCCCCGGAGGAGCTGTTCGAGCATCCCCGCACCCGCTTCGTGGCCGAGTTCGTGGGCAAGACCAACCTCATCGACGCGGTGGCCGACGGCGGCCGCTCGGTGGCCCGGGGGGACCTGCGCCTGCGGGTGGCCGCGGACGGCCTCGCCCCGCGCGCCCGGGTGGTGGTCTCGATCCGCCCCCACCAGATCGCGATCGGTCCGGCCATGGCCCCGCGCGCCGACGGCGATGCCAACGTGCTGGCCGGCACCGTGCTGCGCGCGAGCTACCTGGGCGAGGCGGTGGACTACCAGGTCGCGCTCGACGGCAGCGACGTGGTCCTGCGGGTCACCGGCCCCGCCCCCGCGCGCGTCCGGCCGGGCGAGCCGGTCACGGTGACGGTGCCCGCCACCGCCTGCGTGCTGCTGCCCGCCGCGGACTGAGCCGGCGGCCGGCGCCACGCCGCTACCGGTCGCCCCAGACCTCGCGGGCCAGCTCGACGCAGAGCCGGAGCTTCGCCCGCTGCTGCTCCACGGAGACGTCGTTGCCCTCGAGCGTCGAGGAGAACCCGCACTGGGGGCTCACCGCGAGCTGATCGAGCGGGAAGAACTTCGAGGCCTCCTCCAGACGGCGGGTCAAGTCGGCCTTCGATTCGAGCGCGCCCACCTTGCTGCTGACCAGGCCCAGCACCACCCGCACGTGCCGGGGCGCGTGGCGGAGCGGGGAGAAGTCGCCCGAACGCGCGTCGTCGAACTCGAGGAAGAAGCCGTCGTAGGGCATCTGGTTGAAGATGGTCTCCGCCACCTTCTCGTACCCGCCCTGCGCGCGCCAGCTCGAGCGGAAGTTCCCCCGGCAAAGGTGGGTGCACACCGAGAGATCGCGGGGACGGTCCCGGAGCGTGGCCCGCACGAGCTCGACCGAGAGGGCGAGCACCGCATCGGGATCCTCGCCCCGCGCCCGGCTCTCCGCCCGCATGCCCTCGTCGCAGAGGTAGGCGAGGCTCACGTCGTCGAGCTGGAGGTACCGGCAGCCCGCCGCGTAGAGATCGGCGATCTCCGCGCGATAGGCGGCCGCGGTGTCCTCCACGAAGCCGTCGAGGTCCGGGTACACCGCGCGGCTGATGTTGGCGCGCCCCACCTGCGAGTAGAGCATGCACGGCGACGGGATGGTGATCTTCGCGGTGCGGGTCGTCACCGAGCGGAGGAAGCGGAAGGCGTCGACGAAGATCGGCGCGGGCCGGCTGACCCGCGCGTCGATTCGCAGGTCCGGCCGGGTGAAGTCGACGTCGCCCGCGCGGCCGTGGAAGGTCACCGGCAGCGTGCGCCCCGCGCTGGCGAGGCCGCCCAGGCGGGTGAGGAAGTCCATGTGCCACGACTTCCGCCGCAGCTCGCCGTCGGTGATGCCCTCGAGGCCGACCTCCTCCTGCAGCCGCACCACTAGGCGAATGGCCGCGTCCTCGGCCTCGGCGAGCGCGGCCGCGTCGATGCGTCCTTCCTCGCGCTCCCGGCGCCGGGCCTTGAGGGCGGGTGACCGGAGCAGGCTGCCCACGTGGTCGGCCCGGAACGGCGGACGGGGCGCGGTCACGACCGGTAGAGCCCGCGGCCGGCCGCGAACACCCGGGTCAGGCCGAGCAGCGCGTCGGTGCTGGGAGTGGGCACTCCGACCCGGCCGCCGATCTCGCTCACCGCGGTGAGCAGCGCGTCGATCTCGAGCGGCTTGCCCGCCTCCACGTCCTGCAGCATCGAGGTCTTGAAGGCCCCGAGCTTGCGGGTCACCGCGTTGCGCTCCTCACCGCTCTGTCGGATCGGGCAGCCGATCTTCTCCCCGATCGCGGCGGCCTCCGCCATGATCGCGAGAGTGAATCGATCGAGCAGCGGATCGTCGAGGAGCCGATCGCAGGTGGCCCCGGTCAGCGCCGACATGGGGTTCATCGTCATGTTGCCCCAGAGCTTGTACCAGACGTCGGCCTGGATCCGCTTCGAGATCGTCACCTCGAAGCCCGCCTCGCCGAGACGATCCGCGAGCGCGCTCACCCGGGCCGAGACTAGGCCGCCCGGCTCACCGACGACCAGCCCGCGGCCGAAGCCGTGGCGCCCGAGCCCCGGCGCCACCACCGAGCAGGTCGCGTGCACCACGCAACCGATGACGTGCCGCACCGGGATCGCGCCCGCCACGCGCCCGTCCGGATCGACCGCGCGCACCGCCGCGCCCTCGTGGGAGCCGCCCAGGCCGTGGAAGAACCACCACGGCACCCCGTTCATCGCGGGCAGCACGACCGTCTCCGGTCCGAGGAGCGGGCCCACCTGCGGCGCCACCGCGGGCAGCGCCGGCCCTTTCACCGCGACGACCACCAGGTCCTGCGGGCCCAGCGCGCGGGTGTCCTCGACCACCCGCACCGGCGCGGTGAGCGTCGCGCCGCCTTCCTCGAGCCGGAGGCCGCGCGCCCGCAGGGCGGCCGCGGTCGCCCCGCGGGCCAGCGCCGATACCTCCGCCCCGGTCCGCGCCAGGTGCGTGCCGAGGAACGTCCCGATCGCCCCGGCGCCGACGACACAGACCTTCACCGCGCGGACGCGCCGAGCTGCACCACGTTGTAGGCCTTCACCGGCCGCTGGAAACCCTTCAGCGCGAGCTCGCCCACCGCCTCCACCTGCGCGATGCTCTCCACTCCCGACGCCACCCGCTGGGAGAGCAGGATCTGGCCCGGCTTGGCCTCCCCGCAGAGCCGGGAGGCGAGGTTGGTCACGGTGCCGATGGCCCCGTAGTCGAGCCGCCCCTCGAAGCCGATGGCCCCGATGGTCGCGTAGCCCTGGGCGATGCCGATGCCGAAGTCGAGGTCGAACCCGCGCTTGCGCCAGGACTCGGTGAGCCCGCCGATGCGCTCGCGCATCGCGACCGCCATGCGCACCGCGCGGGGGCCGGGGTCGGACACCTGCACCGGGTCGTTGAAGAAGATCATCATGCCGTCGCCGGTGAAGCGCTCGAGGGTGCCCTCGGCGGCCAGGATGAGCCGGCCCATCTCGGCGTGGTACTCGCGCAGCACCCCCATCACCTCCTCCGGCTCGGCGGTCTCCGCGAAGGCGGTGAAGCCGCGCAGGTCGAGGAAGACCACCGTGATCTCCCGGCGGTGGCTGCGCAGCGGGTCCTCCGCGTCGCCGCTCACGATCAGGTCCGCGAGCTGGGGCGAGAAGAACCGGCGCAGGCGGCCGAGCCGCTCGAGCTGGGCCACCTGCTCGGCCACCCGGCCCTCGAGCGTCCGGTTGAGCTCGCCCAGCTCGTCGTGGAGCGCCTTGATCCGGAGGAGGGACCGCACGCGGGCCAGCAGCTCGGGCTGGTTGATCGGCTTGGTCAGGAAGTCGTCGGCGCCCACCTCGATGCCCTTCACCCGCTCGGTGCCGGGATCGAGCGCGGTCACCATGATGATGGGCAGGAGCCGGGTCGCCTCGTCGGCGCGCAGCCGCCGGCAGACCTCGTAGCCGCTCATCTCCGGCATCACCACGTCGAGCAGCACCAGGTCCGGCCGGTCCTCCCGCACCCGATCGAGCGCCACCGGCCCCGACGGCGCGGTGATGACCACGTAGCCGTGGCCGCTCAGCACCCCTTCGAGCAGCTTGACGTTCATCGGGGTGTCGTCGACCACCAGGATCCGGGCCGGGCCGCTCACCGCGCGCCCCCCTTCGCGGGCCGGTCGATCATCTGCCGCACCGCGGTCACGAAGCCGGTGACGTCGATCGGCTTGGCCTGGTAGCCGTCGAAGCCGGCGGCCATGATCTTCTGCCGGTCCTGGCTCATCGCGGAAGCGGTGACCGCGATCACCGGCACCGCGCGGGTGCGGTCGTCGCCGCGCAGCACCTGGAGCGCCTCGATCCCGTTCATCCGCGGCAATTGGATGTCCATCAGGATGAGAGCCGGCGGGCTCTCCTGGGCGAGGCGGATCCCGTCCTCCGCGTTGTCGGCCTCCGCGGTGCGGTAGCCGTGGAACTGGAGGATGTCCCGCTCGAGCTTGCGGTTCTTCTCGTTGTCCTCGACGATCAGGATCAGCTCGCCGGCCATGGTCGCTCCGGTATCGAGAAGGTGAACGTGGAGCCCTGACCGGGCTGGCTCTTGACCCAGATCCGGCCGCCGTGCAGCTCCACGAATCGACGCGCGAGGGTGAGGCCGAGCCCGGTGCCCTCGCGCTTGTGCGCGTAGTCGCCGCCCACCTGGCGGAACTCCTCGAAGATCAGCTCCTGGTTCTCGGGCGCGATCCCGATGCCGGTGTCGGCCACCGAGATCTCGACGCCCCCGTCGGTCGGCACCGTCCGCACGTCCACCCGGCCGCCCTCGGGAGTGAACTTCACCGCGTTGGACAGGAGGTTCAGCATCACCTGCTTGATCTTGCGCTCGTCGGCGACGATCTCCCCCACCCCGCCGTCCACCTCCAGATGCAGGTCGATGCCGTGCCGCGCGGCGCGCTCGCGCACCAGCACCAGCGTGTCCTGCATCGCCTGGGGCAGGTCGAAGCGGGCCAGCTCGAGCTCCATCCGCCCCGCCTCCACCTTGGAGAGGTCGAGGATGTCGTTGATGAGGGAGAGCAGGTGGCGACCGGAGGAGAGGACGTCCTGCAGGTACTCGTCCTGCTTCGGGTTGAGCTCGCCGAACATGCGCTGGAGCAGCACCTCCGAGAACCCGATGATGGCGTTGAGCGGGGTGCGGAGCTCGTGGGACATGTTGGCGAGGAACTCCGACTTGTGCTGGTTCGCCACCTCGAGGAGCCGGCTCTTCTCCTCGATCTCGCGGAAGAGGTTCGCGTTGGCGATGGCCACCTTCGACTGGTTGGCGAGCGCGCTCATGAGGTTCACGATCCGCTCGCCGAACTCGCCCGGGTTGCGCCGGACCACCACGATGCCGCGTGCCACGTCGTCGCCCCCGCCCATGGGCACGGTCAGCACCGACCGCAGCCCTTCCCGGAGGAAGAGGGCCCGGAAGGGATAGTCGTGGGCCTCCTCCACGTCGGGGATCTGCACCGGCTCGCCGGTCTCGGTGGCCCGGCTGATCGTGCCGTGGTCGACCCCGACCGACATGGTGAGCACCGCGTCGACGAACTCGGAGCTGAGCCCCTGGCTCACCACCACGTCGAAGGCCTGGCGGCCGGGGCGGAGCTCGAAGATCCCGCAGCCGTCCGCCCCGGAGAGCGCGACGGCCCGCCGCGCCACCGTGTCGAGCACCTCGTGGAGATCGAGCGAGGAGCTCACCGCGCGAATGACCTCGCTGAGCGCCCCCGTCTCCTCGAGCGACTGCGAGAGATCCTGGGTGCGCGCCTGCAGCTCCTGGAACAGGCGCACGTTCTCGATCGCGATCACCGCCTGGTCCGCGAAGGTCTCGAGCAGCTTGATCTGCTTGTCGGCGAACGGGCGCACCTCGAGCCGGCGGATGGTGATCGCCCCGATCGGCACACCCTCCCGGAGCAGCGGGGTGGCCAGCATCGTCCGCGTTCCCGTGGCCTGCTGTCGTGGCCGGGCGTCCGGGAACTCCCGCTCCGTCTCCTCAGCAAGGTCGTGGACGTGAACCGTGCGCCGCTCGATCACGGCCCGTCCGCTCACGAAGCCCCGCGTGATCGGCTGGCCGGGGTACTTCGGGATGGCGCCATGGATCGCCACGCTCCGGAGGAAATCGCCTTCGACCCGGAAGATCTGCGCGTCGACCGCGTCGCACAGCCGCGCCGCGCTCTGGGCCACCGCGTCCATGACCGGCTGGGAGTCGGTCGGCGAGGCGCTGATGACACCCAGGATCTCGGCGGTCGCGGTCTGCTGCTCGAGGGCCTCCTGCAGCTCGCGGGTGCGGGCGTCGACCTTGCGCTCCAGACCCGCGTACGACTCCTTCAGCTGCACCGCCATGCGGTTGAACTGGTCGGCCAGGACCTCGAGCTCGTCGCCGGTCTTCACCTCGATGCGGTCGGTCAGGTTGCCCTCGCCGATCCGCACCGCGCCGGCCTGGAGCGCCCGGATCGGCCGTGCCAGGGTGCGCGCCAGCATCAGGCTCGCGCCCACTGAGAGCAGGATACCCAGGACCAGCAGCAACACCGTCCGCTTCACCGACGCGCGGAGCGGCTCGAAGGCCTCCTCGAGCGGCTGCTCGACGAACACCGTCCAGCCGAGCGAGGGGATCGGGGTGTGCGCGGTCAGCACCTGCTGGTTGCGGAGGTTCCGGGCGATGGTGCCATCCTGGGCGGGCTCGCCGGGCTGGGGTCCCCCGGCGAGCGCGCGCTTCACCTGCTCGAGCCGCGTGAGGTCCGTCTTCTGGAGCACCAGGCTGATGTCGGGATGGGCGATGAGCGCCCCCTGGCCGTCCACCACGAAGGCCTGGCCCGCCTTGCCGATCTTGATCTGGGAGACGACGTCCCAGATGAACTTGAGGTTGACCTCGGCCGCGGTGACCCCCCCGGCCTGCCCGCCTTCCGCGATCGCGATGACCATGTAGGGCTCGGACTCTTTCCGGAAGTACACCGGCCCCCGGTAGACCCGCCGGGCCTTGGCCTCGACGAACCGGGGATCGCCCGAGAAGTCGGCCTGGCTGCCGATCGCGTCCATGGCCAGGCGGGAGACGCGGAGCTGCTCCCGGCCCGCCGCGTCGATGTAGCTGACCTCGGTGATGGCCGGCACCTGGCGCTGGAGGCGGAAGAAGTCGAAGCGCCGCTGCTCCAGCGTCGTCCCGCCCGGTGTGCGCTGGGGCTGGGTGACCCAGCCCATCTGCCGCTCGATCTCCTTGATGAAGTTCTCGATCTGGGAGGCGGCGGCCAGGGCCTTCTCGCGCTGCAGGGCCACGAGCGCGGCCTGGTTCTCCTGGTACGAGAAGTAGAGCTCGGTGATGCCGCTCGCGAGCAGCTCGGCGGTCACGAGCAGGACGAAGAAGGTGGTGTACTTCCAGAAGAGACGGCGGCGGCGCATCACGAGCCCCGGCGGGGGCTACCGAGCATGGGGAGGCGCTGGCGAGGGATCCCCGGCGTCACCCTCGCGAGTGTAGGCGGGGGGGTGGGCCCCTGTCAAAGAACCCCCGGGCGCGGCGGGAGGCGCCTCGGTCAGGCGGTCGGGGCCGCCGCGGCCTCGGGCAGGAGCGGGCAGCCCGGCCCCATGGCGGCCTTCTTCTTCTCGATGATGCCGCCCGTGTAGCGCTCGAGGTAGTGGGTGATGGTCTCGACCCGGATCTTCACCGAGCCGGCCGGCTTCGTCGAATCCAGGTCCTGGAAGGAGAAGAAGAGGGTCCCCGAGCGCTCCACGATCTGCTGCACCGGCGTGTAGGTCGGCTGGTCCATGCCGCACTCGTAGCTGGCCAGCCGGACCACGCAGGCCACCCACGGCATGCGCGCGGCCGCCTTGGCCCCCCACAGGATCTCGTTGGTGTTGCTGCTGTAAGAGGACGGCCAGACATCTCGAATATCGAAAGCTGATCGGATGTGGCCGGCCCGGACGTCCTCCCCGAACGCCCAGTCCATCAGGTCGGTATCGATCGGGAAGTACTGGGCCCAGAGCACCGGGTACCCGTAGGCCTGGAGATCCACCTCGATCTCGTGGCCGATCCCGGGATCCATGTGATACGGCCGCGCCAGGACCATGAGGCACGCGCGGTTCTCGCGCGCGCACCACTCGAGCACCTCGCGCCCCTTGCGGCGCAGGCGGGTGTTGAAGTCGTCGAGGGCGCGGAAGCCCGCCGCGGCGGCCCGTCCGGCCTCCTCGGCGGTGAGCCCGGGGATCACGTCCCGGAGCCCCTCCCAGAGCTGCTTGGGCACGAGCCGGGGCTCGTCGAGCGAGACGAACGGGGCCGCGTAGCGGATGCCCTGCTCGGCGAACACGTCGCGCTCCTTCATGAAGCCGGCCTTGATGTTCTCCGGCGCGGCCATCACCCGCGGGCAGGCCAGCGTGCGCGCCACGTGGCCGGAGAGGAACGACGGGAGGTTGTAGATCATCGGCGAGAAGAGCACGTCGACCTTCTCGCGCTGGCCGAAGATCAGCTCGCCGTAGTGGCCGGCGATGCACTTCACCGGGTAGCAGCAGTCCACCGTGCCGCGGCCCTTGCCGTACTGCCGCCCCTGCTCCTCCGAGGTGTCGGAGGAGAAGATCAGGTGCCGCGGGTCCACCCCCAGCTCGGTGAAGAAGCCCACCCAGAACTGGTGGGTGGACCAGAGGTTCAGGACGCGGGGGATCCCGATCCGGAGCTTAGCCCGCGACGGCTGGCTCTCCGGCCCGGGGGCGGCGGAACGCGTCCTTCCGAACCATCTCGGCAACGTTAGGGTAGTCACGCTTGGTCTCCTCCAGCTTCGCCTTCACCTCGCGCAGCTCGTTGACGTCCTCGACCAGCCCCTTCGGGCAGGAGTTGCCGCTGATCACCCGCTCCCAGCCCGCGGCCAGGGGCAGCTTGCTCCACGGCCGGCCCTTGGCCCCGGGGAGGGCAACGTCGATGAAGGTGCGCGTGCAATTGATCGGGCACCACTTGCAGACGGTGTCGGCCGCGGTGGTGCTGGTGTAGGTCAGCGCGGCGATGGCCTCGAAGCCGCGGAACCGGCTCGCGTGCCCACCCCCGCTCTCGCGCCAGTCGGCCGCGCAGAGAGCGGCGCCGATGGCGCCGGCCTCGCCCGAGTAGGGGTGCAGGACCACCTCCGCCTCCGGCACCTTGCCGCGGATGAAGTCGACCTGGGCCTTCACCACCGCCATGTTCCGGTGGGTGCCGCCCTGGAGCACGAACTTGCGCCCGACCGACCGCAGGTTCTGGAGCTGTCCGGCGTAGATCCAGACGTTCACCGGCAGCACCGCGGCGAGCGCGGCCATGATCTCCTCGGCGGCCCACCCCTTGCGCTGCTGGTTGACGATGTCGGACTGGAGGAACACCCCGCAGCCCATCGCCAGGGTGGGCATCGCCTTGGCCGCGAAGGCCTTCTCGGCGTAGGCCTCGAGGGGGATCGAGTAGCGCTCCGCCACCCCCTGGAGGAACGCCCCGTTGCCGGAGGAGCACTGCGAGTTGAGCCGGAAGTCGGCCACCGTGCCCTGGCGCAGGATCATGATCTTGACGTCGGTGCCGCCCACGTCGCAGATCACGTCGGCGTCGGGGTGGAAGTGGAGCGTGCCGGTGGCGTGGGCCACCGTCTCCACCACCGCCACGTCGGCCCCCACGACGTCCTTCAGGAGATCCTTGCCGTAGCCGGTGAGCGCCAGCCCGCCCACGTTCGGGTAGCCCGCCTCCCGCACCTGGCGGAAGAGCGACTGCGCGTCCTCGATGGGATTGCCCTTCGACAGCGCGTAGCAGGTGAAGAGCAGCTCGCGCTCGGGGGAGACCACCACCGCCTTGGCGGTGGTGCTGCCGAAGTCGCAGCCGATCAGCACCGGCCCCGCGATTTCCGCCGCCGCGCGCGCGGTCGCGCTTCGCTTCAGATCGTACTCGGCCACGAACGACTGGAGATCGGCGGCGCAGGCCACGAGGGCCCGCCCGCCCGCCTTGGCCTTCTGCTCCTGCTGGCCCTCCTCCACCCACCAGCGCAGCCGGTCGCGCCCCTCGTACACCGCCACGCCCTCCGGCTCCCCGGCGCCGATCTCCACGCAGCCGAGGCAGGCGTAGTAGAGCGCCTCCGCGGGCACCGTGATGCAGGAGGCGGCGTCGCGCCCGTCCGGCAGCGCGATCTTCCGCTGCTCCCACAGCTTGGCCAGGTGATGGCGCCAGGCCTCCTGCAGGCCGCGGAAGAAGAGGTTCGGGCCGCCCAGCAGCAGCACCTCGGGCGACGGGGTGTTGCCCTTGGTCAGGGTGGCGAGGTTCTGGTAGACGACCGCCTCGAAGAGGCTCGCGATGATCTCCTCGACCGGCACCCCGGTCTTCACGAGGGTGTTGGCGTCCGTCTCGGCGAAGATGCCGCACTTGCTGCTGACCTTGTGGAGGCTCATGCCTGCGTAGGGCAGCCCGGCCAGGGTTTCGGTCGCCACCTGCAGCTTCCGCGCGGTCTTCTCGATGAAGGTGCCGGTGCCGCCGCTGCACGCCGACTGCATGTAGACCTGCTTGGAGCGGCCGGTGCCGGTGGGGGTGAAGAAGATCGTCTTCATGTCCTCGCCGCCGATCTCCGACACGAAGCGCACGTCCGGGTGGAGCTTCTCCACGCAGGCCGCGACCGCGACCACCTCCTGGATCATCTTGGCCCCGGCCAGCGGCCCCAGCAGGCCGGCCCCGGAGCCGGTGAAGAAGACGCGGTCGCGGCCGGCCGTGACCTGCGCCTCCTCCTCCATGCGGCCGAGGAACTCGAGCACCTTCTCGGCCTGGCGCGTGTTGTGGCGCTGGTAGTCCTGCCACACGACCTTTCCATTCTCCACCGCCACCGCCTTGACCGTGGTCGATCCGACGTCCATTCCGACGAGCTTCATCAGCGCGCCTTCGCGGCCACGCGCAGGACCAGGTTGGCGGCCCGGCCCGCGCAGCCCAGGTGGGGCACCGGGTAGGTCGCGCGCTTCATCGTCGGATGCGCGTCGAGATGGGCGCGCACCTGCTCGATCGTCATGCCGCTCCGGGCGAGCGCCTCGTCGAACTCGCGCTGGGCCCGCTTCTTGGCCTCGGTGAGGATCATCTGGCAGCGCGAGAGCGCGTGCACCTCCGCGTCGCCCTTGATCTCCAGCGGCGCGTAGAGCAGGTCCGGATGCTTGCCGATGACGCCGGCCATCGCCCCGATGGACATCGTGTTCGGCATGCACGAGTAGGGCGACAGCTCGCAGATCATGTGGGCCTTCTTCCTCTGGTGGGCCCAGATCGCCTTGCCGACCAGCATGTCGCCCTCGCCGCCGTCGAGGCGGCTGTGGAAGTAGGGCGCGGCCAGGCGCCGCAGCTCGAGCTGGTGCGGGATGGCGCGCGGGAGATTGCCCATCGCCCGGCGGAGCCGGGCCACGACGCCGCGGTAGATCGCCTGCGCGGTCCGGCCGAGCCCGAGCTTGAGGCGCGCGCCCTTCTCGATGCCCGAGTAGTCCTCGAAGCGCTGCAGCCCCAGGCGCAGCAGGTAGTCCATCCACACCGTGATGCCGGCCGGGTAGACCTCGGCACCCTCCGCCTCGAGCCAGCGGTGGATGTTGTAGTTGGGATCGCCCTCGACGGTCTGGAGATAGAACTCGCCGGTGATCTTCACCACCGGCTTCACCCGCAGCCGGTCCACCTCGATGGCGTCGAACTTGCGGCGGATCTGCCGCATGGCCTTCGCGAAGTAGCCGGTGGTGAGGAACCAGAGCACGGACCGCCAGGGGCCGTGCTTGGGCCGGTGGCGGAACGCCTGGTAGAGGAGCTCGATCGACTCCCGGACCACCGCCTCGGTCTGCCCCGGCACGACCTCGAAGGGCCGCACCTGGTATTCGAGGTCCTGCACCAGATCGGTGCAGAAGATGGCCCACAGGCAGCCGAGGGTGACGGGCAGGTTCAGGTCGAGGCCGTCGCCCATCGCCGCCTTCTGGTCGAGCTGGTCCTGGGCGAGCAGGAACATGCGGAAGGCGTCGAGCCCGGAGTTGCGCAGGGCGAGCTCGTAGCTCTGGTGGTACTGGCCGAAGCGGCAGGCCCCGCAGGAGCCGGCGGTGAGGTAGACGAACTTCTTGTTCACTTCCTCGGCGCTGGTCGCCTTCGCCTCCTTCTTGAGGAAGTTGACCAGGTTGCCGGTGGTGAAGCTCGTCGGGCAGCACTGGCCGATGTCGGCCACCTCGCGGCCGGTGAGCAGGTCGTCCTTGGTGGCCACCGGCAGCACCTGCGCCTGGTGCCCCGCGCTCTCCAGCACCGCCTGCAAGACGCGCTCGACGCGCCAGTGGAGGCCGCCGAACAGGATGGTCACCGAATCGCGCTCGGCGCGCGTGAACGGACGCGGAGTGTAGGCGCGGTAGTGGCCGCCGGCCCGTCGCTCGGTGGGTCGCTCAGTGATCGCGGTCGCCATTGCGTTGTCCTCCTGGTGCGGGGGCGCCGGCGGCGGGGCTCCCCAGGTGTCGATGTATCCACGCCTCGAGAAGCTGCACCGTCTCGAAGCCGGGCAAGCGCCGTATGGTGTCGTCGACCTTGCGGGCCGCGGCGCGGCCTTCGGGTCCGGAGAAGAGATAGGCGGCCAGGAAGCGCAGCTCGTCGTCGGGCTGGACGCCGCTGCCGACCGGGGCCCAGAAGCGGTCCACCAGGACGCGCGCGATGCGGGCCGCGGCCCGTCGCTGCATGCGGATCTCGGCCTGGCGGTAGTAGAAGAAGAAGTGGCGCGACTCGTCGAGGACGATGCGGTCGAGCAGATCGGACAGCACCGGGTGGGGCGACACGAGGGCGAGCCGCCGATAGCCGGTCAGCGTGGTCAGCTCGTTGATGGCGCCCCACGTCATGTGCACCGCGCAGAAGTCGGGCCAGGCCTTCGAGACCATGGCGGTGGCCGCCGCTTCCGCCCGCTTGGCGAGCGACTCCCGCCCCCGGGGGGTGGCGCGGGGACCGACCGGCGCGCCGGCCGCCTCCAGGAAGTGCGAGATGGCGATGCCGTGGAACGTCTCCTCGTAGAGCCAGCAGGCCAGGAAGGTGGCGACGTCGGGGTCGTCGATGGCACGCGTGGCGAGCAGGCTCCGAAGGTAGATGATGGTGTGGCTCTCGATGTCCTGCATGTAGCGGAGGGTCCGGATCGTCTCGGGGGGCACCGGATGCCGTGGCACCAGGGCCCAGTCGATGGCCGACAGGTCCACGGCCCGCGAGCGTTCCACATACGTACCGAGGTCGAACGCTGGCATCGGTCGAGTCACTTCATACGACACTGCGGATCGTATTTCAATGTTCGTCCCATGTCCTGGCCCGTGTCCTTGTCTACGACCCGCCCCCGGGGGGTGGATTCAGGCCCCGGGCTCCTCGGCGCAATAGGTCCGGACCATCTCGGCCAGCCCCGGTCCCCTCGGCACCGGCTCCGTCGGGCCGACCACGGTACGGTGGCGGATCACCCCGCCCCGGTCGACCAGGAAGAGCCCCTGCTCGAGCGCGGTCATGGCGTGGTGGTGCAGGCGGCGGACGAAGTTGCGGTTCATCACGTCGAGCCAGGCGCCCCGGAGCTGGGGCCCGGTATCCCCGTGGGTGAAGGCGTAGGAGAAGCTCACCACCGCGGAGCGGGTCGCCTCGAGCGCGCCGCGATCGCCCAGGCCGTACACCGCGAACAGGCGCTTGTCGGGGTCGCAGACGAACGGGTACGGCGTGGGGCTGTGCCCAAAGAAGGTGCGCGCGGCCTGGAGCAGGTTGGGCCCGACCTGGATGATCTCGGTCCCCTCCTCCCGCAGGCCCTCGTAGCCCTCGGTCATCCCGTCCATGTAGACCCGGCAGAAGGGACAGGTGAAGCCCCGGGAGAACCAGACGACGACGTTGGAGCGGCCCCGGTAGGTCGCGAGGTCGACCGTCGCACCCTGGACCGAAGTGAGGCTGAAGAGCGGCGCCGGCTGGCCGACGGTCGGCGGCTGGGTCTCGGACGCCACGGGTCCGAGAATAGCACGCGGGTCCACGCGCTCCCGCACGCGACGGATACATTGACGCGCCGCCCCGGGCTCGTTACGCTCCCGGGGAGAGTGGTCGGTCCATCCGAGGGCTCAGAGGGGGTACCGGTGAGCCAGAGCACCATCCACATCGTCTACGACTTCGCGTTCCCCGATGGCGGCGCCAAGTCCTACACCGTCGCGCTGGACCGCGCCACGCTGTCCTACCTGCCGAGCAGCCACGAGCCGGCGCCGGTCTGGGCCCGGCTCGAGAACCACCAGTGCGGCCACTGCCCGCTCAGCCCTGCGGAGCATCCCTACTGCCCGGTGGCCACCAATCTCTCCGCGGTCGTGGAGTTCTTCAAGGACAAGGCCTCGGTGGCCGAGGCCACCGTCACCGTCACCACCGAGGAGCGGACCTACGTCAAGCAGCTCCCGCTGCAGCGCGGGATCTTCGGCATCTTCGGCCTCGTCAT
This sequence comes from Methylomirabilia bacterium, assembly GCA_041497895.1. Taxonomy (GTDB): domain Bacteria; phylum Methylomirabilota; class Methylomirabilia; order Rokubacteriales; family CSP1-6; genus CAMLFJ01. The sequence continues at coordinate 31,075 of JBGQHJ010000038.1, forward strand.
GGCCACCAGCTCGTGCCCCTACATGGACTTCCTCAAGCCGATGGCCCGCTTCCACCTGCCGTTCTCGACCGCCGAGGAGACCATCGTGCGCTCGGTCTCCATGTACCTCCTGCACCAGTACTTCGTGGCCAAGCGCGGCGGCGCCCCCGATCTCGGCCTCGAGCAGCTCGAGACGCACTACGAGAACATCCAGAAGGTGAACGACGGCATCCTCGAGCGCATCAAGGGCGTGGTCCTGAACGACGCCGACCTCAACGCCCTCATCATCCTTCAGGGCTTCGCCGATCTCCTGACCATGGCGATCTCGAAGGACCTCTCGAAGATCGAGCCGCTCTTCTTCCGGAAGCCCTAGCTACGACCGTGATTCGGCCGCTCTAGCGGCCGGCTTGCCCTCGCTCCAACCGTGATTCGGCCGCTCTAGCGGCCGTCGTTCTCGAGCACCTCCTTGAGCTGCTCCACCGGCACCGCGATCTTCACTCCCGCCCGCTCCTCCTGCAGCAGCATGGCCACCCGCGAGTCGCGCTCGCCCCAGCCGCGATTCATGGCCTCGGTCAGCTCCTCCAGGGCCAGGTTGGCCATCCTCATCGGCACCCCCAGCTCGCGCGCGAGGCCGACGGCCAGCGAGACGTCCTTGTGGCTCAGGCGGAGCGCGAAGGCGGGCGGATCGAAGGTGCCGGGCAGGAACTGATCGGCGAGGCCGTCGAAGGTGCGACGGCGGCCACCCGCGCCCTGCCGCACCGCCTTCCAGAGGGTGAGCGCGTCGACCCCGCCCTTGACCCCCATCGTGAACACCTCGGCCAGCGCGGTCTGCACCGCGTAGCCCGCGCAGTTGTGGACGAGCTTGGCCACCGAGCCCGCCCCGATCGGCCCCACGTAGTAGGGCTGGTCGCCGATGGCGTCCAGCACCGGCTTGAAGCGGTCGTAGACCTCGCGGTCCCCGCCGATCCAGAGCGCGAGCTTCCGGCTCTTGGCGCCCTTGGGCCCGCCGCTCACCGGGGCGTCGAGCACGTGGATGCCCTTCTCCTTGAACGCGGGGTAGAGCCGGCGCATCAGGGCGGGCGAGTTGGTGCTGAGGTCGAAGTAGGCCGCGCCCTTCTTCATGCCGTGGATGAGCCCGTCGGGACCGAGGGCGACCTGCTCCACCTCCTTGGGTCCGGGCAGCGAGGTGAAGACCGCCTCCACGCCCTCCGCGACCTGGCGCGGGGTGTCCTTCCAGATCGCGCCCGCCTTCAGATGGGGCGCCGCCGCGTCTTTCCGGATGTCGCTCACCTGCAGCTCATGGCCGCCCGCTTGCAGATTGGACGCCATGCTGGCGCCCATGGTGCCGAGACCGATGAACCCGACTTTCATGCCTTCTTCTCCTCGAAGACCTGCTTCACGACCTTGGCCGCCGACATCGCGCTGGGCCAGCCCGCGTAGAAGGCCAGGTGGGTGATGAGCTCGCCGATCTCCTCCCTCGTGACACCGTTGGCGAGCGCCCGCTCGGTGTGGCCCTTGAGCTGGTCGGGACGGTACATCGCCATCAGGGCCGCCACCGTGATCAGGCTCCGATCGCGCTTGGAGAGACCGGGGCGCTCCCAAATGTCGGGGTAGACGAGGGTCTCGGTCAGCTCGATGAGCCGGGGGGCCACCGTGCGGACCTCGTTGCGGGACGTCGATACCGCGGCTGGCAGGGTCATCCGTGCTCCTCCTCCTTCGAGTGGGACTCCCGTGGACACCGGAAACGCGTAGAATCCTGCCACGGGAAAGGAGACTTGACCATGCCCAATGCGCCCTACCGCATCTACGCCGTGCGCTACGCCCACCGCGCCTGCAACACCTCGGAGGCGTTCTACGGCGACTACCACAAGGCCCCCATGACCATGGACTACTTCGTGTGGGCGCTCACCAACGGCACCGAGACGGTGGTGGTGGACCTCGGCTTCACCGAGGCGGTGGGCACCCGGCGGGGCCGGCAGTTCCTGCGCTGCCCGGGCAAGGGCCTGGCCGAGATCGGCGTGGAGGCGGCCTCGGTCAAGCACGTGATCCTGAGCCACTTCCACTACGACCACGTGGGCAACTACGCGCTCTTCCCCAACGCGACCTTCTACGTGCAG
>JBGQHJ010000039.1:0-32577 GCA_041497895.1 Methylomirabilia bacterium
CGACCTACAGGCCCTCCGCTCGTCGCCCGCGCCGGTGAAGCTGCAGCTCGGCGCCCGGCTGACCGGCGGGCTCGGCGCCGGGTCGGATCCCGAGGTCGGCAAGAACGCGGCCCTCGAGGACCGCGACGAGATCAAGCAGGTGCTCGAGGGCGCCGACATGGTGTTCGTGACCGCGGGCCTGGGCGGCGGCACCGGCACCGGCTCCGCCCCGATCGTGGCCTCGGTGGCCAAGGAGCTCGGCATCCTCACGGTGGCGGTGGTCACCAAACCGTTCGCGTTCGAGGGCCGCAAGCGCGCGCTCCAGGCCGAGGCGGGCATGGCGGAGCTGCGCGCGGTGGTCGACACCCTGATCGCGATTCCCAACCAGCGGTTGCTCGCGGTGGTCGACCGCGGCACCCCGCTGCTGGAGGCCTTCAAGGTCGCGGACACGGTGCTGCTACAGGCGGTGCAGGGCATCTCGGACCTGATCCTGGTCCCCGGGCTGATCAACCTCGACTTCGCCGACGTGCGCACGATCATGTCCGGTATGGGCATGGCGCTGATGGGCACCGGTGTCGGCAAGGGCGAGCACCGCGCGCTCGACGCGGCCCAGAAGGCGGTGGCGAGCCCGCTGCTGGACGAGACCTCGATCGAAGGGGCCCGCGGCATCCTGATCAACTTCACCGGCGGCCCCGACCTGTCGATCCATGAAGTGGAAGAAGCGGCGCGTATCGTGCAAGAGGCCGCGCACGAGGAGGCCAATATCATCTTCGGGGCGGTGCTCGACGAGAGCCTGACCGACGAGGTGCGCATCACGGTCATCGCCACCGGCTTCACCGAGCGCAAGGAGGCCTCGCTGCCCGGCCCCAAGGTCGTGCCGATTCCTTCCGGCCCGCGGAACCCGCAGCCTTCCAAGGACTGGCGGCGGCGTATCGCCGATCTGCGCGCGGAAGGTGAGGAGCCGGCCGAGGAGGATCTGGACGTCCCGGCCTTCCTGCGGCGGCAGGCCGACTAGGTCGCCGAGGACTCTCTCGACAACATTCCCCTCACCCTATTCCCCCTCTCCTCTCCCTCTCCCCCCCGACGGGGGAGAGGGAGAGGAGAGGGAGGCGATGTAATCGTCCGGGACCACCTCGGCGGCGCGGACGTGGGCGTCGTTGTAGGCGCCGGTGTCGCTCACCGGGCCAGCATACCCCCCGACCGTGAGAGAATATCCGGGTGACTCCCCGCGCCCCGCGCGAGCCCGACGATCTCCCGCTCTTCGTCACCTCCCGGCTCCTCGAGCAGCACGGGCTGCCGCACGTCTTCACGACGCGGCACTTCCCGGGCGTCGCGCGTCCCACCGAGTCCCGCCCCCCGCTCGGCCCCGAGGCGCGCGCGCTCCTGGGCGCCCACGGCCTGGCCGGCGAGCCTGCGTTCGCGCGGCAGGTGCACGGCGCCGACGTGATCGGGGTGGAGCGCGGCGGCTTCGCCGGCCACGCGGATGCGCTCAGCACCAGCCGGGCCGGGGTGCCGCTCTGCATCTCGACCGCGGACTGCCTGCCCATCGTGGTCTATGACCCGCGGGCCCGCCGCCTGGCCGCGGCGCACGCGGGCTGGCGGGGGACGGTGCAATCGGTCGGCCGCGCCGCCGTCGCGGCCCTGATCCAGGCCGGCAGCGCGCCGGATGACCTGGTGGTCGCCATCGGCCCCTCGATCGGGCCCTGCTGCTACGAGGTGGACGCCCCCGTGCTCGAGCGCCTGGAGGCGGCCTTCCCGGGAGGGTGGGAGCCCTGGATGACGCCGAAGGGGCCGGGCAAGTGGATGCTCGACCTCTGGCGGGCCAACCGAGACCAGCTCGCGGCGGCCGGGGTCCGGCCGGAACGCATTGATCTGCTGGGGCTCTGCACCGGCTGCCGGCCCGACCTGCTCTTCTCCTACCGGCGCGAGCGCGGGGCCGGGCGGCTGGTCACGGTGGCGGCGCTGCCCGCGGGCCCTGACGGCCCCTCGCGGGCGTGCTAGAATCGCCCCCACTCATGCTGGATTTGCGCGCCAACCTCGGGCGGGTCCAGGAGGCCGTCGCGCGGGCGTGCGCGCGGGCCGGTCGCTCCCCCGACCACGTACTGCTCATCGCGGTCTCCAAGACCATGGACGTCGAGCGGGTGCGGCTGGCGATCGCCGCGGGCGTCGTCGCGCTCGGAGAGAATCGCGTCCAGGAGGCGAAGGAGAAGATCGAGGCGCTCGGGCGCCCGGTGCCCTGGCACCTGATCGGGTCGCTGCAGACCAACAAGGCGAAGGATGCCGCGCGCCTCTTCGACTGGATCCACTCGGTGGATCGGCTTGAGCTGGCGCAGGAGCTGTCGCGGCGGGCGCACGGCGGCGAGCGGACGCTCAACGTGCTGCTCCAGGTGAATCTCGGGGACGAGCCGCAGAAGGGCGGCGTCGCCCCCGCCGAGCTGAAGCGCCTTCACGACACGATGGTCGGGCTGCCGAGCTTGAAGGTGCGCGGGCTCATGGCGATCCCGCCCGCGACCGAGCAGCCGGAACAGGCGCGCCCGTACTTCCGCCGGCTGCGCGAGCTGCGCGACGAGCTGGGCCTCGAGCATTGCTCGATGGGCATGAGCGCCGATTTCGAGGTGGCGATCGAGGAAGGCGCGACCATGGTGCGGGTGGGCACCGCGATCTTCGGCGCGCGGGCCCCGCACGGGGCTTCCCCACCCGAGGGCGGTGGACAGGAGCGAACGCGGTGAGCATCAAGGACAAGAAGGTCGGGTTTCTGGGGGCGGGGAACATGGGCGAGGCCATCATCAAGGGCTTGCTTCAGACCGGCCTCGTGCCCGCGTCCGCGCTCGCGGCCACCGACGTGCGCGCCGACCGCCTCCAGCAGCTCGCCGACCGGTACGGCATCCGCGCGGCCGCCTCGAACCGCGACCTGGTCGCCCAGTCCGACGTGATCATCCTGGCCGTGAAGCCCCAGATCATGGGCGCGGTGCTGCGGGAGATCTCGGGCGCGGTGGACCGGGGCCGGCTCCTGATCTCGGTGGCGGCCGGGGTGCCGGTGGCGGTGCTGCGCGAGCATCTCGGCAAGCCCGCGCGCCTGATCCGGGTGATGCCGAACACGCCCGCGCTCGTGCTCGAGGGCGTGACCGCGATCGCGCGGGCCGAGGGGCTCGAGGCGGGCGATCTGGAGCTGGCGCAGGAGCTGTTCGGGGCGGTGGGGCGCGCGGTGGTGCTCGACGAGGATGCGCTCGACGCGGTCACCGGGCTCTCCGGCTCGGGTCCGGCCTACGTGGCCATCGTCATCGAATCGCTGGCCGACGGCGGCGTGAAGATGGGACTCGACCGCGCCACCGCGATGATCCTGGCCGCGCAGACCGTCCTCGGCTCGGCGCGCCTGATACTGGAGACCGGGATGCACCCGGGGCAGCTCAAGGACATGGTGTCCTCGCCGGGCGGCACCACCATCGCCGGCATCGCGGCGCTGGAGGAGGGCGGGGTGCGACGGACCTTCATCGGCGCGGTCGAGCGGGCGACGCTACGCTCGCGCGAGCTCGGAGGCAAACGCTAGTGCCGGAGCTCATCGGCTTCCTCGGCTGGCTGCTCGGTCTCTACTCGTGGGTGATCATCGCGGCGGCCCTCATCACCTGGGTCAGCCCCGATCCCCGCAATCCAGTCGTGATGTTCCTGCGGCAGGTCACCGAGCCGGTGCTGGCGCCGGTGCGCCGCTTCCTGCCGCCGTGGAAGACCGGGGGGCTCGACTTCTCCCCGCTCATCGTCATCCTGGCCATCCAGTTCGTGGAGCGGGTGATCCTTCCCGGCCTGCTCCGAGCGATGTACTGAGGAGAGTCCCGTGCGCATCACGCCCATGGATATCCGTCAGCAGCAGTTCACGGTCAGGATGTTCCGCGGCTTCGACGTCCAGGAGGTGGACACCTTCCTCGAGGATCTCGCCGCCGACTACGAGGCCCTCCTGAAGGAGAACACCCTGCTGAAGGAGCACCTGCAGGCGGCCGAGGAGCGCACCCGCGGGCTCGAGCAGCGCGAGCGGATGCTGCAGGAGACCCTGGTGACCACCCAGCGCATGGTCGAGGAGATGAAGGACAATGCCCGGCGGGAGGCCCAGCTCCTGATCAAGGAAGCCGAGATGCAGGGCGAGAAGACCATCGAGGCCGCCCGCACCGCCGAGGGCGCGATCCAGGCCCAGATCAGCCAGCTCAAGCGGACGCGGCGGCAGCTCGCCGAGTCGCTGCGGGCCACCGTCGACATGTACCAGCGGCTGCTGGACCAGGATCTCGAGGCGGATGCCAACCAGGGCGACGGCGGCTAGCTCCGAGACCCCGCTGCTGCACGTCCGGGTGAAGCCCGGGGCCCGACGCAACGAGATCCTGGGCTGGCAGGGGGACGCCCTTCGGGTCCGGGTGACCGCGCCTCCCGCCGACGGCCAGGCCAATCACGCGGTGACCGCCCTGCTGGCCGACGCGCTCGGCATCGCCCCGTCGCGGATCGCGCTGGTGCGCGGCGCGGCCTCCCGTGACAAGCTCTTCCGCGTCGAGCGCCTCTCCCCGTCCGACGTCCGCTCCCGCCTCGCCCCCTCCCTCTCCCCTCCGGGGAGAGGGCAGGGTGAGGGGGCCCAGGGTGAGGGGGCCCAGGGTGAGGGGATCTCGTCATGATCACGCCCGTCCGCTGGGATGACGGTCGCCTGATCCTGATCGACCAGACCCGGCTGCCCACCGAGGAGGTGGAGCGCGCCTGCGGGAGCTGGCCCGAGGTCGCGCTCGCCATCCGCAGCCTGGTGGTCCGCGGCGCGCCCGCGATCGGGGTGGCCGCCGCGTTCGGCGTCGTGCTCGCCGCGCGGGCCAGCCGGGCGGCGGACCGCTCCGCGCTGCTGGCCGACCTGGAGGACGCGGTCAAGGGCCTGGCCGCGACGCGTCCCACCGCGGTCAACCTGTTCTGGGCGCTCGACCGGATGCGGCGCACCGCCCTAGCGAGCCCGGATCTGCCGGTGGCCGCGCTCGCGGACCGGCTGCTCGCCGAGGCCCAGGCCATCCTGGCCGAGGATCTCGCGGCCAACCGCGCGATGGGCGCCCACGGCGCCGCGCTCGTGCCCGAGGGCGCGCGCGTGCTCACCCACTGCAACGCGGGCGCGCTGGCCACCGCGGGCTACGGCACCGCGATCGGAGTGATCCGGGCCGCCCACGAGCGCGGCCGCCTCGCGCTGGTGTGGGTCGACGAGACGCGGCCGGTCATGCAGGGTTCCCGCCTCACCGCGTGGGAGCTGGCCAAGGAAGGCATTCCCCACCGCCTGATCTCCGATGTCGCGGCCGGCTTCGTGATGCAGCGCGGGGAGGTGGACCTGGTCGTGACCGGCGCGGACCGCATCGCGGCCAACGGCGACACCGCCAACAAGATCGGGACCTACTCGGTGGCGGTGCTGGCGCGCCACCACCGCATCCCGTTCTACGTGGCCGCGCCGTACTCGACGATCGATCCCTCGATCTCGAGCGGCGCGTCGATCGTGATCGAGGAGCGCGACGGCGCCGAGGTGCGGGGGGTGGCCGGGCGCCAGACCGCGCCGGCGGCGTCACCGGTGTTCAACCCCGCCTTCGACGTCACCCCCGCGGACCTCATCACCGCGATCATCACCGAGCGCGGGGTCGTCCGCCCGCCCTACCACTTCACGTAAGCACGCCGGTCATCTCCCGCAACCGCGACATCGCCAGCGCCCGCCAGTACCACGAGCGTACCGCGCACTCGCCGGAGTCGGTGCGCGGCAGCGGCCACGTGCTGGACTGGGAGACCAAGCCGCTTCCGTTCAAGATCTACCCGGCGCTCGAGGCGCGACGGCTCCCCACCGCGCTGCCCGCGCTCGCGACGGACACCTTCGCCGCGATCGGCCCCGCCGCGCCCATCGTCCGCGCGGCCCCGCTCGACCTCGACCGGCTCGCGGCGGTGCTCTTCTTCTCGGCCGGGGTCACCCGCGTGAAGACCTACCCGGGGGGCGGCCAGGTGCACTTCCGCGCCGCCGCCTCCACCGGCGCGCTCTACCAGACCGAGGTCTACGTGGTGGCCGGGGCGGTGGAGGGGCTCGCGCCCGGGATCTATCACTTCAGCCCGGGCGACTTCAGCCTGCGATGCCTCCGTGCCGGAGACTGGCGCGGGGCCCTCGCCCTGGCCGCGGCCGACGACGCGGTGGCCGCACAGCCGGCGTCCCTCGTCCTCTCCGCGATCTACTGGCGCAATACCTGGAAGTACCAGGCGCGCGGCTACCGGCATCTCTTCTGGGACGCGGGCACCATGCTGAGCCAGGTCCTGGCCGTGGCGCGGGCGCTCGACCTGCCGGCCCGGCTCCTCACCGGGTTCGTGGACGCCCAGGTCAACGGCCTGCTCGGGCTCGACGCGGGCAGGGAAGGCGCGCTGGTGATCACGCCGATCGGCGCCGAGGGGCCTTCCGCTCTCGCGCCTCCGATCGTCACGCCGCTCGACCTCGAGGTGATCCCGCTCTCCCCGCGCGAGGTCGACTACCCGCTGCTGCGCCAGGCCTACGACGACTCCTCCCTCGACTCCGAGCCGGAGGTCACCGACTGGCGCGAGGCCGGGGGTCAGGTCTTGCATTCCGACATTGTCGGAATGCAAGACCTGACCCCGAGCCGGGCCCTGGGGGAGACCATTGGCCGGCGCGGGTCCACGCGGGAGTTCTCGGGGGCGGCGATCTCCGAGGCCGCACTGGCCGGCGCGCTCGCGCCCGCGACGGCCGGGATCCCGATGGACGTGCCGGATGGCCTGGTCGATCTCTACGTCAACGTCCACGCGGTGACCGGCCTCGAGCCGGGCAGCTATGTCTACGACCGCGGTGCGCGCGCGCTCTCGCGGCTCCGGGCCGGGGACGTGCGGCAGGCCTCCGCGTTCCTCTGCCTCGAGCAGGCCCTCGGCGGGACATCGAGCGCGACCGTGTTCCTCCTGGGCGATCTCACGCGCGTGCTCGAGGGCTGGGGCAACCGGGGCTACCGCGTGGCGAACCTCGAGGCGGGCCTGATCGGCGGCCGGCTCTACCTGGGCGCGTACGCGCAAGGCTTCGGGGCGAGCGGGCTCACGTTCTACGATCGGGCGGTGGTGGAGTTCTTCTCGCCGCACGCCGCCGGTCGGGACGCCCTCTTCGTCACCGCGCTCGGCCGCTCGCGCCCGCGGCCCGCCACACGGCCCTAGCCCCCGTCGCGCCCGGGCCTCCCGGGCCCCTCGGCCGCTTCGTACGCCCGTTCACAAGCGGGCGTCTCATTGCAAGGCATCGCAGGGTTCTGATACCGTGGTCGGGTCAACTCGACCCACGAGGAGCCTGCCCCCAAGGAGCTTGCGATGAAGAAGTACTACCTGATGGCGCCGGGCCCGACCCCCGTGCCCTCGAACGTCCTGCTGGCCATGGCCCAGCCGATGATCCATCACCGGACGCCGGAGTACGAGGCGCTCTTCATCGAGGTCCGGGCGGGGCTCAAGCGGCTCTTCCAGACGAGCCAGGACGTCATCCCGTTCACGTCCTCCGGCACCGGGGCGATGGAGGCCGCGGTCGTCAACACCCTGTCGGCCGGGGACACGGTCCTGGTGTTGCGCGCGGGCAAGTTCGGCGAGCGCTGGGAGGAGATCTGCCGCACCCACGGGGTGACCGTGATCCCGCTCGAGGCGCCCTTCGGCCAGACCGTCCCCGCCGAGGCCTTCGCGCGGGCGCTGCGCGAGCACCCCGAGACGAAGGCGGTGCTGATGCAGCACAGCGAGTCGTCCACCGGCGTGCTCCACGACGTGAAGGGCATCGCCGCGGTCACCCGCTCCACCGACGCCATCCTGGTGGTCGACGCGGTGTCGAGCCTCGGCATCGCCGACCTGCGCATGGACGAGTGGGGCGCGGACCTCGTGGTGTCGGGCTCCCAGAAGGGGCTGATGCTGCCGCCCGGCCTTTCCTTCTGCGCGCTCTCCGAGAAGGCGTGGGGTCACGTGAAGGCCTCGCGGCTGCCCAAGTACTACTTCGACATCGCCACCGAGCGGAAATTCGTCGCGCGCAACGAATGCCGCTTCACCCCCGCCGTCTCCATCTTCGTGGGACTGCGCGAGGTGCTCAAGATGCTCGAGGCCGAGGGGCTCCCGGCGGTGTTCCGCCGCCACGAGCGCCTGGCCCGGGCCACCCGCTCGGGCTGCGAGGCCCTGGGTCTCGCGCTGTTCGCCAAGACCCAGCCGAGCCCCGCGCTCACCGCGGTGGTGGCGCCGCGCGGCCTCGACAGCGAGGCGGTGCTCTCGACCTACTCGACCTCGCACAACATCACGATCGCGGGCGGGCAGGGGGAGATGAAGGGCAAGGTCTTCCGGCTCGGTCACATGGGCTACGTGGCCGACTTCGACGTGATCACCGCCCTGGCCGCGCTCGAGCAGGTCCTGCACGAGCTGGGGCAGCCGGTCGACTTCGGCGCCGGCGTCCGCGCGGCCCAGAAGGTGTTCGCCGAGCGCTGACCGCCATGCGGATCCTGCTACTGCGTCACGCGGAGACCGACTGGAACCGGGAGCGACGCTTCCAGGGCTGGCGGGACGTCCCGCTGTCGGCCACCGGCCGGGAGCAGGCGGAGTCGGCGGCGCGCCTGCTCGCGGCCACCCGGATCGACGCGGTCTGGTCGAGCCCGCTCGCGCGCGCCCGCGACACCGCGGCCATCATCGCGGCCCCGCACCGCCTCGCGGTCCAGGAGTCGGAGGCCTTCCGCGAGATGGGCTTCGGCGACTGGGAGGGCCTCACGCGCGACGAGGTGCGCGAGCGCTTCCCCGACGCCCACCGCGCGTGGGCCGAGACCCCGCACGAGGCGTCCTGGCCCGGGGCGGAGACCCTCGCCACGGTGCGGGCGCGGGCGCTGGCGGGCCTCGAGGCTCTGCGGGCGGCGCACACCGGGCAGACCATCTGCCTCGTCTCCCACGGGATCACCGGCCGCCTCCTGATCCTCGAGGCCCTCGGGCTCGGGCTGGACCGGCTCTGGTCCTTCCAGCTCTCGTCCACCGGGATCTCGGAGCTCGAGTTCCGGGACGACTGGACGACGCTGCACCGGATGAACTCGCTCATCCACCTGGCCGACGGCGCCGTCGCCTGAGGGCCCTTGCCGTGACCCTGCCCCGCAAGAGCCAGCCGACCCAGCTGCCCAAGGGCGCCAAGATCTACCTGCCCGACGAGGCCGCGCGCAAGCGCGCGGTCGAGGAGCGGCTGTTCGAGGTCTTCCGGCGCTGGGGCTACCGGGAGGTGGTGACGAGCGCGTACGAGTACTTCGATGTCCTCTCGCATGGTACCGACCACGAGCTGCAGGAGCGGATGTTCAAGATGGTGGATCGCGAGAGCGGCCGGCTCCTGGCCCTGCGCGCCGACGTGACCCCGCAGATCGCGCGCATCGTGGCCACCCGCATGCGCGAGGAGCCCAAACCCCTGCGGCTGCACTACGTCACCAACGTGTTCCGCTACGACGAGCCGCACGTGGGCCGCTACCGCGAGTTCTACCAGGCGGGGGTGGAGCTGATCGGGTTGCCGAATCCCGAGGGCGACGCCGAGATGATCGCGATGACGGTGGAAGGCCTGCGCGCGCTCGGGCTCGAGCGGTTCCAGATCGACGTGGGCCAGGCCGACTTCTTCCGCGGGATCCTGGAAGACCTGGCCGTCGAGCCCGGCGCGGCCCAGGAGCTGCGCGACGCCCTGGGACGGAAGGACCTCTCGGCCCTCGAGCGCCTGGTGGGCGACCTGGCCGCCCCCGCCACGGTGACCGAGCTGCTGCTGGCGCTGCCCACCCTCTACGGCCGCGGCGACGTGCTCGAGCGTGCCGAGCGGCTGGTGAAGAACGCGCGGTCGGAGGCGGCGCTGGCGAACCTGGCCGAGGTCTACCGCCTGCTGCGCGCGTACGGCCTGGCCGACTCGGTCCTCCTCGACCTGGGCGAAGTCCGGGGCTTCGACTACTATTCGGGCGTACACTTCGAAGCCTACGTGACCGGGCTGGGGGCGCCGCTGGTGGGTGGCGGGCGCTACGACCAGATGCTGGCCCGTTTCGGCTACGATTGCCCGGCCACCGGGTTCGCCTTCGAGACCGGCCGGGCGCTCCTGGCCATGGAGTCGCAGGGAGCGGAGCCGGCGCTGTCCGGGCCCGACTTCTTCGTGATCGACTTCACCCCGGACAAGAACCGGGCCCTCGCGATCTCGCGGCGGCTGCGGGACGCGGGGGCGGCGGTCGCGCGCGACATCATCAGCCGCCCGCTGGCGGAGTCGCTGGCGTACGCCCGGGGACAGCGCGCGGTCTGGGCGCTCGTCATCGGCGGAGAGGACCCGGATCCCGACCGCGTCGCGGTCGTGGACCTGCGGCCGGGCGCGGAGGGGTCGGCGCCGCGGACGGTGCCGCTGGGCGAGCTGCTCGCGGACCCGCGTCCGCATTTTCCGGGTATTGGAGGGGGCCATGCCTAACATCGTGCTGGTGGGAGCGCAGTGGGGGGACGAGGGCAAGGGAAAGATCGTGGACGTCCTGGCGCCCCACGTCGGCGTGGTCGTCCGCTACCAGGGCGGCAACAACGCGGGCCATACGGTGGTGGTGGGGAAGGAGAAGTTCGTGCTGCAGTCCATCCCCTCCGGCATCCTGCACAGCGGGGTCCGCTGCGTGATCGGCTGCGGGGTGGTGATCGACCCCGCCTCGCTGATCGAGGAGATGGAGTCGCTGGTCCAGCGGGGGGTGTCCCTGGACGGCAACCTCTATATATCCAAGAACGCGCACCTGATCATGCCCTATCACCCGGCGCTCGACCGGGCCTCCGAGTCGCAGGCGGGCGACCGCCGCATCGGCACCACCGGCAAGGGCGTGGGCCCGGCCTACGCCGACAAGGCGGCCCGCATCGGCATCCGCATGGCCGACCTGCTCGACGAGCGGTTGTTCCGCGAGAAGCTCGAGTTCAACATCCAGCAGAAGAACCGGCTGCTCCGCGAGATCTACGACGAGCAGACGTTCACGGTCGAGAACATCCTGAGCACGTACCTGCGCTACGCGGGCTGGCTCGCGCCCTACGTCACCGACACCGCGCTGCTCCTGAACCGCTGGATCGAGGCCGGGCGCTCGGTGCTCTTCGAGGGCGCCCAGGGCACCATGCTCGACATCGACCACGGCACCTACCCGTTCATCACCTCCTCGAGCACCACCGCGGGGGGCGCCTCCACCGGTACCGGGGTGCCGCCCACCAAGCTCGACGGCGTGCTCGGCATCTCGAAGGCCTACTGCACACGGGTGGGCGGCGGGCCGTTCATGACCGAGGTGAGCGGCGAGACCGCGGACCTGCTGCGGGCCCGTGGCAACGAGTACGGGGCGGTGACCGGCCGGGCGCGCCGGTGCGGCTGGGCCGACGCGGTGGCCCTGCGCTACGCGGCCCGCATCAACGGGCTCGACACCATCGCGCTGACCAAGCTCGACGTGCTCGACGGGTGCGAGACGGTACGGATCTGCGTGGGTTACCGCTACGCGGGCGAGGTGCTGACCGACTTCCCCGAGGAGGAGCGCATCTGGTACGAGGCGGAGCCGGTCTACGAGGAGCTCTCCGGCTGGCAGACCAGCACGCACGGCATGCGCGACTACGCGGAGCTGCCGTCGAAGGCGCGCGAGTACGTGGAGCGCCTCGCCGAGCTTGTCGGGGTCGGCTTCTCGCTCGTCTCGACCGGGGCGGTGCGCGACGAGACCATCCTGGTGAACGACTCGGTCCTGACCCGCTGGTTCCCGGCGCTCCGCAGCGCGCTGCCCGCCCACTAGGGCGCGGATCGCACGATGGCCCTCAAGATCCTGATCGTCGACGACGAGGAGCCGGCCCGCCAGGGCCTGACCGCGCTCCTCGCCCGCTGGGGCTACGAGGTCGACGAGGCGGGCGATGGGCAGGAGGCCCTCGCCAAGGCCGCGGCCGGCCTGCCCTCGGTGGTGCTCTCGGACCTCGTGATGCCCAAGATGGACGGCCTCGAGCTGCTGCGCGCGCTCAAGACCGACGTGCCCTTCGCCTCGGTCATTCTGTTGACCGGGCAGGGCTCCATCGACACCGCGGTCACCGCGATGAAGGAGGGCGCCTACGACTACCTGACCAAGCCGGTGGACGTGGCGCGCCTGCGCCTGCTCATCCCCAAGGCGGCCGAGCGGGGAGAGGCGCTGCGCGAGGTCGCGCTGCTCCGGCGCAAGCTGAGGCAGGTCTGGGGCATGGGGCGCCTGGTCGGCACCAGCCACGGCATGCAGGAGGTCTACCGGTTGATCGAGGTGGCCGCGCCCACGCCGGCCGCGGTGCTGATCAGCGGCGAGAGCGGGACCGGCAAGGAGCTGGTGGCGCGCACGCTGCACGAGCTCTCCCCGCGGGCCAAGGGGCCCTTCGTGGCGGTCAACTGCGCGGCGATCCCGGAGACCCTGCTGGAGAGCGAGATCTTCGGCCACGAGAAGGGCGCGTTCACCGGCGCGCTCGAGCGGCGGCCGGGCTGCTTCGAGCTGGCCCACGAGGGCACCATCTTCCTCGACGAGATCGCGGAGATGAACCCGGGGACCCAGGCCAAGTTCCTGCGCATCCTGCAGGACGGCACCGTGCGGCGCCTCGGCGGCAAGACCGAGATCCACGTCGACGTGCGGGTGCTCGCCGCCACCAACAAGGATCCGGTCAAGGCCATCCAGGAGGGGACGTTCCGGGAGGACCTCTACTACCGCCTGAACGTGGTGAGCCTCGTCATGCCGCCGCTGCGCGAGCGCCGCGACGACATCCCGGCCCTGGTGCAGGCCTTCATCGAGGAGTTCAACGCCCGCTACGACAAGCACATCCGCTCGCTGGACGAGAGCGTGCTGAGCGGGCTCATGGCGCAATCGTGGCCGGGCAACGTCCGTGAGCTGCGCAACACCCTCGAGCGGGCCATCATCGTCTGCGAGGGGGACACGATCCTGCCCAAGCACATCCCGCCGAAGCCCTCGCTGCGCGCGACCGAGCACGCGGACGGGCCCGACACCGTCTCGTTCCGGGTCGGCACCAGCCTGGAGGACGCGGAGAAGGCCCTGATCATCAAGACCCTGGCCGCCAACGGCAACAACAAGACGCGCGCCGCCGACGTGCTCGGCATCAGCCTGAAGACGCTCCACAACAAGCTCAAGACCTACGGCGGCTAGGATGCGGCTCGGAGTCCGCGGGCGCGAGGCGCTGGTCGTCAGCCTCCTCACCCTGCTGGTGGTCGCCACCGCGACCGCGATTCACCTCTCGCAGGTGAGCCGGGTGGTGGTGCAGGAGGCGATCAAGCAGGCCGAGCTGATCGCCAAGCAGATCTACGCCCAGAGCGGCCGCGCGATCCAGCGCGCCCCCGGCGCCGACCCGCTGGACGCGCTGCGGGACGACCCTGAGCTGCGGAGCTTCCTCGACGCGAGCGTGGGCTACTCGCCCCACCTGCTCTACGCGCTGATCTCGGACGCCACCGGCACCGTGCTGCTGCACACCGAGCGGCGCAAGGAGGGGCAGGCCGCCCCCGAGCGGCCGAGCCTCGAGGGTCTCCTCAAGATGGACACCCTGAGCCGCTTCTCGGCGCTCTACAACGCCGGGCGCACCTACGAGACCGCGCTGCCGGTGACGCTCAACGACCGCTTCTTCGGCTCGATCCGGCTCGGGGTCTCCACCACGCTCCTCCGTCGCGAGGTGACCGCGTCGCTGCAGCAGAGCCTCGCGGTGGCGGCGGTGGCCCTGCCGCTCGCGTGGCTCGCCGCGATGGTGCTGGCCCAGCTCACGGTGCGGCCCATCCGCGCCATCGTGGGCCAGGTCGACCGCATCCGCCGGGGCGAGCCGGTGGAGGCGACCGCGGTGGCGGGCGGCGACGAGTTCCAGGAGCTCTCGGCCCAGCTCTCGCGCCTCGGGCGCGAGCTGCAGGCCGACCGGCTGTCCACGCTCAGCGAGAAGGCGCACCTGCAGCAGGTGGTCGACCAGCTCGAGGACGGGGTGATCTTCCTGAACCCGGAGCGGCGCATCCTGTTCTTCAACCGGGTCGCCGAGACGGTGGTGGGCCTCTCGCTCGAGCAGACGGTGGGACTGCCCATCCACGAGGTGCTCGATCCGACGCACCCCCTGCTGCCCTTCGTGGACCAGGTACTGAACGGCGCCGCCGGCATCCGCAACGCCACCGTGGTGCTCCCCCAGGACGGGCGAGAGAAGGAGTTCCTGGTCTCCGCCTTCCACATGGAGGACGCCCATCAGGTGATGGGGGTGGCGGTGCTGCTCAAGGATCTGGAGTCGATCAAGACCGTCCAGTCCCTCGTGAGCTACTCGGCCAAGCTGGCCGCGCTCGGGCGGCTCACCTCCGGGGTGGCGCACGAGGTGAAGAACCCGCTCAACGCCATGATGATCCACGTCGAGCTGCTCAAGGAGCGCCTCGAGGAGGCCGACCCCGACGTCAAGCAGAGCCTCGAGGTCATCGGGAGCGAGATCCGGCGGCTGGACCGGGTGGTGCAGGGGTTCCTCAAGTTCATGCGGCCGCAGGAGCTGACCCTCAAGCCGGTGGACCTCAACTCGATGCTGCAGAGCGTGGGCGCGCTGCTGGAGGCGGAGGGCCAGAGTCTCGGGGTGCGCTTCGTGCTCGACCTGGACGCGGCGCTGCCGTCGGTGAGCGGCGACGAGGAGCTCCTGCGCCAGGCCTTCATCAACATCGTGCAGAACGCGGTCCAGGCCATGCCGGGCGGCGGGGCGGTCCGCATCCGCACCCGTCCCGAGGGGCTCGACTGGGTGCGGGTGACGGTCACCGACCAGGGCGTGGGGATCGCTCCCGAGGACCTCGACAAGATCTTCAAGCTCTATTACACGAGCAAGCCGGGCGGCAGCGGCATCGGCCTCTCGGTGGTGTATCGCATCGTGCAGCTGCACGACGGCGTGATCGAGGCGAAGTCGCAACCGGGGCGGGGCACCGCGGTGATCGTGCGCCTGCCGGTGCGGTGACGCGCATGCGCGCGCTGGTCTGGCTCTCGATCCTGGCCGCCGCCCTCGGCGGGTGCGCGAGCGTGGGCGACCTCTTCCTGCCCGCCCCGGCGGTCTCGCAGCGGCCCGCGGTGGTGGATGAGGAGCCCGTGCCCGCTCCCGCCCGGCCTGCCCCGGCGGCCCGCGAGCCGGCGCCGGGGCCCGCCAAGCCCGCGCCGCCGCCGACTCGCGAGCAGCCCCCCGCTCCGGTCGCCCCGCTGCCGGCGCCGCCGCGGACCGCGGCGATTCCTCGCGAGCCCACGGTGCCCGCGCCGGTCCTGGCCCCGCAGGCGAGCGCAGAGGAAGAGCAGCGCATCAAGAGCCAGGCGGAGCGGCGGATCGAGGGCACCGAGCGGCTGGTGCAGAAGATCGACCCCTCGCGGCTGGTCCGGGAGCAGCGGGAGAACTACCTGACGATCCAGAGCTTTCTCGCGAAGGCGCGAGAGGCCCTCTCGACCCGCGACGTGCAGCGCGCGTTCACCCTGGCCGACAAGGCGTATCTCCTCGCCGACGAGCTCTCCAAGGGCCCGCGGTGAGGACGTGTAAAGCCTACGCGCCTCGGTAAGTCTTACCGGCCTCCTTCGGACGGGGCAGGGGCCGGCTGTCTCTAACTCCTCGCCGCTGCGGCGCGACGAGACCCCGGCGCTCGTGGCACGCGGGTTGCGGCTCAGTCCCTTGAATTCCAATCCCGCCGGAGAGGAGATCGTATGCGCAGTCGACTGCTCGGCGCCGCGTTTCGATGCCTGGCCCTGGGGCTGATCTCGGCCTCACTCACCGTGGCGTGCACGATCGAGCCTCCGGCCGGGACGCCACCGCCGCCGCTGTCGGGCGCGCTCGAGAGCGGCCCGCGCGAGACCACCTTCGGCCGCACCGGCGATGAGGTCGTGAACAATCCCCAGCTCCGCGACAAGATCCGCAACATGTTCGGCGCGGACTGGGCGCCGGGCGGCAAGCTCGTGCGGGGCGCGATGGCCCATCTCGGTCGCACCGAGCCGCCCCGCGGCGTGCGCATCGGCGACCGGAACTACGTCGCGGTCACCGGGTGCGTGCCGGCCACCTGCCGGACCGAGCGCGTCCTGCTGCTGATCCAGGAAGGCGGCGAGGCCATGCTGGCGCGCCTCGACGAGGGCGGCTTCTCCCACTACTACGCCTACGGTGGCGACTGGGGCCTCGCGGGCTCGACGGCCCGCATCGTGGACAGCGGGCTTCGCGCGCTCGAGCGCACCGGCGACCCGTATCCGAGGTCCTGAGACCGGTCCGTCACCCTTGACCGGCCCGCTCCCGCTCGTTATGCTGACGTCTGCCCCTCCGACCCGGTCGTTCTCGCAGTCAAGATGCACCATGTCGATACCGAGCGCGCGACGTATCCAAGCCGCACCCACCGCGTCCCGCGGCCGGGGGCGCGGGGCATGAGCGATCTCGCCCGCCTGCTGGGCTGGGTCGGCGATTGGGTCGCCGGTGAGGGGAGGCTCCTGCTCATGACCGATTACGACGGGACCCTGACGCCGATCGTGGACGATCCGGCCGACGCCTTCCTCACCGAGGACACGCGGGAGCAGCTCCTGCGGATCGCCCGCTCCCCGCGCGGCTCGGTGGCGATCATCTCGGGCCGCGGCCTCGATGACCTTCGGGCCCGCGTGGCCATCCCGGAGGTGATCTACGCCGGCTGCCACGGGCTGGAGGTCGCGGGCCCGGGTCTCGAGTTCCGTCATCCCGACGCGGTGGCCCAGCAGACGATGCTGTGGGCGGTGGGCGAGACGCTGGCGCGCCGCGCTCCCACGGTCAGCGGCATGCGGGTGGAGGCCAAGGGCCTCGCGGTGGCCGTCCACTATCGCCACGTGGCCGCGGACGAGATCCGTCGGGTCGAGATCGAGCTGGCTCGGGCCATCCGGGAGCAGGGGAGCCGGCTCAAGATCTTCCACGGGACCAAGGTGATCGAGGTGCTGCCCCAGGTGGCGTGGACCAAGGGCGAGTGCGCCCGCTGGATCCAGGAGCGCGTGCTGGCGGCGGGCCCCGGGTCCGGGCCCGCGCTCTGGCTCTACCTGGGCGACGACTGGACGGACGAGCACGCCTTCGAGATGCTGAGCGGCCTGGCCCTCACGATCCGGGTGGGCGACGCGGTGCCCGCGTCCAAGGCGGCCTACCGGCTGCGCGACGTGGGCGAGGTCCAGCAGCTGCTCACCGCGCTGGCCGAGGGCGCGACGGCGGGGAGCCGGGCGTGAAGTTCCAGCTGAGGCTCGTCGCCGCGCTGTGCCTGGCCTCCCTCGTGGTGGTCGGCGCCTTCGCGTACTTCCAGTTCGTCGAGGATCGGCAGCGGCTGACCGGCGAGCTCGACCGGCGCGCGACCCTCGTGAGCGAGGGGCTCAAGGAGGTGCTCGAGCCCGCCCTCGGCCCGCGCGTCAGCAAGCCGCAGATCGACCGGCTGATCAAGAAGTTCAGCAAGCCGGACCTGGGTCTGGCGGTCTACGATCGCGTGGCCTCCCTCATCGCGGCGACGCCGGACGTGGCCAAGCAGCTCGAGAACCCGCCGCCGGAAGCCACGTGGGCGCTCACCTCGGGGGCGGTCCAGACCGGCTTCCGCAAGCTCGGGGGCACCACGCGCTACGTCTACGCCGACCCGATCTTGAGAGAGGACAAGTCCGCCGGGGCGCTGGTGATCTTCCTGGACGCGAGCGATCTGGAGACCGCCGAGTGGGAGCTCTGGCGCTTCAACGCTATCCGCTTCCTGGTCCTCGCGGTCGCGCTCGCCCTGATCGCCCTCCTGGTGGTCCGCATGAGCCTGACCCAGCCGCTCGCCAAGATGGCGCGCTGGACCAAGGCGGTGCGGCGAGGGCACGTGATCGAGCCGCCCGAGCTGCCGGACGAGAGCCTCTTCGGGCCCATCGCGCGCGAGGTCACGGTGCTGGCCAAGAACCTCCAGCGGGCGCGCGCCGCGGCCGAGGAGGAGGCCGCGCTGCGCCTGATCGGCCAGACCCTGTGGACCGAGGAGCGGCTCAAGCAGTTCGCCAAGATGCGGCTCGGGGAGCGCCCGCTGGTGGTGGTCTCGAACCGCGAGCCGGTGAGTCACATCTGGAAGGACGGCCAGATCCAGGTGGTGACCCCGGCGAGCGGCCTGGTCACCGCGATGGATCCGGTGATGCGGGCCTGCGGCGGCGTGTGGGTGGCGCAGGCCAGCGGCGACGCCGACCGCGAGACCGCGGACGCCCGCGGGCGGCTGCGCGTGCCGCCGGACGACCCGCGGTTCACCCTCAAGCGGGTGTGGCTCACCACCGAGGAGGAGGCGGGCTACTACTACGGCTTCTCGAACGAGGGCCTGTGGCCGCTCTGCCACATCGTGCACAACCGCCCGCTCTTCCGCCCCGAGGACTGGGCGCAGTACCGCGCGGTCAACGAGAAGTTCGCCGCCGCGGTCCTCGAGGAGATCGCGGGCACCGAGTCGCCGATGGTCCTGATCCAGGACTACCACTTCGCGCTCCTGCCGAGCCTCATCAAGCGCGAGCGCCCCGACGCGCGCACCGCCATCTTCTGGCACATCCCGTGGCCGAACTTCGAGGCCTTCTCGATCTGCCCGTGGCAGGACGAGCTCCTGCTGGGGATGCTGGGCGCCGATCTCATCGGCTTCCACACCCAGTACTACTGCAACAACTTCCTCGACACGGTGGAGCGCGCGATCGAGGCCCGCATCGACTGGGAGCGCTTCTCGGTCACCCGCGGCCAGCACGTGACCTCGGTCAAGCCGTTCCCGATCAGCGTGGCCCCCGGCTTCGTGGACAACCCGCCCACCACGTCACGCCAGACCCTGCTCGAGAGCCTCGGCACCACCGCCGAGTTCCTCGGGGTGGGGGTGGAGCGGCTCGACTACACCAAGGGCCTGCCCGAGCGCTTCCGCGCCCTGGGCCGCTTCTTCGAGCGCTTCCCGGAGTACCGGGAGCGCCTGGTGTTCGTGCAGCTCGCCGCGCCCAGCCGCAGCACCATCCCCCGGTACCAGGCGCTGGAGGCGGAGGTGGACGCGGCGATTCAGGAGGTCAACGGCGCCTACCAGACCAAGCACTGGAAGCCGATCCTGTACCTCAAGCGCCACCACGAGCACCGCGACATCTGGCCGTTCTACCGCCACGCCGACTTCTGCATGGTCACGTCGCTGCACGACGGGATGAATCTGGTCGCCAAGGAGTTCATCTCGGTGCGGGACGACGAGGACGGCGCGCTGATCCTGAGCCAGTTCACCGGGGCCTCTTCCGAGCTGCGCGACGCGATCCTGGTGAACCCGTACGACGTCGACGGCATGGCCGAGGCCATTCGGACCGCGGTCGCGATGCCCGCGGATGAGCGGCGGGCGCGCATGGCGCGGATGCGGCAGGGGGTGCGCGAGCACAACATCTACCGGTGGGCGGGGCTGCTCTTGAGCGAGCTCGAGCGCATTCCGGAGGGGTCGGCCAGCAGCCACTCGACGGCCAGCCAGGTGTCCTGAGGGGGAGCCGGAGAAGCAGCAAGGGGGAGGGACGTGAGTCCCTCCCCCTTCTTCACTAGCAACCACCCCTCACCCTACCCTCTCCCCTGAGGGGAGAGGGTAGGAAGCGGGATCTAGTCCTGGTCCACCAGCATCTTGACGGTCACCCGGCGCTTCTTCTCGTCGGGGCTCTCCTTGGCGGTGATGGGCCCGAGGCCTACCGCGTGCACCCGGGAGAGCTGCACGCCCTTCTCCACCAGGAAGCGGCGCACCGCCTCGACCCGACGCTGGCTGAGCCCGTAGTTGTAGTCCACGGTGCCCTTCGGATCGGTGTAGCCGCCCAGCTCCACGATCAGGGTCGGGTTACCCTGCAGCTCCTTCACCACACCGGCCAGCGCGGTCTGGGCGCCGTCCGTCAGCTCGGCCTTGTCGAAACCGAAGTACACCTCGAGGGTGTCGGCCGTCTTCTGGTTGTAGCGGTTCGACCAGAGGCGGGTCAGGCGGGTATCCACGCCCTCGGCCTTGGTCATCGCGGCGTCGGCACGGCCCTTGGCCTCGGCCACGGCGCCCTCCAGGCTCTTCACCTGGGTCGTGACGCCCTTGACCTCGGTGCTCACCCCTTCGACCTGGCCCTCGACCTTCACGAAGCGCTGGTCCACGATGGCGTCCGACTTCGTGAACTGCTCCCGGACCCAGTCCTTGGTGGCGCACCCCGACACCAGCAGCACCGCCGCCGGCATCAGAACGCCGATCTTCATCATCTGTCGCATAAAAACCGCCTCCTTTGTGGACGTTGACCTACCGATCAGCACGAATGCGAACCCGCCTGGGGGAGCAACAACCACGCCAGGCGGGTGAGTGAGATGGACGTCTAGCCGGCAAGCGCGCTTTGGGCAGGTATGGCGTCTACTTGGCCGGCGCGTGCGCCGGGTGGGCTCCGACGGGGCCGGCGTCCGCGAAGGGCGCGAACTTTATAAAGATTACACGGTGAGTGTAATCGTTACACGCCGGTCCTTCCCCCCTCACCCCGACCCTCTCCCCACGGGGGGAGAGGGGAAGGGAGGGACTAGTGGACCGGGGTGGGCATGTGGATGTAGAGCTCCTGCTTGCTCGGCTTGCTCCCCGCCATCGGGCGCGGGGGTCGCATCTCGTAGCGGACCGGCTTCAGGTGGTCGGCGTACTGCCGCTCGGTGTTGTAGACCGTGCTGAACTTCCACAGCATCCGGAGGTAGTTGGTCTGGCCCCGGGAGGCGGCCCGGAGCGCGGCCCCGCCGTAGAGGCGGAGCGCTCCCCAGCCCAGGTGCTTGCGGTTCAGGACCGACTGGGTGTTCACCAGGAGCTCGTAGAAGCGCTTGAGCGGCAGCTTGGTGGGCAGGACCGCGTGCTGCACGTCGAAGAGGCGGTAGTCGCGGGAGGTGAGCTGGCGCGACTCGGTCAGCCAGAGCTCGGTGCCGGGGTAGGGGGTGGCGACCGTCAGGTGTACAACCTCGGGCACGGTGAGGGCCCAGTCCCGCACCGCCGCGAAGCGCGCCTCGTCCCAGCTGGGGTCGGCGATGATGTTGATCGCCACCGTGAGGCCCAGGGACCGGGCGATCTCGAGGGCGCGCAGGTTCTCGTTGAGGGTGACCCGCTTGCGGTGCGCCTTGAGCGCGTCCTCGTCCAGGGCCTCGATGCCCAGGAACATGTAGTAGAGCCCGAGCTTCTTCCAGCGGGCGAAGAGCTCCTGGTTCTTGATCAGCACGTCGCAGCGGGTCTCGAGGTAGTACTGCTTGCGGATGCGCCGTCGCTCGATCTCGCTCGCGATCGCGTCGCCGTGCTCCGGGTGGATGAAGGCCACGTCGTCGACGATGAAGACGTTGGGCTCGCGGATCCGGGCCAGGTCCTCACCCGCCGCCTCCGGCGAGCCCTTGCGGTAGCTGCGCCCGTAGAAGGTCCACGCGCTGCAGAACGAGCAGTCCCACGGGCAGCCGCGGGTGAACTCCACCGAGGCGCACGGGTCGAGCACGCCGATGAAGTACTTGTGGCGCTTCGGTCCGAGATCGCGCGCGGGGAGGTGCAGGTCCAGGTCGTCGAGCAGGGTCGGGCTCGGGCCCGCGCCGGTCCGCGTGACCACCCCGGGCAGCGTGTCGAGCTTCGGGTCGCCGATGGCCTCGAGCACCCGCGGGGCGATGACCTCGCCCTCGCCGCGCACGATGCAATCGATGGCGCCCTCGGCGTGCTCGAGGAACTCGGCGGCCACGAACGACGCGCTGTGCCCGCCGACGAAGACGAAGGCGGAGCCGCGCCGGGCCCTGGTGTCCTTGGCGAGGTCGATCACCTCCGGGACGTTGGCCAGGTAGTTCACCGAGAAGCCTACCGCCTGCGGGGCGAACGTCTCGAGCTCCCGCCGGTAGTCGGCGTGCGTGAAGATCTGCAGGTCGAGGAGCCGGACCTCATGGCCGGCCGCGCGGATCGCCGCGGCCACCCGCTCGAGGCCGAGGGGCTCGAGCCTCAGGTAGAGCTCGGAGTACATCAGGGGGCTCGGGTGCACCAGCAGCACGCGCATGGCGTCGTCCCTCCTTTCGGACGCATGATACGTGAGCCGTGCGCGGCCTGCCTCTCCGGGCTGCGTTTCTCGATGCCGCCCAGGTCCGCGCCAGACAGAAAAAATTACTCGTTTCGATGTAACGCTTACACGACAAGTGTCAGTGAGGTGACGCGGTTCGTCCAGGTCGGAGCGGGGGCTCGAGACGCTAACTGATCGGAATGCCGAATTTTCCGTGCCTCCGGAGAGGGCGTTTTCCGGGTGGCACTTTCGTTGCCTACGGAAGGACCGGAGCGCAACGAGAATGGCGACCATCGGGTTCAACGGCGACGTGGAGGCGGAGAGCCGCTGCCGCCTGCTCCTCGTCGATCCCTACGGTCACAGCCGCGAGGGTCTGGGCGCGGCGCTCCGCGGCGGCGGTCTCCAGGTGGAGACGGCCGAGGGCGCCTCGCAGGCGGTGGCCGCGATGCGGTCCGGGGAGGTGGACCTGGCGATCGTCGACCTGGACCTGCCTCCCGCCCATGGCCTCGCCGAGGACGGCTGGGACCTGGTGCATCTCCTGCGCGCCGCGAGCCCGACCCTACCGCTGATCCTGATCGCGGCGGAATGCCGACCCCACACGCAGGCTGAAGCGCTCCGCCTCGGAGCCCGCCTGCTCGAGAAGCCCATCAACCCGCGCGAGCTGCGGACCATCATCCGCGCCCTGCGCCCGGAGACTGCACCAGCATGAAGCGCGCAACGATCGGCTTTGGCGTCCTCGTCACCTTCTTCCTCCTCGCGATGTTCCTGATGGCCGATGCAGAAGTGCCGCCGGTGGACGACACCGCGGTCGTGACCAGCACCGCCGCCCGCTGACCGCCTGACCGTCTCCTCTCCGGCGGCCGCGGGCCCTCGCCGCCGGGCTCGGTAGCATCCCCGAGTATTCCTCCGTGGCGGACTGCTGTACCATTGCCGTCCGATGGCCATGATGCTCGTCGCGTATCCGTGGCTGGTCCTGCTGGCCGCCGGCTGGGTGGTCGGCGCCGTCTTCGTTGGCTCGGTCGGCGGTGCCACCCGCGGAGTGCAGGGCTTCTTCGTCTGGACCCTGGCCGCCCTGATGTTCTCGCCACTGCTCGCCATGCTCGGTCTGATCGCGGTGCTGCTGGGCGACCTCGTGCGTGAGGTGGAGATCAAGGCCATCCACGGGCCGGACGAGCTGCCACCGCCGCGCCGCCCGTCCGGACGCTTCGCCCACCTGGCCGGTGAGGACGACTGAGGAGGAGATATGACGACGATCGGGATCCTGCACCCGGGGGACATGGGAAGCGTGGTCGGCGCCTGCGCGGTGGCCGCCGGGGCGCGGGTGCTCTGGGCTTCCGAGGGGCGCAGCGCGGGCAGCCGCGAGCGCGCCGCCGCGGCCGGCCTCGAGGACGCGCGGACGGTGGCGGCGGTGGTGGCAGCGAGCGACGTCATCGTCTCGGTATGCCCGCCGCACGCCGCGATCGACGTCGCCCGCGACGTGGCGGGCCGCCGATTCGCCGGTCTGTTCGTGGACGCGAACGCGGTGGCGCCGGTGACCGCCCGTGAGATCGGCGCGATCGTCGAGGCCGGCGGCGCCACCTTCGTGGACGGCGGCCTGATCGGTCCGCCGCCGCGGAATGCCGGCTCCACCCGGCTCTACCTCTCGGGCCGCGAGGCCAAGCGCGCGGCGGCCCTCTTCGAATCGAGCGCCCTCGAGGCCATCGCGATCGGCGACGGCCCGGGCGCCGCCTCCGCCCTCAAGATGACCTACGCCGCCTACACGAAAGGCTCCTCCGCGCTGCTGATGGCCATCCGCGCGCTGGCCGCCTCGGAGGGCGTGGACGACGCGCTGCTCGCGGAGTGGCGGCGCTCGCAGCCGGACCTGCCGAAGCGGTCGGAAGCGGCGGCCCGCGACAACGCGCGCAAGGCGTGGCGGTTCGTGGGCGAGATGGAGGAGATCGCCGCGACCTTCGCGGCGGCGGGTCTCCCGGGCGGCTTCCACGAGGCGGCCGCGGTGATCTACGCGCGCCTCGCCGGCTACAAGGACGCGGCCACGCCGCCTTCGATGGCGGACCTGGTCGCCCCGCTCACGCGCCGACCGAAGGCATAGGCCGGCGCGCGCGCCGAAAGGAGAACGCGCATGGTCAACGTCGCCCTCTACGTACGGCTCGAGGCCAAGCCCGGCAAGGAGAAGGACGTCGAGGCTTTCCTCAAGGGCGGGCTGGCGGTGGTGCAGGGCGAGCCGGCCACGACCGCCTGGTTCGCGCTCCGGATGGGCCCGAGCACCTTCGGCATCTTCGACGCGTTCCCCGACGAGGCGGGGCGGCAGGCCCATCTCTCGGGCCGGGTGGCGGCCGCGCTCATGCAGAAGGCGGCCGATCTGCTGGCGAAGCCGCCTGCCATCGAGAAGGTGGACGTGCTCGCGGCCAAGCTGCCCGGGTAGTCCGCCGAACTCGACCCGCACCCCTCGAGATCGGCCGGCGCCGCGATCGCGGGTCCCGCTACCGCCTCGTCTCTGCCCCGCCCGCGCGTCGCCGTGTTAGACTTCGGCCGCGACGCGAGCCGTTAGCTCAGTTGGGAGAGCACCTGACTTTTAATCAGGGGGTCGGTGGTTCGATCCCACCACGGCTCACCACTCTCCGCGGACGAGGGACCGAGGAGACCGCCCGTCGCTAGCCGGCGTTGTTCTTGCCGAGAGCCTGGCGGACGGCCTGGCGGAGATCTTCCGGGCTGAACGGCTTGGAGAGCACCGGCACCCGCGAGGCGGCGAGGAAGCCCGCGTAGTCCAGCGAGTGCGCCTGGCCGGTGACGTAGATCATCCGGGGCATCGCCGAGCCGTGGCGGAGCTGGAGCGCCCAGTAGAGCGCGGCGCCGTCCATCTTGGGCATGCGCAGATCGCTCAGGATGAGGTCGTACTTGCGCTGGTCGGAGAGCTGCAGCGCGGCGGCGCCGTCCGGTGCCACCTCGATCTCGTAGCCGTGCTCGGCGAGCACGTCGGCGATCAGCTCGCGGACGTCGGGCTCGTCCTCCACGACTAGGACCAGGGCGTGGCCGGTCATAGTGCTGAGTCTAGCAAAGGCCCGGGGCGGGGGCCCTATCTTCCGGGTCGGGCTAGTGGGCGAGCGGGCGGACCAGGAGCGGATACCGCCCGACCCGATGGCCCGAGATCAGCAGCTCCACCACCCACACGCCGGGCTGGGAGAGGTCGCGCTGCTCGAGCCGATCGACCTGCCACGTCCAGAGCGCGCCTTCCCGCGACTGATCCATCGGCTGGTCGCTGGTGCGGGCCACCACGCCGTCGGGGTTGATCCATCGCACCTGGATGTTCAGCAGGCCGCCGGTCTGCTGGATGCCGTAGAAGAACGTGACCGGGTTCCGCACCGTGAACTCCTTGACCCCGGACGGCATGTTCCGGCGGAACGCGGTGAAGAGCAGCGTCCCCGGCGCGGGGGCCTCCTCGGTGAAGTAGGCGAACTTCACCAGGCTGGCGGCCTCGATGCCGGAGAGGTGGAGCGCCGGTGGCGTGGGCCGTCGGGGCACTTGTCGCGGCTGCTCCCGTCTGGGTTGATTCGGCACGATCGTTCAGGGCTGCAAGTCCGAGGCCATGGATAAGTCTAGACGAATTCGACCAATTTGCCCAGGACGGCCTGAAGGCGCGTCCGGTTGACACCGGGCGCGGTGACGAAAGTTGCCGGCTCCCGGCGCCGCAGCGGCAGTGACACTGTCACCTCCTCCTGCGTCCATCGGCCGACGAGCGGGTGCGATCCCACGGACGGCGCGCTGTAGCGGCGCGCGCTTGCGGCGTGCCGCGCGTGGCAAGCGCCTTGCGTCCGAGGGAACGCCTTCGAGGAGGCCAACGATGAAAGCGATCGCGTGCACGCTCGGCATGATGCTCGTCGCGACGACGTGGTCGACGCCGGCCGCGGCTCTCGAGCTCACCCTGGACGACGTGGCGAGCGCCGGCAACCCGTTCGTCGCGACGGTGGAGACGAGCGGCTACCGGTTCTCGGGGCCGTCCCTCCGCACGATCGACACGCCGGGGAGCACCTACGTCAGCAACGGCTCGGCCGTCTACCTGGCCCAGACGGTGGCCGGACCCGTCGGCGGGGTCACCCTGCAGCGGATCGACGGGATGCCCTTCGACCTGTACGAGTTCGCGGCGGCCGGCCTGTTCGCGGCCGTGGGCGCCTCGCCGAACTCCACGCACGTCTCCGTGCTGGCGATCCAGGTGGGCGGCGCCGGGCTCAGCGCCATCTATGACCTGGGCGCCGCCGCGGGCTTCGTCCACTTGCCGGTGCCGACGAGCTGGAACAACCTCGAGTTCGTGACCTTCGGCGGGGTCTTCTCGGCCGCCGCGGCCGGTGCCCTGGCCCTGGACGACATCGGCGTGGGCTCAGGCCCGGTCGTGCCGGAGCCCGCCGCCCTCGTGCTGGCACTGACCACCCTGGCCGGGCTCGGCGTCCTCGCCCTGAGCCGCCGCTCCTAGTCGCCGCCCCGCCCGCTTCCCCTCCGGACCCGCCCGCGGGTCCGCCTTGACCCGGAAGTATCCGAATGGTTACTATGAGCCCGACCCGCCCATGTGCCCGGCCATTCGTGTGAAGCGCTCCGCTGCCCCGCACGCCCGCGATCCCCGGCGGACCCAGGACCGGATCCTCGCCGCCGCCCTGGCCGAGTTCTCGGCGGAAGGCTTTGCCGGCGCCCGGGTCGCGCGCATCGCGCGGCGGGCGCGCGTGAACAAGCGAATGCTCTACCACTACTTCGGCAACAAGGAGGATCTCTTCCGCGGGATCTTCGACCGTAAGCTGGTCGAGCGGGCCGGGTGGCTCACCGAGGCGCCGGTGGGCCTGGGGGCGAGCCTCGCCTACTGGTTCCGGATGGCGTGCGAGGACAGCGACTGGATCCGCCTGATCCAGTGGGAGGCCCTCGCCAAGGGCGACGAGCCGGTGATCCGAGAGGAGGAGCGCCGCGCGTCGTTCCGCGAGGCCCTCGGCGACCTGCGCGCGCGCCAGCAGCGCGGTCTGCTGCCCGCCGATCTCGACGCCGGGCACCTGCTCCTCGCGATCATGGGCCTGATCGCGTATCCGCTGGCCTTCCCGCAGCTCACCCGGATGGTGACGGGACGGAGCGCCACCGACGCGGGCTTCCGCGCCGAGCGCGCGGAGTTCCTCCGCCGCTTCGCCGCGGCCCTGACCGCGCCCGCGGGAGCCCAGGCATGACGGCCCGGCCCGGTCGGCTCGCAGGCGGAGCGGCGCTCGCGGGCGCCCTCCTGGCGGGTACCCTGCTCGTCGGGTGCGACCGGCGCGCGGACACCGCGGCGGCCAAGACCCCGCCCCCCGGCGTGCCGGTCACGGTCGCCGACGTCGTGACCCGCGACGTGCCGGTGCAGATCCGCGCCATCGGCAACGTGCAGGCCCTCGCCACCGTGTCGGTGCTCTCGATGATCAACGGCGAGGTCATGAAGGCGCACTTCGGCGAGGGGCAGGAGGTGGGGGCGGGTGCCCCGCTCTTCACGATCGATCCGCGCCAGCTGCAGGCGGTGCTGCTCCAGGTCCAGGCCACGCTCGCCCAGCACCAGGCGATGGTGAAGCAGGCCGAGGCCAACCTGGCCAAGGACACCGCGCAGCTCGAGAACGCCAAGGTGGAGGAGCAGCGCTACAAGAAGCTGGTCGACGGGGGCTTCGTGGCGCGCGAGCAGTACGACCAGATCCGGACCACCGAGCAGACCCTCACCGCCACCATCGAGGCCGACTACGCCGCGATCGAGACCGCCAAGGCGCTGGTGCGGGCCGACGAGGCGGCGGTGGAGAACGCGCGGGTGCAGCTCTCGTACACCGAGATCCGCGCCCCGATCAGCGGGCGCACCGGCAACCTGCTGCTGCACCAGGGCAACGTGGTCAAGGCCAACGACGTGGGCAACCCGATGGTGGTGATCAACCAGATCCATCCCATCTACGTCGCCTTCTCGGTCCCGGAGGTGCAGCTCGCCGAGATCACGCGCTATCGCGCGCAGGGCGACCTGCGGGTGGAGGCGCAGGCCCCGGGCGCGCCGGGTGGCGTGGTGCGCGGCCGGCTCACCTTCGTGAACAACACGGTGGACGCGAGCACCGGCACCATCCAGCTCAAGGCCACGTTCGAGAACACCGAGAACGCGCTGTGGCCGGGGCAGTTCGTCAACGTGGCCCTCACGCTCACCCGCCAGCCCAACGCGGTGGTGGTGCCGTCGCAGGCGGTGCAGAGCGGCCAGAAGGGCCAGTACGTGTTCGTGGTGAAGGCGGACAACACCGTGGAGGCCCGCCCGGTGGTGCCCGGCCCGCCCGATGGCCGCGACGTGGTGGTCACGAGCGGGCTCCAGGCGGGTGAGCGGGTGGTGACGGACGGGCAGCTCCGGCTGGTGCCGGGCGCCCGGGTGGACGTGAAGATGGCGGCTCCCGAGTCCGCGCCGGGCGACGCGCCCAAGGCGCCGGCCGGGAAGGCAGGTGGATGAGCACCGACCTCTTCATCCGTCGCCCCGTCATGACCACGCTGCTCATGGCGGGCATCCTGGTCTTCGGGATCATGGCCTACCGGCTGCTACCGGTGAGCGACCTGCCCAACATCGATTTCCCCACCATCCAGGTCACCGCGTCCCTGCCTGGCGCCAGCCCCGACACGATGGCCTCGGCGGTGGCCACGCCGCTCGAGAAGCAGTTCTCCACCATCGCGGGCATCGACTCGATGACCTCGACGAGCGCGCTGGGGAACACCCAGATCACCATCCAGTTCACCCTCGAGCGCAACATCGACGCGGCGGCGCAGGACGTGCAGGCCGCGATCGCGGCGGCCCAGCCCCAGATGCCGCCCGGCATGCCCACGCCGCCGTCCTACAAGAAGGTCAACCCGGCCGACCAGCCGATCCTCTACCTCTCGCTGAGCTCGCCCACCCTGCCGCTCTACGTGGTCGACGAGTACGCCCAGACCAACCTCTCCCAGCGCATCTCCACCATCGCGGGGGTGGCCCAGGTGGGGATCTTCGGCTCGCAGAAGTACGCGGTGCGGGCCCAGCTCGACCCGAGCGCGATGGCCACCCTCGGCATCGGCATCGACGAGGTGCAGAAGGCCCTCGCGGACAGCAACGTGAACCTGCCGACCGGCACCCTCTGGGGTCCGAACCAGGCCTTCAGCGTGCAGGCCACCGGCCAGCTCACGAGCGCGGCGGCCTACCGGCCGCTGATCGTGGCCTACCGCAACGGCTCGCCGGTTCGGCTCGAGGCGCTCGGGCGGGTGATCGACGGGGTGCAGACCGACAAGGTGGCCTCCTGGTACAACGACGAGCGGGCAGTGGTGCTGGCGATCCAGAAGCAGCCCGGGACCAACACCATCGAGGTGGTGGACTCGATCAACAAGATCCTGCCCGTGTTCCGGGCCCAGCTCCCGGCCTCGGTGAACCTGAACACGCTCTACGACCGCTCGGTCTCCATCCGGGCCTCGGTCCACGACGTGCAGTTCACCCTGCTGCTGGCGATCGTGCTGGTGGTGCTGGTGATCTTCCTCTTCCTGCGCAACGTCTCGGCCACCCTCATCCCGAGCCTGGCCCTGCCCATGTCGATCGTGGGCACCTTCATGGTCATGTACGTGCTCGGCTACACGATCGACAACCTGTCCCTGATGGCCCTCACCCTCGCGGTGGGCTTCATCGTGGACGACGCGATCGTGATGCTCGAGAACATCGTGCGCCACATGGAGGACGGAATGGGCCGGATGGAGGCGGCCCTGGTCGGCGCGCGGGAGATCGGCTTCACCATCGTCTCCATGACCGCCTCGCTGGCCGCGGTGTTCCTGCCGGTGCTGTTCATGGGCGGTATCGTGGGCCGCCTGCTCCACGAGTTCGCGGTGGTCATCGGCGCCGCGGTCATCGTGTCCGGCGTGGTCTCCCTGACCCTCACTCCGATGGCGTGCAGCCGCTTCCTGCGCCCGCCCACCGAGTCGCACGGGCGGGTCTACGCCGCGTCGGAGCGGGTCTTCACCGCGATGCTGGCCCTCTACCAGCGCACCCTCCAGCTCGTGCTGCGCCACCCGCGCTTCACGCTCATGACCTTCTTCGCCACCGTGCTCCTGACCGGCTACCTCTTCTACATCGTGCCGAAGGGCTTCATCCCCAACGAGGACACCGGCCAGGTCTTCGCGTTCACCGAGGCCTCCCAGGACATCTCGTTCGAGGGGATGATGGAGCACCAGGTGAAGGCGGCGAGCATCGTGGGCAAGCAGCCCTACGTGAGGCAGTTCTTCTCGGCGATCGGGGCGAGCGGCTCGAGCGTGGTCATGAACACCGGCCGCATCTTCATGCTGCTCAAGCCCGCCCGCGAGCGGCCCACCGCGGACGAGATCGTCCAGGACCTCCGCAAGAAGCTCTCCGGGATCCCGGGCCTGAACGTCTACCCGCAGGTGCTACCCACGATCCGCATCGGCGGCAACCTCACCAAGGGACAGTACCAGTACACGATGCAGGACGCGGATCTCCAGACCCTCTATTCCTCGGCCCCGATCATGTACGAGCGGATGAAGGGGCTGGCCGGCTTCCTCGACGTGAACTCGGATCTGCAGATCACGAGCCCGCAGGTGCTGGTGGAGATCGACCGGGAGAAGGCCTCCGCGCTCGGCGTGACCGCGGTGCAGATCGAGAACGCGCTCAACAACGCCTACGGGGCGCCCCAGGTGTCCACCATCTACACCCCGACCAACCAGTACTGGGTGATGATGGAGCTCCTGCCGCAGTACCAGCGCGACCCCGCCGCGCTCTCGATGCTCTACATCCGGTCCTCGAGCGGCAAGCTGGTGCCGCTCGGCACCGTGGCCAAGCTCACCCGCACGGTGGGGCCGCTGACCGTGAACCACCTGGGCCAGCTCCCGGCGGTGACGATCTCCTTCAACCTGCGGCCGGGAGTGGCCCTCGGCGAGGCGGTCGAGAAGATCCAGGGGGTGGAGCGCGACCTGCGGCTGCCCGCCACCCTCAGCACCAGCTTCCAGGGGACGGTGCAGGCCTTCCAGCGGTCGCTGCAGGGGCTCGGGCTGCTGCTCCTCGCCGCGGTGCTCGTCATCTACCTGATCCTGGGCATCCTCTACGAGAGCTTCATCCACCCGCTGACGATCCTCTCCGGGCTGCCGTCGGCGGGCGTGGGCGCGCTCCTGACCCTGCTGATCTTCCACCAGGAACTGAACCTCTACGGCTTCGTCGGGATTATCATGCTGGTCGGGATCGTGAAGAAGAACGCCATCATGATGATCGACTTCGCCATCGACGCCCAGCGCAAGGGCAAGCCCGCCGCCGAGGCGATCTACGAGGGCTGCCTGCTGCGCTTCCGCCCCATCATGATGACCACGATGGCCGCCCTCATGGGCACGCTGCCCATCGCGGTGGGCGTGGGCGCGGGCGCCGACTCGCGCCGCTCCCTCGGCCTGGCGGTGGTCGGCGGCCTGGTGCTCTCGCAGCTGCTCACCCTCTACATCACGCCGGTCATCTACCTCTACCTGGAGCGCTTCCGGGAGCGGGCCACCCGGCGCGAGGTCGTGCCCAACATGGCCCCGCGCCCCGCCGCCTGATGACCGCGGACGACGCCGCGAGCGGGCCGCTGGCACGGCTCGGCGCCGATCCCAAGGACCCCGACGCGGCGCTGCAGGCGGTGCGCTTCGAGCTCTACCGCGAGAACATCTACGGGGCGCTCGAGATGGTCGAGGCCGCCCACGCGGCCCATCCCGACCCCCGCTACGCCGAGCAGGCCGCGCGCATCCGCTCGTGGCTCGGGCACCTGGCGAGCCGCGAGGCGTACATCGCGGCGCAGGACGAGCAGTACCGGCGCCTGCGCTGGCGCATGGGGCTCAAGCTGATCGAGAAGCGCATCCGCATGCTGCTCGGACGGAAGACCCGCAAGATGGTCGAGCGTCGCGGGCGCGATCCGGAGTTCCAGGCGCTGGAGCGCGAGGTGGCCGAGGTGCGGGCGCGCCGGGTGCTCGACGCGGGCAGCGGGGAGGGCGGGGTCGCGATGGCGCTCGCCGCGCGCCATCCGGACATGGACGTCGAGGGGGTCGAGGTCTCGGCCACCAACGTGCGGATCGCCCGGCAGCTCAACCGGTTCGGCAACGCGCACTTCCGCCAGGGGCTGGCCGAGGAGGTGCACGAGACGTTCCCGAAGGAGTCGTTCGACCTGATCTACTCCTTCGCGGTGCTCGAGCACGTGCGCGACGTGGACGAGACCATCCGCTCGATCATGGCCGTGCTGCGGCCGGGCGGCCGCTTCTGCTTCGTGGTGCCGATGCACGAGTTCCGGGCCAAGGGGCCGATCCCGGACTACGCGCCGGTCCACGGTTACGCCGACCACTGCCGGGTGTTCAGCGAGGGCGAGCTCTACCAGCGCTTCGGGCATCAGCCGAACTTCCGCCTGCAGAAGATCCCTGGCGCCTGGAAGCACGGCGAGCTGCCCGCCTGCTTCGAGCCGGTCGAGTTCGGCTCCTTCTTCGTCTCCTACGCGAAGTAGCGCGCGGTTGTCGAGTTGTCGGCCTGCCGACGGCCTGCTATCATGCCGCTGTTCCGCTCGTCCACACGGTAGGCCCAGGGACCCCGTCGTCTAGCCTGGCCAAGGACGCGACCCTTTCAAGGTCGAGATCGCGGGTTCGAATCCCGCCGGGGTCACCA
>JBGQHJ010000040.1:0-32215 GCA_041497895.1 Methylomirabilia bacterium
CGCTTCGAGCCGCTCGCGGATCGCGGTGACGTCGGACTGGCGGAGCACGAGCCCGTGGCGGTGCTTGCGCTCGCCCGGGTTCGCGCGCAGGTGGACGCTGGCGAGGGTGCGCACCGTGCCCCCCAGCGCGACCAGCACCTCCCCGCGATCGCCGAGCGGCAGCGCGGTCTGCAGTCGCGCGCGGATCTCGGCGCGGAGCGCGCGCAGCTCGCGCGGGGTCGGCGGGTCTCGCGGGAGGAAGCGCTCGGTGATGCGCACCGCGCCCAGCGGGAGGCTCGCGGTGGAGACCACCCGCCGACGGCGAACCCGGCTGAGCTGCAGGCTGGCGCCGCCCAGGTCCGCGACCAGGCCCTTCGCGAAGGGCAGGCTGTCGAGCGCCGCCGCCACGCCGAAGCGCGCCTCCTCCTGCGCGGTGAGCACCCGCACCTCGATGCCCTCGTTCCGCCGCAGCGGATCGAGGAGGCGCTCGCGGTTGCGCGCGTCCCGTACCGCCGAGGTGGCGATGGCCACGATGCGCGGGCCCTGGTCCTGCGGCGAGTGGCGCGCGAAGAACCGGTGCACCGCCCGCAGGGTCAGGTCGATGGCCCGCCGGGGCAGGGTTCCGGGCGCGCCACCCCCGAGGCGCGTTGGCACACGCTCCTGGGCCAGGATGCGGAAGCCGGCCCGGGGTCGGATCTGGGCGAGGAGGAAGCGGACGGCGGCGGATCCGAGGTCGACGATGGCGACGAGGTCCGAGCTCACGGTTAGCGCGAGCCGACCAGCCTCAGGATCCTGGGCTTGACGAACCAGCGGAGCTGCCCCTGCATCGACGGCCCGTCCGGCAGGTGCACGAGGGCCGCGCCCCCCTTCTTGAAGGCGAAGCGATCGTCGCCCTGGTGCATGCCGAGCAGGTGGGCGAGCAGCCCCGACAGGGTGGGCTCGTGGCCGACCAGCGCGACGGTCGCGTCGGGGCGATACCGCTTGAGCGCGGTCACGAGCACGTCGACGTCATCCTGACCGAGCGCGGGCTCGATCCGGGGCGTGACCCGCTTGAAGGCCGCGGCGGCGATCTCGGCGGTGTCGCGGGCGCGGGTGAGTGGGCTCGTCAGGAGGATGTCGGGGCGGTCGGCGATGCGGGCCAGCCCTCGGGCCGCCTCTCGGAAGCGGCGGCGGCCCCGGGGCGTCAGGGGCCGGTCGTGGTCGCGGATGCCACCCGTCCCGGTCCTGACCGCGGGAGCGTGCCGGATGAGCAGCACCTTCATGCAGGGCGGCTCGAGGGCATGAGTACCGTCGCGATTGTCGATGGCGTCGTGTAGATATCCTTGAAATACCACGGCATCCGCGTCTTCTCCAAGAATGTCGTGGGCCCCGGGCCCAGACGAACGGCATAGGCGTGGCCTATGCCGATGCATCGCCGCATCGGCACAATGGATTGGACCTTTGGAACGGCGCCTGTCACATTGCCAGACGGTCGGGCCGGATACGGCCCGGCGACTCGCAGCGCATCGGACGACCAGGGGGCATTCCATGGAGCGACGGGGCTTTCTCAAGAGCGGTATCGCGATGGCGGCCGGGGCGACGATCGGCGGATGGTCGCGTCCCGGCGGCGTCGCCCGGGCCGCGCAGCCGGACGAATCCAAATGGCGCGCCTTCGAGGTCGTGACGCGCGCGGAGGTGGCGAACCCCACCGGGCCCACGCGGGTGTGGCTGCCACTGCCGCTGCAGGTCGACACCGACTATCAGAAGAGCCTCGGGCAGACCTGGACCGGCAACGCCACCGTCGCGCGCGTCTACCGCGACGAGAAGTACGGCGCGGGGATCCTCTACGCGGAGTGGCCGGCCGGGGAGAGCGCGCCCGCGGTCGAGGTGACCACGCGCTTCGCCACCCGCGACCGCATGGTGGAGGTCGGCAGACCGGGCGGCAACCCGGCGCCCGAGGACCGGGCCACCCTCGCCCGCTATCGGGAGTCGTCGCGGCTCGTGCGGACCGACGGCATCGTGAAGAAGACCTCGCAGCAGATCACCAAGGGCATCGACGGCGACGTGGAGAAGGCCCGCGCGATCTACGAGTGGATCGTCGACAACACCTTCCGGGATCCCAAGGTGCGGGGCTGCGGGGTCGGGGACATCCGCGCGATGCTCGAGACCGGCAACCTGGGCGGCAAGTGCGCCGACCTCAACGCGCTCTTCGTGGGGCTGGCCCGCGCGGCGGGGCTGCCCGCGCGCGACGTCTACGGGGTGCGGGTGGCCGACTCCGCCGAGTTCAAGTGCCTGGGCAAGAGCGGCGATATCACGAAGGCCCAGCACTGTCGGGCCGAGTTCTACACTCCGAGCCTGGGCTGGGTGCCGGTCGACCCCGCCGACGTGCGCAAGGTGGTCCTCGAGGAGCGGGGCGGCATCCCGCTCGACGATCCGACCACGAAGAAGGCGCGGGCGAAGCTGTTCGGCCAGTGGGAGATGAACTGGCTCGGCTACAACTACGCCCACGACGTGAAGCTGGTCAACAGCAAGGACGACGCGGTGGCGTTCCTGATGTACCCGCAGGGCGAGACCGGCGAGGGGCGCAAGGACAGCCTCGATCCGGACGCGTTCAAGTACAAGATCACCTCGCGCGAGCTCGGCGCCTGACCCGATCCCGGGCGCGCTGAGCGCCGCTCCGCCGCTTTTCTCCGACGCCCCCGTCCCCCGCGGGGGCGTCAGCTTGTCTCCGGAATCGTTTACGCATGATTTACCCCGTCGTCATCGTCCCGTAACTCCTCGCAGGCACCATCCGGCCATGACGAGAGTGAACCTGGGGGTCGACTCGATGGCGGGAAGCCGGCGGGGCGTGACGGACAGGCCGGGTCCGGGGACGAGCCGGGCCACGAAGGTGCTGGTGGTCGAGGACGAGGCCGACGTGGCCGAGATGATCCGCTACAACCTCGGCAAGGAAGGCTACGACGTCCGGCTCTCGGGCAACGGCACCGACGCCCTGCGACAGGCGAAGGAGGCGCGGCCCGACGTCATCCTGCTCGACATCATGGTGCCCCAGCTCAACGGCTGGGAGATCTGCCGGCGACTCAAGCAGGACCGGGAGACCCAGGCCATCCCGGTGATCATGGTGACCGGTCGCGTGGAAGAGGGCGACAAGGTCCTCGGGTTCGAGATGGGAGCCGACGACTACGTGACCAAGCCCTTCTCGCCCCGCGAGCTCGTGGCGCGGGTCCGGGCCGTCTCGCGCCGCGGCCGCTCCGGCGACGACACGGCCGGCCAGCCGGTGCGGGCGGGCGACCTCGAGATCGACCGCCAGCGGTTCGAGGTCAAGATGAAGGGCCGCCTCGTCGAGCTGACCCGGAAGGAGTTCGATCTGCTCTCGGCCCTGGTTCGCTCACCGGGCCGGGTCTTCGGCCGCGAAGAGCTGCTGGACCTGGTGTGGGGCCAGGACGGCTTCGTGGAGCCCCGGACCGTCGACGTGCACGTCGCCCGGCTCCGCGCCAAGTTCATCGCGGCCCGCGCCCCCGAGCCGGGGATCGAGACGGTTCGCGGGGTGGGGTATCGGTTCCGTGAGCGGTCGTGACTGTTAACACGGATGTAACACTCGCGTCATCGATTCGTCACCGGCCTGCAGCATACTCCCCCCAAACCACACGGACAGAAAGACTAGAGGAGAGCGCGATGAAGAAGCAGTGGTCGTTCCTCGCGGTGCTGTTGCTGGCGATCGCCACGCTCGGGCGGCTCGCCCCGGCCGACGCGCAGATGCTCATGAACGGCGCGGGGGCCACCTTCCCGTACCCGATCTACTCGAAGTGGTTCGAGGAATACATCAAGGTCGACCCGGAAGTGCGCTTCAACTATCAGTCGATCGGCAGCGGCGGCGGGATCCGGCAGATCACCGAGCGGACGGTGGACTTCGGGGCCTCCGACGGGCCGATGACCGACGACCAGCTCAAGAAGGCGCCGGGGGAGCTGTTCCACATCCCCACCGTGATGGGCGCGGTGGTGGCTACCTACAACCTGCCCGGGAATCCCCAGCTGGCGTTCACCGGAGAGGTGCTGGCCGATATCTTCCTCGGCAAGATCACCAAGTGGAACGACGCGCGGATCAAGGCGCTGAACCCCTCCGCGAGCCTGCCGGATCAGCCGATCGTGGTGGTGCACCGGTCGGACGGCAGCGGCACCACCTACATCTGGGTCGACTACCTGTGCAAGATCAGCCCGGAGTGGGAGAAGCAGGTCGGGCGGGGGACGTCCGTGAAGTGGCCGGTGGGGCTGGGCGGCAAGGGCAACGAGGGGGTGGCGGGCCAGGTGAAGAACGCGCCCGGGTCCCTCGGGTACGTCGAACTGGCCTACGCGATCACCAACAAGCTGCCCGCGGCCAAGATCAAGAACCAGGCGGGCAAGCTCATCGAGCCGACCATCGAGACCACGACGGCGGCGGCGGCCGGGGCGGCCAAGAGCATGCCGGCCGACTTCCGGGTGTCGCTCACGAACGCGCCGGGCGCCGACGCGTACCCGATCTCGAGCTTCACGTGGCTGCTGGTGTACAAGGACCAGCCCAACGAGTCGAAGGGCAAGGCCCTCGTGAAGTTCCTGTGGTGGGCGATCCACGACGGGCAGAAGCATCCGGCCGCGCTCCTCTACGCGCCGCTGCCGGCGCCGGTGGTGAAGGAGATCGAGGCCAAGATCAAGCTGATCACCTACTCCGGCAAGCCGCTGCTGGCGGCGCAGTAGCCCGGGCCCGGATGGCCGCAGACTCGATCGCGGGGGCAGGGACGGCCGATCGGCTGTCGCTGCCCCCGCGGGCCATCAGCCGGGGGCGCGTCGCCCTCGGTGACCGGATCTACCGGGCGTGCGTGCTCGCATCGGTGTGGCTGGTGCTCGTGCTGGCCGCCGGCCTGGTCGCCGCGCTCGCCTGGGAGTCGTGGGGAGCGATCCGGGCCTTCGGGCTCCGGTTCCTGGTGACCTCGCAGTGGGACCCGGTCGCGGGCGAGTTCGGCGCGCTGCCGTTCATCTACGGCACGCTCCTGTCGTCGCTCCTGGCCTTGCTGATCGCGGTGCCGCTTTCGCTCGGGGCGGCCATCTTCCTCGCCGAGCTGGCGCCGGCGTGGGTCCGTCCGCCGGTGGCGTTCCTGATCGAGATGCTCGCGGCGGTGCCGAGCGTGGTGTACGGCCTCTGGGGCATCTTCGTGCTGGTGCCCTGGCTGCGCGACTGGGTGCAGCCGGCGCTCGGACGCACGCTCGGCTTCCTGCCGCTCTTCCAGGGGCCACCCTACGGCATCGGGATGCTCGCCGCGGGCCTCATCCTGGCCATCATGGTGGTGCCCTACATCACGTCGGTGAGTCGCGAGGTGCTACTGGCCGTCCCGGGCTCGCAGCGAGAGGCCGCGCTCGGGCTGGGGGCCACCCGGTGGGAGGCGACCCGGATCGCGGTGCTGCGCTACGGCCGATCCGGCCTGATCGGGGCCATCCTGCTCGGGCTCGGTCGCGCGCTCGGCGAGACCATGGCGGTGACCATGGTCATCGGCAACCGCCCCGAGATCGCGGCCTCCCTGTTCGCCCCGGGCTACACCATGGCGAGCGTGCTCGCCAACGAGTTCACCGAGGCGACGTCGGATCTCTACGTCTCCGCCCTGGTCGAGATCGGCCTGCTTCTCCTGGTGATCACGGTCCTCGTCAACGGGTTCGCCCGGCTCCTGGTCTGGAGCGTCGAGGGACCGGCCCGGGGTGGGCGCGAATGACCCCCGCCGCGCGCCGGCTGGTCAGCACCGGGGTCAGCGGCCTCACGTTCGCGGCGGCCATCGCCGTGGTGTGCCCGCTCCTGCTGATCTTCGGCTTCCTCCTCTACCAGGGGGCGTCGGCCATCAACGTGGACTTCTTCCTGCACCTCCCGAAGCCGGTGGGAGAGCCGGGCGGCGGGGTGGCCAACGCCATCGTGGGTAGCGTGATCATGATCGGCCTCGCGGTGGCGGTCGGGCTCCCGGTCGGGATCCTGGGCGGGGTCTACCTGGCCGAGTCCCGCGACCGGCGCCTGCCGTGGATCCTCCGCTTCGTGGCCGACGTCATGAACGGGGTGCCGTCCATCGTCTTCGGCATCTTCGCCTACACCGTGGTGGTGCTGCCGATGCGGCGCTTCTCGGCGCTCGCGGGCGGCCTCGCGCTCGGCCTGATCCTGGTCCCGATCGTGCTCCGGACCACCGAGGAGATGGTGCGGCTGGTTCCCAATGCGCTCCGGGAAGCCGGGCTCGGGCTGGGGCTGCCGGAGTGGAAGGTGAGCCTGCGCATCGTCATCCCCGCGGCGCGCGCCGGGATCATCACCGGGTTCATGGTGGCGCTGGCCCGGATCGCGGGGGAGACCGCGCCGTTGCTCTTCACCGCGCTCGGCAACCGGTTCTGGCATCAGGGTCTCGACCAGCCCATCGCGGCGCTGCCGCTGCAGATCTACGCGTATGCCATCGCGCCCTACGACGACTGGCACCGGCAGGCGTGGGCCGGGGCGCTCGTGCTGATCACGCTGGTGTTCCTGGCGAGTCTGGCGGCGAGGCTGGCCACGCGAGGCCGGTCCGTTGCCCGGTGAGGTGACCATGGGAGACGGCATCTACGTCAAGGGGCTGCGGGCCTGGTTCTGGGACAACCTGATCCTGAAGGGGGTGGACCTCACGGTGGCCCCGAACGCGGTCACCGCGATCATCGGCCCCTCGGGGTGCGGGAAGTCCACCTTCATCCGCTGCGTCAACCGCATGCACGAGACGGTGCCGGGGGCGCGGGTCGCCGGCCAGGTGCTGCTCAACAGTGAGGATCTCTACGCCCCCGGGGTGGATCCAGTGGACGTGAGGCGGCGGATCGGCATGGTCTTCCAGAAGCCGAACCCGTTCCCGACCATGTCGGTGTTCGACAACGTGGCCGCCGGCCTCCGGCTGGGAGGCGTTCGCCGGAAATCGCGCCTGCAGGAGGAGGTGGAGCGGGCGCTCCGGCACGCGGCCCTGTGGGACGAGGTGAAGGACGACCTGGACAAGTCGGGGGTGAGCCTCTCCGGGGGCCAGCAACAACGGCTCTGCATCGCACGGGCGCTGGCGGTGGATCCGCAGATCCTCCTCATGGACGAGCCGTGCTCGGCGCTGGACCCGATCGCCACCGCCAAGATCGAGGAGCTGATCCACGACCTGAAGAAGGAGCTGACGATCGCCATCGTCACCCACAACATGCAGCAGGCGGCCCGGGTCTCGGAGTGGACGGGCTTCTTCCTGATGGGCGAGCTGGTGGAGTTCGGGGTGACCAAGGAGATGTTCACCACCCCCGGCGACAAGCGAACGGAAGACTACATCACCGGTCGGTTCGGCTAGGAGCGGGATCGCCATGCCACGGCATTTCCACGAGGAGCTCGAGGCCCTCAAGCAGACCCTGCTCGCCATGGGCGGGCTCGTCGAGGACCAGATCCGGCGGGTCATGAAGGCGCTCCTGGAGCGGGACGACGTCGTAGCCCAGGAGGTCATCGAGCGGGACCGGCAGGTGAACACCTACGACGTGGAGGTGGACGAGCAGTGTGTGAGCCTGCTCGCCCTGCACCAGCCGGCCGCGGGTGACCTTCGCTTCATCACCACCGCCATGAAGATCGTCACCGACCTGGAGCGCATCGGCGACCAGGCCGTCAACATCGCCCAGCGCGTGCTCGAGCTGAACGTGGAGCCCCAGCTCAAGCCCTACATCGATCTCCCCCGCATGGCCGAGAAGGCGCAGCGCATGGTCAAGGAGAGTCTCGACGCCTTCGTGGCCCGGGACACCGCCCTGGCCCGGCAGGTCTGCGGGGAGGACGCGGAGGTCGACGCGCTCAAGGAGCAGATCTTCCGCGAGCTCCTGACCTTCATGATGGAGGATCCCCGGACGATCCCCCGCGCCATCCGGCTGATCCTGATCTCCCGCTTCATGGAGCGGGTCGCCGACCACGCCACCAACATCGCGGAGATGGTGATCTACATGGTCGAGGGCAAGATGGTCCGGCATACGCTGGCCTGAGGAGGCTCGCGTGTATACTGCAATCGTGAGCGCCGATCGTCGTTACCAGCTCCAATCCGAGGAGGCCAATCGCCGTCTGGACGCCCTGCTCGAGCACCTCCGCGTTCCGGAAGCGGCCTGGCCGCTCTACGCCGAGATGCTGACCACCGCGCTCAAGATGTACGAGGACGGCACCGGGGTGGCCGATCTCAAGATCGCGAACTCCGCGTTCAAGGAGATCCGCTACGGCTTCAAGGTCTTCGCCCCGTGGCGGAACGTGCCGAAGGTGACCGTGTTCGGCTCGGCCCGGACGCCGCGCGAGCACCCGATCGCCGAGCAGGCCTACGCCTTCGGCAAGCGCATCACCGGCGCCGGCTGGATGGTCATGACCGGCGCGGGCGGCGGGGTGATGAGCTCGGCCCAGGAAGGGGCGGGGGGCGAGCGCTCGTTCGGCCTCAACATCCGCCTGCCCTTCGAGCAGGAGGCGAATCCCTGGATCGCGGCCGATCCGAAGCTGATCTCGTTCAAGTACTTCTTCACCCGGAAGCTCTTCCTGGTGCGGGAGGCGCACGCGATGGCCTTCCTCCCCGGCGGGTTCGGAACCGCCGACGAGGCCTTCGAGGCGCTCACGTTGATCCAGACCGGCAAGTCGCCGGTGCTACCGCTCGTGATGCTCGACGAGCCGGGCGGCACCTACTGGAAGACCTTCGACACTTTCGTGCGGCGCGAGATGGTGGGACGCGGCATGGTGGGGCCGACCGATCCCGACCTCTACCGGATCACCGACGACGTGGAGGCGGCCGCGGCGGAGGTCGAGGGCTTCTACCGGAACTACCACTCGCAGCGCTACGTGCGCGACTCGCTGGTGCTCCGGATGCGCCGCGCGCTCGGCTCCGAGACCCTCGCCGAGGTGAACACCAGCTTCGCGGACATCCTGAGCGGGCCGGCGGTGCAGGCCCCCGGCCCGGTGGCGGGCGAGGGGGAAGAGCTGCCGGAGCTGCCGAGGCTGGTGCTGCCCTTCAATCGATCCGGCTTCTCGCGGCTGCGGGGCCTG
The DNA here is from genome assembly GCA_041497895.1 of Methylomirabilia bacterium. Classification (GTDB taxonomy): domain Bacteria; phylum Methylomirabilota; class Methylomirabilia; order Rokubacteriales; family CSP1-6; genus CAMLFJ01. Next base: position 9,002 of record JBGQHJ010000040.1, read on the forward strand.
ATCGACGTGGTGAACGCGCCGGCCTGACGCGCGCTCCTTCCGATTCCGGCCGATTCCGGCCGACCCGACCTACTCCGGCTCCTCGCGCTCCTCGGTGGTCTGGCACGCGGTGCACACCCACGTGCGGAGCAGGGTGACGCGCTTCGGATCGCGCCTCAGCGTCCACGGCATCAGCTTCCGGGCGCCGCAGCGCGGGCACACCTCGGTCGGCTGACCCGGCTGCACCTCGTGCGGGAGCCACGGGATCTTGGGCTTCATGCGCGGGATTATACCCGAGCCTCGGCCGCGGGCCCACCAGCGGATGGCCCGCTCAGCCGCGCAGCAGTCGTCCCACGTCCTCCTGCGCGGTGGCGACCCGGCGCCAGCCCAGGAAGGTGCGCCGCAGGGCCGGATCCGGCAGCCGGGCGACGATCTCCTCCAGCGTGTCGGTGGTCAGTCGCGCCGCGGCCGCCGCCTGGTCCATCCGTCCGGTCGCCGCCTCGGTCCGGGCGAGCAGGTGGGCGGCCTGCCACGTGAGCGTGGGATAGCCGATACGTCGGGCGATCGCCAGCGCCTCGGCCAGGCTCGCGCGGGCGTCGTCGCGCTGGCCGCCGTCGAGGAAGATCTGACCGCGGAGGGCGTGGGCTCTCGCCTCGTACTTCAGCGACCCGGTGCCGCGGGCCTGTCGGAGCGCCTTGTCGGCGTGCTCGAGGGCGCGCGCAGGATCGCCGGTCGCGATCAGGGCCTCGCTGAGATACGCGCTCAGGTGGAGCGACCAGCGCCACCGGTGGGCGCCGAAGGCGAACTTCTCCACCCGCTCCTGGGTCTCCTCCATGAGGGCCAGGGCGCGCCGGGGATCGCCCAGGTTGAGCTCGTCGAGGCTCAGGTTGATCAGCGAGCTGACCTCGACGTTGGCGTTCTTGGCCCCCCGGCCGATCTCGGCCGCCTCGCGGTTGTACTCGGTGGCGCGGCGAAAGTCGCCGATCTCCTGGTAGAGCCAGCCCAGGGTGTTGGTGAGCCGGCCCATGATGAACGAGTTGTTGCGGTCGCGCGCCTTGGCCAGCCCATCGTCGATGGTGGCGAGCGCCTCCACGTAGTGCCCGAGGCCGATCTGGCTCAGGCACATGAACGCGCCCGAGATCATGTCGGAGAGGCCGTCGCTGATCTCGCGCGCGGCCGCCGCGGCCTCCCGGCTCGTCTCGATGGCCCGGGAGAACTCGCCGCGCCAGTTGGCGTGGGCTCCGAGCCAGGTGAGATTCACCGCCACCGTGTCCGCGAAGCCGCCGGCCCGGGCGATGCCCAGGGACTCCTCGAACAGCCGGTCGCCCTGCGCCGGGTCGCCGTCCGCCTGCGCGGCCAGGCCGAGATAGCAGAGGCTCCGCGCCACCACGTGCTGATCGCCGGTCTCCCGGCCGATGGCGAGGGCGTCCTGGGCGAACCGGCGGCAGTGGGCGATGCCCTCGTTGTTGAAGGTGAGGAACTGGCTGTAGGAGATCTCGACCAGCGCCTCGCCCTCGCGCACCCGATCGCCCCCGCTCCGCGCCACCTCGCGCATGAGCTCGAAGGCGGCGATCGAGTCGGCGTAGCGGGCGAGCAGGCGCAGGGCCTCGCCCCGCCGGTGGTGGACTTCCACGATCCGGGTCGAGGCCAGCGGAGGCGTCACCCGCGCGGCGACCTCGAGGGCCCGCGCGTAGAAGTCGAGCGCGGCCTGGTTCGCGTAGGCCGCCTTGGCGCGGTCGCCGGACCGCACGAGGTAGGTGAAGGCCTTCTGCCAGTCGCCCCCGTTCTGGAAGTGGTGGGCCAGCTCCTCGGCGTGCTCGGCCAGCCGGTCGGCGTAGATCTCCTCGATCGCCCGGCCGACCGCGCGATGCAGCTCGCGCCGACGCTCCTTGAGCAGGCTCTGGTACGCGACGTCCTGGATGAGGGCGTGCTTGAAGATGTAGGACGGCTCGGGGGCGAGCCCCAGCTCGTAGATGATCTCGAGCTCCTTCAGCTCCTCCAGCAGCTCGGTCAGCCGCTCCCTGACCCCCGCGACCCGCTCGAGCAGCCGCCCGAGGAACTGGCGCCCGATGACGGACGCGAGCTGCACCGTGCGCTTGCCGTCCTCGCCCAGCCGGTCGAGGCGGGCCATGATGATGCCCTGGATGGTGTCGGGCACGTTCAGGGAGTCCACGCCTTCCACGATCCGGTAGACGCCCCCGTCCCGCTGGAGCACGCCCAGGTCCAGCAGGGTCTTGGTGACCTCCTCGATGAAGAGGGGGACGCCTTCCGCCTTCTCCAGCAGCGCCTGGCGCAGGGCGGGGGGAAGGTCGTCGGCGCCGAGCACGTGGCCGGCCATGGTCACCGCGTCGGCCTCGGACAGGGCATGGAGGGTGAGCGCGGTGTGGAAGCTGCGGGCGGGGACCGGGGGCGAATAGCCCACCCGGTAGGTGAGGATCACCATGAGGGGCACGCTGGCCACCGCGTCGGTCATCGAGGCGAGGTACTCCTCGGTTCCGGTGTCGATCCAGTGCAGGTCCTCGAAGACGAGGACGAGCGGACGCAGGCGCGCCCCGCGGAGCGACAGGGCCCGGATGGCCTCGAAGCACTTCTGCCGGCGCGCGCTCGCCTCCATGTCGAGGATGCCGCGGTCGCCGGGATCGACGGACAGCAGGTAGCGGACGTACGGGATGTGGGCCTCGAGCTCTCCCATGCGCCGCATGCCGTGCTCGACCTTGGCGATGATCTCCGGCTCGCCGTCGAATTCCTCGATGTGGAAGTTGAGTCGGAGCTGGTCGATGAGCGGCAGGAACGGGATGGACTGGCCGAAGGAGACACACTGCCCCTCCAGCCAGGTGGCGCGCTCGTCGGCGTCCATGAGCGCCCGCCGGAACTCGAGGAGCAGGCGCGACTTGCCGATGCCCGCGTCTCCGGCCAGGGACACGACCTGGCCGTGGCCGCGCTTGACCTGCGCGAAGCGCTCGAGCAGGACCTCCACCTCGCGCCCGCGCCCCACCAACGGGGTGAGCCCGCGCTCGACGGCCGCGTCGAGCCGGGAGCGCCGCGCGCGGGCCCGCAGCACCTCGAACGCGCGCACCGGCGCGCGGCCCTTCACCGCGACCTCGCCCAGGTCGAGCGTCTCGAAGAAGCCGCCGATGGCGGTCTGGGTCGCCGCGCTCACCACCACGCTGCCGGGGCGGGCGTTCTGCTGGAGACGCGCGGCCAGGTTGGTGGTGTCGCCGACCGCGGTGTAGTCCATCCGCAGGTCGTCGCCGATCTTCCCGACCACCACCGGTCCGGTGTGCAGCCCGATCCGCATCTGCAGGTGGAGGCCCCGCTGGGCCTGCAGCTCGCGATCGTAGTCCCGGAGGGCCCGCTGGACCGCGAGGGCCGCGTGCGCCGCGCGCCGCGGGCTGTCCTCGTGCGCGATCGGGGCGCCGAAGAGCGCCATCACCCCGTCGCCGGTGTACTGGTTGATCGTGCCCTCGAACCGGTGGACCTCGGCGGTGATCAGCTCGAAGCACCGGTCCACGATCCGGTGCACGTCCTCCGGATCGAGCTGCTCGGCCAGCCCGGTGAAGCCCGCGATGTCGGCGAAGAGGACGGTGACCTGGCGGCGCTCGCCCTCGAGGGCAGAGCGCGAGCGCAGGATCTTGTCGGCCAGGTGCCGCGGCGTGTAGGCGGCGACCGGGCCCCGGTAGGCGAGCGGCGGCGTGGCCGGGCCCGGGGGCGGGGTCGCCGCCGGCTCCGCCGGCTTCTCGACCGCGGCCTCGCCGAGACGCTTGCCGCAGGCCCCGCAGAACCGGGCCCCGGGCCGGAGCGGCACCCCGCAGCTCGGGCACACCGACTCCAGCGCCGCTCCGCACTGATCGCAGAAGCGGTTCTCGGGCGGGTTGTCCATGCGGCAGGCCACGCACTGCATGGGGTATGAGTATCACGGCTGCCGCCGATACGCTAAGCTCGCCCGGTGTCCGGCCCGTACCTGATCCTCCTCGCCGCCAACCTCGTCTTCGCCACCGGCTACTCGGTCAGCCGGATCGTGCTCGCCGACATCGGACCCGCGACCCTCGGACTCGCTCGCGTGCTGATCGGCGCGGTGCTGCTCCTGGGGTGGGCCGGGTGGAAATCGGGCGGGCCCCCGCGCGCGGCGTGGACCGCGGGCGACCGGGTGCGAGTCGCCCTGATGGGCGTGGTGGGCTTCGCGCTCGCCTTCGCGCTCGGCAACTGGGGTCTCGCGCACTCGACCGCGAGCAACGGCGCGCTCCTCATCACGGTCGAGCCGACCACGCTGCTCGTGCTCGCGCCGCTCCTGCTGGGCGAGCGCCTGTCGCGGCGGGAGACGGTCGGCGCGGCGCTGACCCTGCTGGGCGCCGTCGTCGTGGTCGTGAACGGGGTGCCCGGGCTCACCCGGTCGCTCATGCCGCACTGGCGCGGCGATCTGGCGCTCATCCTCTCCGGGATCGCCTACGCCGCGTACTCGCTGCTGGGGCGCGGCGTGCTGACCCGCCATCCGGTCGCGGCGGTCACCGCGCACTCGGTGGGGTGGGGCGCGATCTCGATCGCGCCACTGGCCTGGCTCGAGTGGCGCCTCGGCCCTCCGCCGGCGTGGACGCCGGCCGCGATCGCGGGCACGCTCTACATGGGGGTGGTCATCACCGCGCTCGGCTACGCGGTCTGGAACTGGTGCCTGGAGCGGGTGGGGGCCGCGCGGGTGGCCGCGTTCGTCAACCTGCAGCCCCTGGCCGGCGCGCTCCTCGGGGTGTGGTGGCTGCGCGAGCCGGTGACGCCCTTCCTGGCGGCGGGGGGCCTGCTGATCGTGGCCGGCCTGCGCCTGACGGTGAAAGCCGGCCGAAGAGGGTAGAATACCGGCATGCGGCGGGTACGGGTGGGGCTGGCCCAGGTGAACCCGACGGTGGGCGCCGTCGAGGCCAACGCGCGGATGGTCGTCGCCGGCATGGACCGGGCCCGCACCCTCGGCTGCGACATCGTGGCGTTCCCGGAGCTGGTCCTGACCGGATACCCGCCCGAGGACCTGCTCTTCAAGCCCGCCTTCATCGAGGCCAACCTGCGCGCGCTCGACGAGGTGGCGCGGGCGAGCCGCGGGCTCACCGCGATCGTCGGCTACGTGGACAAGCGCGACGACATCTTCAACGCGGCGGCCATCCTCCACGACGGGGTCCAGGCGGGCACGTATCACAAGCAGTACCTGCCGAACTACGGCGTCTTCGACGAGAACCGCTACTTCCAGTCCGGCACCGAGTCGCCGGTGTTCACGATCGGCGAGACGGTCATCGCGGCCAACATCTGCGAGGACATCTGGTATCCGACCGGGCCCACCACGCTGCAGGCGCTGGGCGGCGCGGAGCTGGTGGTGAGCATCAACGCCTCGCCGTATCACGCGGGCAAGGGACGCTTCCGCGAGAAGATGCTGGCGACCCGCGCGGCCGACGATCTCGTGTGCCTGGCCTTCGTCAACACGGTGGGCGGCCAGGACGAGCTGATCTTCGACGGCCAGTCGTTGATGTTCAACGAGAAGGGCGAGTGCGTGGCCCGCGGCCGTGCCTTCGAGGAGGACTTCGTGGTGGCCGACCTGGACCTCGACGAGGTCTTCCGGGCCCGGCTGCACGACTCGCGGCGCCGGAAGGAGAAGCTGCGCGCCACCACCGTCGCGCCACGGCGGGTGGCGCTGCCGCCGCTGCCCGCGCCCGAGCGGCCGCGGCTCGCCGCCCACGAGGTGGCGGTGCTCGAGCCGGTGGAGGAGATCTACCAGGCGCTCGTCCTCGGCACCCGCGACTACGTCACCAAGAACGGGTTCGCCCACGTGGTGCTCGGCCTCTCGGGCGGCATCGACTCCTCGCTGGTGGCATCCATCGCGTGCGACGCGCTGGGGCCGGCCAACGTCACCGGGGTGACCATGCCCTCGCTGTTCTCGTCGGCGGGCACGCGGGGGGACGCGGCGCGGCTCGCCCGGAACCTCGGCATCGAGTTCCTGCGGCTGCCCATCACCCCGGTGCTGAACGCCTACCGCCGCGCGCTGGTCAAGCCGTTCAAGGGGCTCAAGGAGGACGTCACCGAGGAGAACCTCCAGGCGCGCATCCGCGGCAACTACCTCATGGCGCTCTCCAACAAGTTCGGGTGGCTCGTGCTCACCACCGGCAACAAGAGCGAGATCGGAGTCGGCTACTCGACCCTCTACGGCGACATGGCGGGCGGCTTCGCGGTCATCAAGGACGTGCCGAAGACGCTCGTCTACCAGGTGTGCGAGCACGTCAACCGGCGGGCGAGGCGCGATCTCATCCCGCGCTCGGTGTTCGAGCGGGCCCCCTCCGCGGAGCTGCGCCCGGACCAGACCGACCAGGACACGCTGCCGCCCTACGCGACGCTCGACGCGATCCTCGAGGCCTACGTGGAGGGCGACCAGGGCGTGGCCGACATCGTGGCGCGCGGCTTCGACGCCCCGACCGTCAAGCGGGTGATCGCGATGGTCGACCGCAACGAGTACAAGCGCCGCCAGGGGCCGATCGGGATCAAGATCACCCCGCGCGCCTTCGGCAAGGACTGGCGGCTGCCCATCGTCAATCGCTTCCGCGAGTAGGCGCCTGCTCCCCTCCGTCGTCCTGTTCCTCCTGGCCGGCCTCGCCGAGATCGGGGGCGGCTATCTCGTGTGGCTCTGGTGGCGCGAGGCGCGGCCGTGGCCGCTCGGGCTGGTCGGCGCCGCGGTGCTGGTCCTCTACGGGTTCATCCCCACCTATCAGGCGGCCCACTTCGGGCGGGTCTACGCGGCGTACGGCGGCGTGTTCGTGGTGCTCTCGCTGCTCTGGGGCTGGGCCGTCGACCGCGTGGTCCCGGACCGCTACGACGTGGCGGGCGTCTGCCTGTGCCTGGCCGGCGTCGCGGTCATCATGTACTCGCCGCGCCCGGCTTAAGAGGGCGCTGGGCGTGGCGCCGGGCGGCGCGGCGGGCGGGCGCATCGACCCCGCCGACCACCTCCGCCGCCCGTGGCGGGTGCACGCCGTCGCGGCCGCCGAGGGGCTCCGCCTGCACGACGTCTGGGAGGTCGCGGTCCCGCTGCCCGCGGGCGTGCCGCTCGAGCGGTGGGTGGAGGCGCTGCGGACCGAGCCGCGGGGGTTGCCGTCGCGCGCGCTCTTCGCGATCCGCGTGGCGCTCGGCCGCGTCCTCGGCCTCGATCGGGGCGGCCGCGGCTTCGTGCCGGTCTACCGGGAGCCCGAGGAGATCCTGTCCCGGATCGCCAACCGCACCGTGACCGCGTTCCTGCACGTCTCGCTGGTCGAGCGCCATCCGCGCCTCGCGGTGTACGTCCGGCCCAACGGCGCGCTCGGGCGCGGCTACATGGCGCTCATCGACCCGTTCCGACGCTTCATCGTCTACCCGGCCCTGCTCGCGGCCGGCGCGCGCGCCGCCACCCGCCTCCGCGCAACCACCTCGTCGCGGTGACCGCGCGATGGAACGCCTGCGCTAGCGCGCGGGGAGGGCGTCGAGAGACTGTAGAGTCGCGAGGCGGCGGTAGATGCCGTCGCTCCGCGCCATCAGCTCGTCGTGGGTGCCGATCTCCGCGATGCGGCCGGCGTGAACCACCACCACCCGATCGGCGTGCTTCACGGTGGCGAGCCGGTGGGCGATCACGAGCACGGTGCGGCCCCGCATCAGCTCGGAGAGCGCCTGCTGGACCAGGAACTCGCTCTCCGCGTCCAGGTCCGAGGTCGCCTCGTCGAGGATCAGGATCGGAGGATCCTTCAGGAACGCGCGCGCGATGGCCAGCCGCTGGGCCTGGCCGCCCGAGAGCTTGACGCCCCGCTCGCCCACCGAGGTCGCGTAGCCCTCGGGCAGGGCCGCGATGAAGTCGTGGGCCTGGGCCTGCCGGGCCGCGCGCTCGATGTCGGCGCGGGTGGCGCCCGGCTTGCCGTAGGCGATGTTGTACTCGACCGAGTCGTGGAACAGGAAGGTGTCCTGGGTGACGATGCCGATCAGGGCGCGGAGCGAGCTCACCGTGACGCCCCGGAGGTCGTGGCCGTCGAGGGTGATGCGGCCGGTGGTCACGTCGTGGAAGCGGGGGAGCAGCTCCATCAGCGTGGTCTTGCCCGCGCCGGACATGCCCACGAAGGCGACCAGCTCGCCCTTGCGCACGGTCAGCGAGACGTCCTGCAGGGCCCAGTCCTCCACGTCGGGATAGCGGAAGCCGGCGGCCTCGAAGACGATCGAGCCCCCGAAGCCGGGGAGCGCGTGGGCGCCGGGGGCGTCCACGATGGCGGGCGGGGTGTCGAGGATCTCGAACACGCGCTCGACGGAGGCGATCGACTGCTGCACGGTGTTGACCATGCGCGAGAGCTGGCGGACGGGCCCGTACAGGAGGATCACCGCGGCGGTGAACGAGAAGAACTCCCCGGGGGTGAGGGCGCCCGAGATGACCCGGTAGCCGCCGTACCAGAGCGCGCCCATGATGGCCACCGCGCCCAGCACCTCCATCAAGGGCTCGGCCATCTCGTCGATGCGGCGGTCCTTCAGGGCCAGGCCGAGGAGGCGGTCGTTGACCGAGTTGAACCGCTCCTGCTCGAGCCCCTCGCGGCCGAAGGCCTTGACGATCTTGGTGCCGGTGAACGACTCCTGGAGCACCACGTTGAGCTCGGCGATCTTCTGCTGGGTCCGGCGGTTGATCTTGTAGAGCTTGCGGCCGATGGTGCGCACCGCGACCCCCACCGCGGGGAAGACCGCGATCGCGATCAGGGTGAGCACCCACTCGCGCAGGAACATGACGGTGAGCAGCGCCGCGATCGTGCCCACGTGACGGACCGCCATCACCAGCACCGTGGAGGACAGGCGGGCCAGCCGGTTGACGTCGGTGACCACCCGGGTCATCAGCTCGGCGGAGTGGAGCGAGGCGAAGAAGGCGAGCGGCATCGACTGGATGTGGGCGTAGAGCTCGCGCCGGATGCGCGCGATCACGCGCTCGCCCACCGAGGCCATCAGGTAGGACTGGCCGAACCGGCCCGCGCCCTTGAGCAGGTACGCGCCGAGCAGGGCCAAGGGGATGATGCGTAGCATGGTGACGTCGCGCTTGAGGAAGATCTCGTCCATCGCGGGCTTGACCATCCAGGCGATGAGGGCCTCCGCGCCCGAGACCAGCATGGCCAGGACCCCGCCCAGGATCAGGATCGGCCAGTAGGGCCGGAGGTAGGGCAGCAGCCGCGCGAGCAGGCCGTAGCGCGCGGTCACGCCCGCCCCCGCGCCGCGAGGAGACGCCGGTAGAGCGCCTCGGTCCGCTGGATCTTCTGCGCCATCGAGAACTGTGCTTCCACCCGCTTGCGGCCGGCGCGGGCCATGGCCTTGGCCCGGGTCGGGTTCTCGAGCACGCGCAGGATGGCCTGGGCCAGGGCGTCGGGATTGCGCGGCGGCACCAGCAGGCCGGTCTCGCCCTCGACGATGAGCTCGGGGTGCCCCTCGATGTCGGTGGCGACCACCGGGGTCTCGACCGCGAGGGCCTCGCGCAGCGAGCCGGTGAGGCCGAGCCCGGCGTAGGAGGCGTCCACCACCAGGTCGCTGGCGGCCAGGATCTCCGGGATGTCCTCGCGGTGGCCGAGCACCGACACCGCGTCGCCGATGCCGCGGCGGAAGGCCCGGTCGCGCAGGGTGGGGATGCGCGGGGGCGGCGCGCCCACGAAGAGCAGCCGCGCGTGCGGGGCCGCGTGGCAGACGCGGGCCATCGCCTCCAGCACGTCGTCGTTGCCACGCCAGGAGCGGATGCCGACCTGGGTGACGAGGGCGTGCTCCGGGGACAGGCCGAGCTCGGTCCGGATGCGTCGCCCGTCCACGCCGGGATGGAAGCGGGTGAGATCGGTGCCGGAGTAGATGACCTCGATCTTGGCCTCCGGCACGCCGCCGGCCACCAGCCCGCGCTTGATGGACTCGCAGACCGCGACGATCGCGGACACTCGGGAGGTCGTGTATCCGAGGCGCGTCCAGCGATCCACCGGGAAGCTCACTCCGCGGTTCAGGATCAGCACCGGGATCGGGGCGACCAGCCCGGCGAGCAGCGCGAGCGATCGGGCGCGGCCCTTCTGGCAGTGCACGACCTCGACGTGGTGCTCGCGGATCAGGCGGGCGAGGGCCCACGCGGAGCGCAGGTCGAGGCTGCCGCGCATGGGCACTGGGGCGTGGCGCACCCGCGCCGTGGCGCAGGCGCGCTCCCACTGCGGGCTCGGCCGGGTGGCCACCACCACGCGATGGCCGTGCGAGGCCAGGCCCGTGGCCAGGTCGCGCAGCTGCATGGCCGCGCCGGTGAAGAAGTCCGACTTCGGATAGATCTGGAGAACGTTCACGAGCGGCGCATGCGCTTCCTCAGGGCCGGCCGGTCACCGGGTGCGGAAGAACTCCTTCACCGTGGCGATCACCTCGTCCACCTCGGCCTCGGTGTGGCCGGCCGAGATCGGCAGCGTGAGGATCTCGCCGACCAGGCGCTCGGTCACCGGCAGCAGGGGAGGATCGAAGGCCTCGACCGCCGGCTGCTTGTGGCTCGGCACCGGGTAGTGGATGCCGGTGGCGATGCCGCGCTCCTTGAGGAACCGGGCCAGCGCGTCGCGCTCCCGCGTGCGCACCACGTACAGGTGGTAGACGTGGCGGGCGCCCGGCGCCTCCACCGGCAGGCCCAGGGGCAGGCCGCCCAGGCCCGCGTGGTAGCGCGCGGCCAGGGCGCGGCGGTGGTCGTTCATGGCGTCGAGCCGGCGGAGCAGCACCCGGCCGATGGCGGCCTGGATGTCGTTGAAGCGCAGGTTGAAGCCGACCTCGGCGTGCACGTCCTTGTTGAGGCGGCCGTGGTCGCGCAGGCGCCGGCAGCGGGCGGCCACGTCGTCGTCGTCGGTGACCAGGAGGCCGCCGTCACCCATCACGGTGAGGTTCTTGGAGGGGTAGAAGGAGAACACGCCCGCGCGCCCGAACGAGCCGACCTTGCGACCCTGCCAGGCGGCCCCGTGGGCCTGGGCGCAGTCCTCGAGCAGCCAGAGGCTGCGCTCCGCGCAGAGACGCCGGATGCCGTCGAGGTCGGCGGGGTGACCGTAGAGGTGCACCGGCACGAAGCCCACTGTTCGTGGAGAGGCCTTCGCAGCGGCGTCCTTCAAATCGACGGTGTAGGAGTCGTCGTCGACGTCGACGAAGACCGGCCGCGCGCCCGCGAAGCAGACCGCCTCCACGGTGGGGAAGGCGGTGTGCGAGGGCACCAGCACCTCGTCGTCGTTCTTGACCCCGAAGGCCTTGAGCGCCATCCAGATTGCGGCGGTGGCGCTGCTCGTGAGCACCGCGTGCCTGGTGCCCAGGTAGCGCGCGAATTCCTGCTCGAAGGCCTTGCACTCGGGCCCGAGGATGTACTGCCGCGAGTCGATGGCCGCGAGCACCGCGGCCTTGATCTCGTCGTCGACCGGCGGGCGGGAGAGCGGAACGGACATCAGCGAGATCCTCCTGGTTAAGACGAGATCCTCCTGGTTAAGAGTGGAGCCGGGAGTACTTGCCGCGGAAGTACAGCAGCGGCTCGAGGCCCCCGTGGTCGCGGCAGTCGGCCGCGTCGACCTGGGCCACGAAGATCGTGTGGTCGCCGCCCGGGTAGGCGTGGACCACGGTGCACTCGATCGCGGCCAGGGCGTCGTCCAGGATCGGCAGGCCGGCGGCCCCCGGGCGGTACTCGAGGCCGGCGAACTTCTCGTCCCCGGAGGCGGTGGGCGCGGTGGCGAACCGGCGCGAGACGGCCTCCTGGCCGGTGCTCAGGATGTTCACCGCGAAGCGGCCCGCCGACTTGATCGCGGGATAGCTCTGCGCCTTCTGGGACACGCACACCAGGATGAGCGGCGGGTGGAGCGACACCGACGTGAACGAGCTGGCGGTGAGGCCGGTGGGCCGGTGGTCGGCGTCCCAGGCGGTGATGATGGTCACCCCGGTGGCGAAGTGACTCATCGCACGGCGGAAGTCGTCGGGTCCGAGCACTTGATCGTTGTAGCAAGTCCCGCCCGATTTTTCAAGTTCTCCGAGGGCTTGGACGGCAGGGCGCCCGGTCCATGGGAGGAGCCAGCCATGCCAGACGAATCCCTCCTGCGCGAGCGCGCCCGGATCGCGATACGGAACGGAAAGATCCCCTCTCGCCTACCGGATCGCACGTGGGGAGGTCCCGGCGTCGGCGCCGCGTGCTCGGTGTGCGACCTGCCCATCGGGAAGGATCAGCTGGAATTCGAGATCCAGTTCGCCTGCGATGGTCCGGAGCCGGGGCTCGACAAGTACCACGCGCACGTCCGGTGCTTCGCGGCCTGGGGGTTCGAGCGGCGGGGCGCGTACGGGCCACCCGAGAAGCGGTGCGGAGGTGGCGCTCCGCGGCACCGACACGTATACTGCCCGCAGATCATGGCCACGCCTGCCGCCCCAACCGAGCGCACCGTCCTCGACGCGCTCCGAGCGATCCGCGATCCCGACCAGGGGCAGGACATCGTCGCCCTCGGGCTCGTGAAGGAGATTCGCATCCAGGACGCGGAAGTGTCCTTCACGCTGGCGTTCGCGGGCCAGGCGCCCGCGACCAAGGCCGCGCTCCACAGCGGCGCCTCCAAGGCGGTGGCCCAGCTGCCCGGGGTGAGCCGGGTGAGCGTGAAGATGGGATCGGGGCCGGCCCGGCCCCAGGCGGCCGCGCCGGCCGCCCACGCGCACGGCCAGGGCGGGCCGCCGCCGGCCGAGTTCATCCCGGAGGTGAAGCACACCATCGCGGTCTCCTCGGGCAAGGGCGGCGTCGGCAAGTCCACCGTCGCGGTGAACCTGGCGCTCGCGCTCAAGCAGTCCGGCGCGCAGGTCGGGCTGGTCGACGTGGACGTCTACGGGCCCGACGTGCCGCTGATGATGGGCGCCAAGGGGCGCCCCGGCATGTTCGACAACAAGATCATCCCGGTCGAGGCCCACGGCATCAAGATCATGTCGATCGGGCTCCTGGTGGCCGAGCGCGAGGCCCTCGTGTGGCGCGGCCCGATGATCCACTCGGCGGTGCAGCAGTTCCTGCGCGACGTCAACTGGGGGCCGCTCGACTACCTGGTCTTCGACATGCCGCCCGGCACCGGCGACGCCCAGCTCTCGCTCTCGCAGGTCGTCCCGCTCTCCGGGGTGGTCATGGTGACCACCCCCCAGGAGGTCGCGCTCCTCGACGTGCGCAAGGCGCTCGGCATGTTCCGCAAGCTCAACGTGCCGATCCTCGGCATCGTCGAGAACATGAGCTACTTCGTCGCCCCCGACACCGGCCGCCGCTACGGCATCTTCGGCGAGGGCGGCGGCCAGCGCGTGGCCGACGAGTTCGGGGTGCCGCTGCTGGGCCAGATCCCCCTCGAGATGGAGACGCGCGCGGGAGGCGACGCGGGGGTGCCGATCACCGTCGGCCAGCCGGACTCGGCGCAGGCGCAGGCCTTCCGGAGCATCGCGGCCGCGGCGGTGGCGCGGATCGAGGCGGTGGCCGCGCTCAAGCTCCCCGACCTGCGGTAGTCGGGCGGGGGACGAGGGTGGCGACCCAGGTCTCGCTCCCGATCTTTCCCCTCCCGGACCTCACGTTCTTCCCGCACACGATGCTGCCGCTGCACATCTTCGAGGCGCGCTACCGCGCGATGATCACCGACTGTCTCTCCCGGGACCGGCGCCTCGCGGTGGTGGGGCTGCGCCCGGGTTACGAGGCGTCCTACGAGGGCCGCCCGGCAGTCTACGAGGTGATGGGGGTGGGGCGCATCGTGCAGTGGGAGCGGATGGCCACCGGCCGGTACAACCTGCTGCTGCAGGGCCAGTGCCGCGCGCGCATCGACCGCGAGCTGCCGGCCGACACCCTCTACCGCATGGTCGCGGCCACTCCGCTCGAGGACACCGGCGCCGATGGCCCGGCGGTCGCGGCGCTGGCCGGTCGGGTCAAGAGCCGCTGCGCGCAGATCCTGGCCACCGTCGGGCGCTCGGGAGTCGAGCTCCAGGAGACGCTCGACGCGCTGATCGAGCCCGGCCGGCTGTGCGACCAGATCGCCTCGACGCTGGTGCCGACCCCCGCGACCCGCCAGGCTCTTCTGGAAGAGCTGCACGTCGAACGCCGGCTGGAGCGGTTGGCCGCGGCGCTCGACGACCTGCTGAGCCACCTGACCGGTGAAGGCGGGCGCACGTGAGGCGGGCCCTCGCCTCGCTCGCGCTGCTCCTGACCTGCCTCGCCCCAGCGGCCGAGGCGGCGACGCGCTGGGGCTGGCTCGGGGTGCGCATCCGCGATCTCTCCGAGCAGGAGATGGAGGACATCTCCAAGCGCTTCGGCATGCGCGAGGGCTTCGGGGCGGTGATCGTCGAGGTCATCAAGGAGACGCCCGCTGCGGCCGCCGGCCTGCGCACCGGCGATCTGGTGGTCGCCTTCCGCGACCGGCCGGTGGTCGACACCCGGAGCCTGCAGCGCGCGATCGCCTCGACGTCGGTGGGCGAGACGGTGCGCCTCACGGTTCTGCGGACCGAGGAGGGTCGTCGGCCGGTGCAGGTGAAGGTGGGCGCCATGCCCGACGCGATGGCCGCCGATCGGGTCGCCGCCGAGTACGGCTTCTTCGTGCGCGATCCGGAGGCGCAGCCGGAGCTGGGCGGGGCCCGGCCGAGCGCGGTGCCGTCGGTCGCGGCGGTCCTGCCGCGCAGCCGCGCCGAGCGCGCGGGGATGCAGGTGGGCGACGTGCTCACCGAGGTGAACGGCCGGCCGGTCGTCACCCTGGACGCGGTCCGCGAGGCGTTGCTCGCCGCGGGCCCCGACGGGCCGCTGCCCCTGATCTTCCGCCGCGACCAGGAGCAGATCGCGGTGACCCTCGACCCCAACCCCGCCCGGTGAGGTGGCGCCCGTATGGATAGTGGAGATCTCTGGCGGCTGTCGGCGACGCAGGCGGCGGAGCTGATCCGGGCCGGGAAGATCGCGTCCGAGGAGCTGGTCGCCGCGTGCCTCGAGCGCGTGGCCGACGTCGAGCCGGACGTGCAGGCGTGGACCTTCCTCGACCCGGAGCACGCGCTGGCGCAGGCGCGCGAGGCCGACGCGTGGAGGCGGGCCGGCCGGCCGCTCGGGGGCCTGCACGGCGTGCCGGTCGGGCTCAAGGACATCATCGACACCGCCGACATGCCCACCGAGAACGGGTCGGTGCTGCACGCCGGGCGGATGCCGTCGCGGGACGCCGCGGTGACCGAGCTGCTGCGCGCCGCCGGCGCGGTCGTCATGGGCAAGACGGTCACCACCGAGTTCGCCACCCGCACCCCCGGCAAGACGCGCAACCCGCACGATCCGGCCCACACGCCCGGTGGCTCCTCGAGCGGCTCGGCCGCGGCGGTGGCCGCGGGCATGGTTCCGCTCGCCCTCGGCAGCCAGACCGGCGGCTCCACGATCCGGCCCGGGTCCTACTGCGGGGTGTTCGCGCTCAAGCCGACCCACGGGCTGATCTCTCGGCACGGCATGTTCCGTCTCTCGCGGAGCCTCGATCACGTGGGGCTCTTCGCGCGCGGCGTCGAGGATCTCGGGCTCTTGCTCGAGGAGCTGGCCGGTCACGACGAGCGGGATCCCGACACGCATCCGCGCGCGCGGGGGCCGTACCGCTCGGTGGCGCTCGAGGAGCCGCCGAGTCCGCCTCGCTTCGGCTTCTTCCGCACCGGGCGCTGGAGCCGGGTCGCCGGGGACGCCCAGGCGGCCCTCGTCGACCTAATCACGCGCCTGGGCGCGCAGGTGGAGGAGGTCGAGCTGACCGTCGGGGCCGACGAGTGGGCCGAGCGGCACCGGGTGGTGATGGACGCCGAGGTCGCGCTCAACCTGCGGCACGAGTGGGAAGCCGGGCGGGATCGGCTCTCGCCCGCGCTCCGCGCGCGCATCGAGAGCGGGCGAGGCGGCGGGGCGCTCGAGTACCTGCAGGCGAGGGCCGCGGTGCCCGCGCTTCAGGCGACGTTCGCGGAGCTGCTGGAGCAGCGCTACGACGCGATCCTGACGCCCGCCGCGGAAGGCACCGCGCCCGCCGGCCTCCAGTCGACCGGGGAGCCGACCTTCTGCACGCTCTGGACGCTGCTCGGCCTGCCCGCGGTGAGCGTGCCGCTCCTGCGGGGAGCCAACGGTCTGCCGCTCGGCGTGCAGCTGGTCGGGGCGCGCCACGGCGACGGTCGGCTGCTGCGGACCGCGCGGTGGCTGGTGGAGGCGGTCGGCGAGTAGGGCCGGGCCCCTCACCGCGCCCCTCACCCTGCCCTCTCCCCTTAGGGGAGAGGGGGGAAAGGGGGGCGGTATACTACCCGGGTCATGATCGTCCTGGGCGTGACCGAGACCCACTGCGCGACCGCGGCGGTGCTCCGCGACGGCCGCGTCATCGGCTGCGCCTCCGAGGAGCGCTTCAGCCGGCTCAAGAACGACGCGGGCTACCCGCGCCGGGCCATCGACGCCTTGCTGCGCCAGCTCGACATCCGGCCCGATCAGATCGACCTGGTCGCGCTGGCGGGCGCCCGGGCGGCCTCGCGCGAGTGGCTGAACCGGGTGCTGCACGACGAGGACTACGCCCGGGGGTACTACGGGGTGGCGTGGCCCTCGCGCCGGCGGGCGCTCGAGAAGAAGGTCCGGAAGTGGGGTGCGAAGTTCGGCCTCATCGACGCCTCCCGCGGCAAGTTCGGCATCTCGCAGCGCGAGCGGCTCGGCGCGGTCACCGAGCACCTGGGCATCGCCGCGGAGCGCATCGCCTGCCTCGATCATCACACCTGTCACGCCGCCGCGGCCTACTGGGGCTCGGGCTTCGCGGGGCGCCCCGCCCTGGTGCTCACCAACGACAACTCGGGCGACGGCCTCTGCGCCACCGCCTCGACCGGGTCGGGCCTGGGCCTCGATCGGCACGAGGCCACCCCGAGCGCGCCCGGCTCGGTGGGCGCGTTCTACTCGTTCGTCACGCTGGCGCTGGGCATGAAGTTCGGCGAGCACGAGTACAAGGTGATGGGCCTGGCGCCGTACGCGCCGGACAGGTACGCGCGGCGCGCGGAGGAGGCTCTGCGCGCGGTGTTCGACCTCGAGGCGGGCCGGCCGGCCCGCTTCCGCTGGCGCGCCCCCGGCGAGCGCTACCAGCTCCTGCTGCGCGCCATGGTGGGCCTGCGCTTCGACTGGGTCGCGGGCGGCGCCCAGCGGCTGCTGGAGGACGTGCTGCTCCGGTGGGCGCGGCTCATGCGAGAGCGCTACGGCGGCGGGCGCCTGGCGCTGGGCGGCGGCGTGTTCATGAACGTGAAGGCCAACATGCTCATCGGCCAGGAGGACTGGGTCGAGGAGCTGTTCGCGTTCCCGTCCTCGGGAGACGAGTCCAACGCGGTGGGCGCGGCCTACCTGGGCTACCTGCAGGAGTGCGGCCGTCGCGGGATCGTCGCGACCCCGCAGGCCTTCGGGCCCGCCTACCTGGGCCAGTCGGTGACCGACGACGAGGCCGAGCAGGTCATCCGCGAGCGCGGGCTCGAGGGGCAGTACAAGGTCGGCTATCACGACCGTATCGAGGAGCGCATCGCGGAGCTGCTGGTCTCGGACGGGGTGGTGGCCCGCTGCGCCGGGCGCATGGAGTTCGGGGCCCGCGCCCTCGGCAACCGCTCGATCCTGGCCAACCCGTCGGATCACCGCGTGGTCGGCCTGATCAACCGCATGATCAAGAACCGCGATTTCTGGATGCCGTTCGCGCCCACCGTGCTCGCCGAGCGGGCGGGGGACTATCTCGTCAACCCCAAGGGCCTGGCCTCGCCCTACATGATGCTGGCGATGCCTACCCGGCCCGAGGCGCGGGACGCGCTCGCGGCGGCGATCCATCCCCAGGACGCGACCGCGCGGCCGCAGATCCTCGAGCGCGAGTGGAACCCGGAGTACCACGCGGTGATCCGGGAGTTCGAGCGCCGGACCGGCGTGGGCGCGGTGCTGAACACCTCGTTCAACCTCCACGGCGAGCCCATCGTGGCGACCGCCGCCGACGCGGTCGACACCTTCGAGCGCTCCGGCCTGCCGCACCTGGCGATCGGCCACTGGCTCCTCTCGAAGAAGTAATGGCGGCGCGCGCGCCGGGTGAGGCGGGCGGCGCGGCGGCCCTCCCCACCGTCGAGGCGCCCTGCTTTCTCTGCGGCGCCCTCGACGCGCGGCCGCTCTGGGCCACGCCCGATCGCGCCTTCGCGGTGCCGGGCGTCTACGCGGTCGCGCGCTGTCTCCGCTGCGGCTTTCTCTACCAGCGGCCGCGCGTGCGCGACGACCACCTCGCCGACTGCTACCCCGACCACTACCCGCGCCACCAGGAGCCGTCGCCCCGGATCCCGTTCAAGGGCGGGTCGGCGCGCGTGCGCGCGGTACGCTGGGCGCTCGCGTGGGGGCTCGGGTACACCGCGTGGCGCAGCGGCCGGGCCGGGCTCCTCACCCGGCTGCGCGCGCGCCTCATGCTGCGTCGCCTGCGCTGGGACTGCCCGCCGTGGCGCGGGCGCGGCCGCTATCTCGACGTCGGGTGCGGCTCGGGCGGGGCGCTCGGGGTGGCCCGGGCGCTCGGCTGGCAGGTGGCCGGGGTCGAGGTGGACGAGGCGGCGGCCGCGAAGGCGCGGCGCTTCAGCGCGCGGGTGCACGCGGGCGATCTGCAGGCGGCGCCGTTCGCGGCGGGCGAGTTCGACCTCATCACCGCCTTCCACGTGCTGGAGCACGTGCCGGATCCGGTGGGCGCGGTGCGGCGCATGCTCGGCTGGCTCGCTCCCGAGGGGCTGCTCGTGATCGAGGTGCCGAACGCGGGCGGGCTCGGGGCGCGCCTCTTCGGCCGCGCCTGGTCGGGTCTCGAGCTGCCGCGTCACCTCTCGCACTTCACCCCCGCGACGCTCGAGCGGGCGGTCGGGCAGGCCGGCGGGCGCGTGGTCTGGTGCTGGCACCAAGCGAAGCCGCGCTACTACCTCTGGAGCCTCGGGTTCTGGCTGCGCGACCACGGGGTGTCGTGGCTCGCGCGCGTGGCCGAGTGGCGCCCCGTGTACGGCGCCCTCAAGCTGGCCCTCGAGCTCACGCTGCCTCTGGCGCGCTGGGCGCGGCGCGGCGAGGTCATCCGGATCGGGATCGAGCGGGCCTAGCGCAGGCGGCGCGCGATCCCGGGGTAGTCGCGCACCAGGCCCGCCGCGTCCACCGGGAGCTCCGCGCTGAAGCCGCTGTCGAGGCTGCGGAAGCGCCATCGCGCGCCGTCGGGCTGCCGCTCGAGCAGCGTGTACTCCTGCCCGGCGGGCCGGACGACCAGATCCGGCAGCGTCACGTAGGCGACCGCGAGGGCCACCGGCGCGCCGACCGCGGGTGCGGGCAGCCGCCGGATCGGCAGCGTGTTGGTGAAGGGCGACGGGTAGACGTCGATGTCGAGGCAGCCGTCGAGCGGCCGCGCGGCGCCGGTGACCGCGTCGGTCCAGTGGCCGAGCCCGTCCGCGTGCAGGTCGAGGGCCCGAGTCGAGTCGCCGAGCAGCTCGATCCGCGCGTGGCGCACCCGCCAGTCCGCGTCGATCTCGATCGCGAAGCGGGCCCGGAACGGCCGGCCGTCGTCGTCGAGCGCGATGATCACGCTGTCGGAGCGCGCGCCGTCCCCGTCGACCCGCAGCCGCAGGTGCTCGAGGCCCGGGCCCTCCCACGCGGCCCAGAGCGCCTCGATCGTCGCCATCAGTAGCCGCGGCGGCGGTCGACCGCGTGCCGGAGAGGCTGGCCGGCGAGGTAGCGACGGAGATTGTCGGCGAAGATCGGGGCGATCTCGCGCGGGGTGCTGGGCCCCGAGATGTGCGGGGTGATCACCACGTTGTCGAGCGTCCACAGCGGGTGCTCGGCGGGCAGGGGCTCGGTGTCGAAGACGTCGAGGATCGCGCCGCCGATGCGGCGGGCCCGGAGCGCGTCGATCAGGGCCGGCTCGTCGACGATCGGGCCCCGCGCGACGTTGACGAGCCACGCCGACGGCTTCATGGCCGCGAGCGCGGGGGGCCCGAGCAGGCCGCGGGTGGCCGCGCTCAGCGGCAGGGTCAGCACGACGAAGTCGGCGAGGCCGAGCGCGGCCGGGAGCGCGCGCGGGCGGTACACGCGCTCCACCCCCGGGACGGCGCGCCCGCTCCGCGAGACGCCGAGCACGCGCATGCCGAGCGCCCGCCCGGAGCGCGCGATGCGCGCGCCGATGTCGCCCAGGCCCAGCACGCAGAGGGTCTGCCCCCGCAGCGGGATCGGATCGACCGGCACCCACCGCCGCGCCCTCTGATCGGCGCGGAAGCGGTCCATGCGCTGGGTGACCCAGAGGCACCAGCCGAGCGCGTACTCCGCCATCCACGGCCCGAAGATGCCGGCGACCCGCGTGATCGCCACGCGGGGAGAGACCTCCGGCACCAGGAGCTGCTCGACGCCGGCGCCCATGCACTGGATCCAGCGGAGGCGCGTCGCGGCGGCCAGGAGCGCGCGCGGGGGCCGCCAGCAGTAGAGGATCTCGGCCTCGGGGGCGCCGGCGATCGCGGCCCCGGGCGTGAGCGCCGCGGTGACCGACCAGTCCCGCGAGGGGAGCCGGATCAGGCCCGCGTAGGCGCGGGTATCCGCCGGCTCCGGGTGGTACACCAGGATGCGCCGGGTCACGCGCCGATCTTGGAGAGCAGCCGGTCCTCGAAGGAGAAGTCGACCGCGCGGTCCGCCAGCCCCTGGGCGCGGTACCACTGCCACGTCTGCACGAGCCCGCCGTGCAGGGTGTAGCGCGGCTTCATCCCGAGCTCGGCGCGCAACTTGGTGGTGGTGTGGACGGCGTGGCAGTCGTAGACCAGATTCTGGCCGAAGACCGGTCCCGGCTTGTCGAAGGCCTTGAGGAGCGCGGGATCGAAGTGGCGGAAGGTCACCGGGCGGCCCATCGCCTCCGCGATCAGCTCGACGAAGCCGACCTGGCTCACCACGTCCTCGCCCATGACGTTGTAGGCCTGGCCATAGGCGCGCTCGTTGCCGAGCAGGGCCGCCATGACCTCCGCCAGGTCCTCGACGTGGCCGAACTGGCGCAGCCAGCCGCCGGGCCCGGGCACCAGCACCGGCCGCCCGCGGTGGATCCGGTCCATGAAGAAGGTTTCGTTGTTGCGCGTGTTCAGCGGCCCCATCACGTGGGTCGGCCGCACGATGGTCACCGGCAGCCCGGTCCGGCGGTGGCGCTCGAGCAGCACGTCCTCCCCGCCGATCTTGTGCCGCGCGTAGTCACCCCAGTAGAGGCCGCGCGCGGTCTCCTCGGAGTAGGGAATGGGCAACGCGTGGTCGTAGACCCGGCAGGTCGAGACGAAGACCACGTGGGGCGTGCCGGCGAGGGCGTCGACCAGCGCGGCCACGTCCTCGCCGAGCGTCGGCGCGTAGGTGACGTCGTAGACCGCGTCGAAGCGGCGGCCCGCGAGGCGCTCGCGCAGGCCCGCGTGGTCCTTGCGGTCGCCCGCGATGAGCGCGACGCCGGCGGGCAGGCGATCGGGCCGGCGGCCGCGGTTGAAGACGGTGACGTCGTGGCCGCGGGCCTGCAGCGCCCGCAGCAGGTGGAGGCTGATGAACTCGGTCCCGCCCATCACGAGGACGCGCATGGCCGCGGTGATTCTATCAGAGCCAGCCGGAGCGCTTGAAGCGGTAGTAGAGCAGCCCGCAGAGGCAGGCGGTGACGGTCATGACCACCGGGTAGCCCCATCGCCAGCGCAGCTCGGGCATGAACTCGAAGTTCATGCCGTAGACGCCGGCGATCATGGTGGGGATCGCGAAGATGGCGGCCCATCCGGTGATCCGCTTGGTGGCCTCGTTCTGGGCGATGGTGGTGAGCGAGAGGTTGGCCTCGAGCGCGGTGCCGAGCAGCTCGCGCAGCCCGTCCACCTTCTCGCTGAGGCGGATCGCGTGGTCGTAGACGTCCCGGAAGTAGGGCCGGGCGTCGTCGGGGATCAGGTCGAGATCGGTGCGCATGAGCCGGTTGCAGATGTCGACCAGGGGCGAGACCCCGCGCTTGATCTCGAGCAGGTCGCGCTTGAGGTTGTAGATGCGCATGGTGGTATCGCGGCTGATGGCCTCTCCGAAGATGTCGGCCTCGAGCGCCTCCAGATCGTCCTCGAGCGAGTCCACGATGGGGAAGTACTGGTCCACCACGAAGTCCATGATCGCGTGCAGCACGAACCCCGGCCCTTTGGCGAGGAGCTGCGGGGCCGCCTCGCAGCGGGTGCGCACGTCGGCGTAGGAGAGCGAGGCCCCGTGCCGGACCGAGACCACGTAGCGGGCGCCGACGAAGAGGTGGGTCTCCCCGAAGGCGATGCGACGCTGCTCGCGGTCCGGCTGGGCGGTGCGGAGCGCGATGAAGAGCGAGTCGCCGTAGCGCTCGAGCTTGGGCCGCTGGTGGGCCAGGTGCGCGTCCTCGATGGCGAGGTCGTGCAGGCCGAACTCGGCCTGCACCTCCTTGAGCAGGGGCTCGTCGGGCTCGTAGAGGCCGATCCAGACGAAGCGGTCGTCCTGGGTCAGGACCTCGCTGATGTCCTCGATCGCCACGTCGGCCACCCGGCGGCCGCCCGCGTAGGCGGCACAGGCCACCACCGGGCCCTGGCTCGATCCGGGCATCAACCGACCGTCACCGCCACGCAGGTGGTGGTGCGCGTCACCCCGTCGATCACCCCGATGGAGTCGGTGACGAGGCTGCCGATGGCGTCGAGGGTCTGGCCGTCCACGATCGCGATGAAGTCGTACGGCCCGGTGACGGCGTCCATGGCCGCCACCGTCGCGCGGGTGTTCTTGATCTTGGCGAGCGCCTTCTTGACGTTCTTGGTCTTGCCGGCCGCGGTCTCGATCAGCACGTAGGCTTTCATCGTCGTCTCCTTTATCAGCGGAAGATCCACCAGCCGGCCAGGACGGCCCCCGCGGCCGCGACGGCTCCCGCCACCCGGCGGAAGTTGGTGCGAAAGAACGGGATGACGAAGAAGGGCGAGCGGCGCTCGGACGGCCGGATCCGTCCGTCGAGGAGGCCGTCGACGACGGTCATGGCCTCCGCGAGGAGCACCTCGGTGGTCGCGCGCGCGAAGGCCGGGTCGGCCAGCGCCGGGTGCCCCACGTAGCCCTGGCCACCGCGGCGCAGCGGATAGTTGGGCACGAGGCGCTCGCGAAGCGAGTAGCGGGCGGCGGGCAGCGTGCGGTAGCCGTCGTCGACCAGGTCGGGTCGCAGCGCCAGCATGATCGACGTCTCCCACCAGCCGCCGTGCGCGTCCTCGGCAAAGGCCTCGCGCTCGACGGGCGACAGCGGC
>JBGQHJ010000041.1:0-31901 GCA_041497895.1 Methylomirabilia bacterium
CCGCAGGGCGGCCGGCTGCCGATCTGGATCGGCGGCGGCTCCGAGCCCGCCTACCGGCGCGTGGGACGCCTGGGCGACGGCTGGCTCGCGAGCCGCGTCACCGACGCGGCCGGCGCGCGCCTGGCCATCGAGTCCATCCATCGCCACGCGGAGGCGGCCGGGCGCGACCCCGGCGCCATCGGGCTGCAGAGCATGGTGGCGCCTCCGCCGCGCGACGCGGCCGGCAAGACCTTCTACGGAGACCACGACCAGGTGGTGGCCCGCGTGGCCGCGCTCAAGGCGATGGGCTTCGGCTGGGTCACGCTCAACGCCACCGCGATCTTCCAGGCCGGCGCGCGCTCCGTGGAAGCCATGACGGCCGAGCTCCACCGGCTGCACGATCGCATCCGCGCCGAGGTCGGCTGAGCCGCACTTGACCCCGCCTCCGCAGGTGATGGCGCTGGGGAGCGCCCTGTGCGCCGCGTGCGCCACCCTCCTCATCCAGCGCGGGCTGCAGCGCTCCAACTTCTACGCGGGCGCCTGGATCAACGTGGTGGTCGGCGCGATCGCCGCCTGGTCCGCGACGCTGCTGCTCGTGCCGTGGCACGCCTACACCTGGCGCGCGGTCCCCTACTTCGTCTTCTCCGGCGTGGTCGGCACCGCGGGAGGGCGGCTCTTCCGCGTGCTCGCCATCCAGAAGGTCGGCGCGCCGGTGGCGGCCGCGATCAACAACCTGGCTCCGCTCGTGGCCACCATCCTCGCCATCCTCCTGCTGGGCGAGCACGTCACCGTGCCGATCCTGGGCGGCACCCTGGTCATCGTGGCCGGTACGATCCTCCTCTCGCTGAGCGGCCGTTACGTGGGCTTTCGCCCCCGCGATCTCGTCTACCCGTTCATCGCCGCCTCGTGCTTCGGCACCGTCGCGATCGTGCGCAAGCTCGGGCTCAGCACCGCGGGCCCGCTCTTCGACGCCGCGATCAACGTCACCGCGGCGCTGGTCGCCTCGACCACCTTCGTGGCCGCCTCCGGCCACCTGACCTCGCTCCGCTGCGATCGGCGAAGCCTCGGCTGGTTCGTGGCGGGCGGGATCGCGGAGAACACCGGCGTCTTCCTGATCCTGCTCGCGCTCGGATTCGGCGACGTCAGCGTGGTGATCCCGCTCGCCGGCACCGCACCGCTCTTCGTCCTGCTCATCACCTATTTCATCCCGAAGGAGGCGGCGCGCCTGCACTGGCGGCTGGTCGCGGGCGCGGTGATGATCGTCCTCGGCGTGATGGTTCTGACCGGCTGACGCTCTCCCTCTCCCCCGCCGAGGGGGAGAGGGCAGGGTGAGGGGCCCGGTGGTGAGGGGCCCGGTGGTGAGGGGGCCCCGTGGTGAGGGGGAAGCTACCGTCGCGCGGCGATCACCATCGCGTGGATGTCCTCCCGCGTCACCGGCACGCGCTCGATCGGGGCGCAGCCGAACGGGGCCAGCGCGTCCTCGATGGCCTGCGCGATCAGCGGGTGCACCGGCATGATCCCGCCCTCGCCGGCCCCCTTGGCCCCGAGCGGGTTCAGCGGCGTGGGCGACTCCAGGTGGCGCAGCTCGAAGACGGCGGGGGCGTCGGCCGCGGTGGCCAGCACGTAGTCCATCAGCGTCGCGGTGAGGCGCTGGCCGCCCTCGTCGTAGGCAAGCTGCACGTTGAGCGCGTCGGGCAGCCCCTGCACCACCGCGCCGTGGATCTGGCCGTCCACGATGCCGGGCTCGAGCACGTGCCCGCAATCGTGGGCCACGATCCAGCGCAGCACGGTCACCGCGCCGGTGTCCGGGTCCACCTCGAGCACCACCGCGTGGGTGCCGTTGGCGAAGCTCGACTGCGAGACCGCGAAGACCTGGGTGTCCTCGAGCCCGGCCGTCTCGCCGGGCGCCCGCCCGCCATGGGCCGCCGACGCGACCTCGGGCCAGCCGATCGCGCGGCTCGGCAGCCCGCGCACCGAGAAACGCCCGGCCTCGACCACCACGTCGGCCGGCGCGGCCTCGAGCAGGTGCGCGGCGACCCGCCGCGCCTTGTCGAGCACCGCGCGCGAGGCCAGCAGCGCCGCGCTGCCGCCGATGGCCGCGGTGCGGCTGCCGTAGGTGCCGCCGCCGGTGCCGACCAGCGCGGTGTCGCCGGTCAGCACCTCGATGGCGTCGGGGTCCACGCCGAGCTGACGGCCGACCAGGCGCGAGAACATCGTCACGTGCCCCTGGCCCTGCGGGGCGGCCCCGCTCACCACGGTGACGCGCCCGTCGGGGTGCACGCGCACCACCGCGCTCTCGTTCGGCACGGTGGCGGTGGCCTCCACGTAGTTGACGAGGCCGATCCCGAGATAGCGGCCGGCCGCTCGGAGGCGCGCCTGCTCCCGCCGGGCCGCGGGCAGGTCGAGCGCCTCGAGCGCCAGCGCCATGCAGCGCGGGTAGTCGCCGCTGTCGTAGTCGACGGGCCCGCGCCCCGCAGTGGTGAGCCCGGTGGCATACGGATGCCGGTCGGCCGGCACCAGGTTGCGACGGCGCAGCTCGACCGGGTCCATCCGGAGCTCGCGCGCGAGCGCGTCCATCGCCCGCTCGATCACCCCGGTGCCGTACGGGCGGCCGGCGCCGCGGTAGGCGCCCACCGGCGTGGTGGTGGTCACCACGCCGCGGAAGCTCAGGTCGAGGCTCGGGATGACGTAGGAGCCGACCGAGTGGATCATCGCGTTCTGCGGCAGGTTGAGGCCGGAGATGGTGTAGGCGCCCATCTCGTGGAGGAAGTCGTCCCGGAGCCCAAGCAGCGCGCCCTCGCGGGTGGCCGCGATCGTCACGTCGTGCACCTGGTCGCGCTCCACGCAGGCCACCAGGGTGTGCTCGCGCCGCGTCTCGACCCACTTGATCGGCCGGTCGAGCCGGCGGGCGAGCTCGGCCACCACGATGTACTCCGGGTAGTACATGCCCTTGGTGCCGAAGCCGCCGCCCACGTCGGGCGGGGCGATCACGCGCACCCGATCCTCGGGCAGCCCGAGCTGCCCCGCGATCACCCCGCGGTGGCGGTGGACCATCTGCACCGCGCCGCGGATCGTCAGCGTGCCGGCGCGCCACTCGGCGACGAGCGCGCGCGGCTCGAGGGGATGCGCGCCGCCGCGGGCGAGCCGGATGCGCGTGCGCACGACCACCGGCGCGTCGCGGATCGCCGCCTCCGCGTCGCCCACACGCTGGCGCCACTCCGCGACCACGTTGCTGCCGATCTCCTCGTGGAGGATGGGCGCGCCCGGGGCCAGCGCGGCCTCCACGTCCACCACCGCGGGCAGCGGCTCGTACTCGACGCGGATCAGGTCGAGCGCGTCGTGGGCGCGGTAGACGTCGTCGGCGATCACCACCGCCACCGGCTCGCCCACGAAGCGCACGCGGTCGGCCGCGAGCGGGCGAATCTTGCAGGGCACCGGCAGCGCGGGATGCGGGGCGTAGATCGGCATCGGCTCACCCACCGCGCCCAGATCCGACGCCACGAAGACACCCACCACGCCGGGCGCGCGCCGCGCCGCCGCCCCGTCGATCGATCGGATCCGCGCGTGCGCGTGCGGCGTGCGCAGCATCGCGGCGTGCAGGCACCCCGGCACGCGCAGATCGTCGACGAACTCCCCCGTCCCGGTGATCAGCCGCGGATCTTCCCTCCGCCGTACCGCACCCGCGTGCTCAGCCATCGCTTCGTTCGGGGTCAGGTCTTACATTCCGACATTTCCAGCCCGGCACGCCTCGGCCGCGCGCGGAAAAATGTCGGAATGTAAGACCTGACCCCATCAGCTTTCGGCGGGGAGGCGGGAGCGCCAGTCCAGGGTGCGGGAGACGAGGGGGCGGAGGGCGAGGGCCACCAGGATCACGCCGACCGAGAGCAGCGCGAGGGAGATCGGGCGGGTGACGAAGATCGAGTAGTGGCCGGCCGACATGGCGAGGGACTGGCGAAGAGACAGCTCCATCATCGGGGCCAGGACCAGCCCCAGCACGATGGGCGCGGTCTCGAAGTCAAGCTTGCGCAGCAGGTAGCCGAGGACGCCGGTGCCCAGCATGATCCACACGTCGACCACGCTGCTGTTGACCGCGTAGACGCCCAGGATCGAGCACACGAGGATGATCGGGTACATCACCGGGTACGGCACCCGCAGCAGGTTCACGAAGAGCCCGACCAGCGGCAGGTTCAGGATCAATAGAATGACGTTGCCGACGTACATCGAGGCGATGAAGCCCCAGAAGAGCCGCGGGTCCTGCTGGATCAGGAGCGGCCCCGGCGTCACCCCGTGCACCATCATGGCGGCCAGCAGCAGCGCGGCCACCGGCACCCCGGGCACGCCGAGCGCCAGCATCGGCACGAAGGCTCCCGACGTCGCCGCGTTGTTGGCCGACTCGGGCCCGGCCACGCCCGCCACCGCGCCCCGCCCGAACTCCTCCGGGTGCTTCGAGACCTTGCGCTCGACCGCGTAGGACACGAAGGTCGAGATGACGTGCGCGGAGCCCGGGATGATCCCGATCAGAAAACCGATCGCGGTCCCGCGCCAGATCGGCATGTTGGCCTCGCGCCACTCCTGCCGGGACGGCAGCAGATCGCGCAGGCGCGGGCGGATGACTTCCGGCGGGTTGGGTTGCCCGGCGGTCAAGAGAATCTCCGCCAGGCCGAAGAGGCCCACCGCCACCGGCACCACCCCGATACCGTCGCCCAGCTCGGCGACCCCGTAGGCGAAGCGGAAGTAGCCGCTCATCTGGTCGATGCCGATCATGCCGAGCAGCAGGCCGAGCGCGGCCATGGCCAGGCCCTTCAGCATCGAGCCCGAGTTCATGTAGGCCAGCACCAGCAGGCCGAGCAGCAGCAGCGAGAAGTACTCGGGCGGTCCGAAGCGCAGCGCGAAGGCGGCGAGCGGCGGAGCCAGGAACATCAGGGCGATCACGCTCACCGTGCCCGCCACGTAGGAGCCCACCGCGGCGATCGCGAGCGCCGGCCCCGCGCGGCCCTTGCGCGCCATCGCGTAGCCGTCGATGCACGTCATCACCGAGGCGGCCTCGCCCGGGATGCGCATCAGGATCGAGGTGGTGGAGCCGCCGTACATGGCGCCGTAGTAGATGCCGGCCAGCATCACCAGCGCGCTGGTGGCGTCGAGGCCGTAGGTGACGGGCAGCAGCAGGCTGATGCCGGCGAGCGGCCCCACGCCCGGCAGCACGCCCACGAGCGTGCCGACCAGGCAGCCGATGAAGCCGTACCAGAGGACGGCGGGCGCGAGCGCCACCTGGAAGCCCAGGCCCAGGTTCTGGAGGGTCTCGAGCATCAGCCAAAGATCCCGCGCGGCAGCGGCACCCGCAGGAGCGTGTCGAACACGTAGAACGAGCCCCACGCCATCACGATCGTGAGGCCGAGCCCGAGGACCCAGCCCTTGCGCTCGAGGACGAGGAGCAGGAAGCCCACCACCACCGCCATGGTGATCCGGTAGCCCATGCGGTCGAGCCCCCACGCCGCGAACGCGCAGGCCGCGAAGATCGCCACCGCGTGGCGCCACTCCGGCCAGCCGACCTCGCGCAGCGTGCGGGCCCGCGCGCCCATGACGAAGACGGCCGCGCCGAAGACGATCAGCAGCCCGGCCAGCAGGACCGGCATGTAAGCGGGCCCGGGATGGTGGAGCGATCCGAGCGGGAAGGCCCGGCTCTCCCACACGGTGGCGAGCCCGATGAGGACGAGCGCCACCCCGGCGACGCGGTCGACGGTCATGGCGCGGGCGGGATCACTCCACCTTGCCGATCTGCTTCACCACCTCCGCCAACCGCTCCGCGTCCTTCGCCCACCACGCGTTGAACTCGTCGGCGTCCATGTAGGCGATGGGCGTCTCGAGCTTGGCGTGCGAGGTGATCACCTCGGGCGACTGCACCGCCTGCCGCGTGGCGTCGCGGAGGATCTTGACGATGTGCGGCGGGGTGGCCTTGGGCGCGATGAGGCCGGCCCACGCGGTGTACTCCACGTCGTAGCCCTGCGACCTGAACGTCGGCACCTCCGGGTAGGCCGCCACCGGCCCGGCGCCGCTGTGGGCGAGCAGCCGCAGCTTTCCCGCCTTCACGTGGGCCGCAGCCAGGCTGACCGGGGTCATCACCGCCTGGGCGTGGCCGCCCAGGATCGCGTTCATCATGGGCCCGCCCCCGGTGGTGGGCAGGTGGCGGAGCTTGATGCCGGCGGCCCGCATGAACATCTCCATCGGGATGTGCGCGGTGCCGTAGAGGCCGGAGGAGCTGAACACGATCTCGCCCGGCCGCCTCTTGGCGTCCTCCACGAAGTCCCTGAGCGTCTTCCACGGCGTGTCGGCGCGGACCACCAGCATGGATGGGTCCGCGTTGATTCTGGCGATGCCGGTGAACTGCTCGCGCGTGTAGTTCTGCGGGCGGCCGAAGAGCTTGTCCACCTCGGGCAGGACCGAGACGCTGACCAGCGCCATCAGCAGCGTGTAGCCGTCGGGCTTCGCCGTCGCCACCGTCTGGTTGCCCACCGCCCCCGCCGCGCCCGCCTTGTTGATGATGGCCACCGGCTGCTTGAGGATGCGCTCGAGCGCGGTCGCCACCGGCCGCGCGGTGTTGTCGGCGAGCCCGCCCGGCGGGAACGCCACCACCATGGAGATGGGCCGCGTGGGATAGGGGTCCTCCGCCCACGCGGGACCGGCGGCGGACAGCGCGGCCAAGAGGACGGTCAGGCAGGTCCCCGCGAGCGCTCGGATCATGCGCATCTCCTTTGATGGGGGTGTCGGGACGGTGGGGCCAGGGCGGAAGCCTAGCAGCCGGTCGGGCGGCCGGTCAAGGCGCTCCCGGCGCCGAGCCCGCGGGTGCTACGATCGATGACAGCCCACGATGAGACCGAGTCCGGGTTCGGTTGTGCCCAGGGTCCTCCAAGGCTGGTGCGCCGGGGTCTCGGCGCTCTGCGCCCTCGTGGGGCTCGCGGTGTTGCTGGGCGGCTGGGCCCTGGGCCTCGAGGCCCTCGCGCTGCTGAAGCGCTCCACCGCGACCTGTTTCGCGCTGGCCGGCGCCGCGCTCTGGGTGCTGGGCGAGCGCCCCGCCTCCGCGCGGGTCCGGGTCCTGGCCGACGGCGCCGCCGCGGTGGTGGCCGTCATCGCGGCGACCGCGCTGGTCGGCTCTCTCGCCGGGATGGAGCCGGCCGGGCGCATGGCGCCGCTCACCTCGGTCTGCTTCCTGATGCTCGCGCTGGCGCTCCTGAGCGTGGACCGCGACGCGGTCTTCCCCACCGGCCAGCGGCTCGCGGTGGCGTCCGGCTTCGTCGCGCTGCTCGGCGTGGCCACGTGGCTCTACGGTGTCGCGGCGGCGCCATCCCGGGGCCCCGGGGCGAGCGACATGGCGCCCCTCACCGGAATTCTTCTGGGCGCGCTGAGCTTCGCGGTGACCGCGATCCGGCCGGGCCGCGGCGCCACCGGCATCCTCGTCCAGGACACCGCGGGCGGGATGGTGGCCCGCTGGGTGCTCCCGGGCACCGTGCTGGGCTCGCTGCTCGTCGGCGCGATCGGCCTGGCCGGCGAGCGGGCCGGCCTCTACGGTCGCGAGCTCGGCGTGGCCCTGACGACGGTGGCGAGCCTCTCGCTCTTCTCGGCCCTGGTCTGGCTCATCGCGGTGCGCCTGCACCGCACCGACGCCCGCCGCCTGGCCGTCGAGCTGGAGCTGCGCCGGGTCAACGCGGAGCTGGAGGCGCGGGTGGAGACGCGCACGCGTGAGCTCGCCGAATCCGAAAGCCGCTACCGTCGCCTGATCGAGAAGTCGCCCGACGGGATCATGATCCATCAGGAGGGGGTGATCCGGTTCATCAACCCGGTAGGCCTGCGGATGTTCGGGTACACCGAGCCGGTCGAGGTGGTGGGCCAGCCGGTGCTCGGCTATATCGCCCCCGGGCACCGCGACCTGGTCTCCGCGCGCGTGGCCGCGCGGCTGCGGGGCAATCCGACGCCGAACCTCTTCGAAGTGGAGGTGCTCAGGCCGGACGGCAGCCGTTTCTGGATCGGGGCGGTGGCCACCGTGGTCGACTGGGAGGGCAGCCCGGCTACCCTCGTCTCGTTCGTGGACGTCAGCGAGCAGCGGCGGGTCCAGGCCGCGGAGCGCGAGGCCGAGAGCCTCCGCGCGGTGGCCAAGCTGGCCAACGCGGCGGCGCACGAGATCAACAACCCGTTGACCGTGGTGGGCGGCAACATCCACCTGCTGGCCGCGCGGCTCGGCGACCGGCCCGATCTCCAGCGGTACTTCGACCGCGCCCTCCGCGGGGTGCAGAGCATCTCCGAGATGGTCTCCCACATGGCGCGCATCACGCGTCTGGCGCCGCTCGCGCACCTGGACACCGCGGGGGTGCCGATCCTGGACCTGCGCGGCTCGAGCCAGCCCGCCGAGCCCAACTCCGCCCTCACCCCCGAGCCGGGACCTGCCCCGGAGGAGTCGCCGCGACCGTTGTAGACTACCCGCCATGAGCGGACCCGGCGGCAGCCTCGACACCGGCACCGGCTACGGCCGGCCCCGGCCGTCCTCGATGCACGAGCTGACCGACGTGGGCGCCGGCACGCCGATGGGCGAGCTGCTCCGCCGCTACTGGCACCCGGTGGGTCTCGTGGGCGAGGCGATCGCGACACCCCGCGCGCTGCGCGTGCTCGGCGAGGACCTCGTGCTCTTCCGCGACGGCCGGGGCCGGCCGGGCCTGGTGACCGCCCGCTGCGCCCATCGCGGCACCACGCTCGACTACGGCCGCGTGGAGGAGCGCGGCATCCGCTGCTGCTACCACGGCTGGCTCTTCGACGTGGCGGGCCACTGCCTCGAGCAGCCGTGCGAGCCCGACGGCGGGCGACAGCGCGAGCGCATCCGCCAGCCCTGGTACCCGGTGGCCGAGCGCTACGGGCTGAT
Source organism: Methylomirabilia bacterium (assembly GCA_041497895.1). Lineage (GTDB taxonomy): Bacteria > Methylomirabilota > Methylomirabilia > Rokubacteriales > CSP1-6 > CAMLFJ01. The sequence continues at coordinate 8,885 of JBGQHJ010000041.1, forward strand.
CTTCGCCTACCTGGGCCCGCCCGAGCGCAAGCCGGTCCTGCCGCGCTACGACGCGCTCGAGCGCCTGGTCCCGGGGGAGAGCCTCGAGGCGGACGGCAGCAGCATCGGCGGCGGCGGGCCGATCGTCATCCCCTGCAACTGGCTCCAGCACTACGAGAACCTGATGGACACGCTCCACGTGCCCATCCTGCACGGCTCGTTCAGCGGCCCCCAGTTCACCGCGCAGATGGGCCTCATGCCGGAGGTGACGTGGGCGATCACCGCGCACGGCGTGAAGGCCACCTCGGACCGGCGGCTGCCCGACGGCACGGTGCACCACCGCGTGAGCGAGGCGGTGCTGCCGACGCTGCGGGTGATCCCGAACCCGCGCGTGGCCCAGTACGCGCGGGTCGAGGCCATCGGCTGGGTGCTGCCGCTGGACGACACGAGCTTCCGCATCTACACCGCGGGCCGCGTGCGGCGGCCGGGCGAGCTCGCGAGCGTGCGCTCGCGTCTCAACGGCAAGCTCTGGGAGGAGCTGACCGAGGAGGAGCACCAGCGCTTCCCGGGCGACTACGAGGCCCAGGTCGGCCAGGGCCCGGTCGCGCGCCACTCGGAAGAGCACCTGGTGTCGAGCGATCGGGGCGTGGCCCTGGTGCGGCGCGTGCTGCGGCAGCAGCTCGACGCCCTGGCCGCGGGCCGCGACCCCATCGGGGTCTGCTTCGACGCCGACGCGCCACCCATCACCTTCGAGGCGGGGAACTTCCTCCATGCTTCCTGAGCATCCGAGCGGCGACTATCAGTATCTCCCCGGCATCAGCGCGTTCTCGTGCGGCACCGTGGCCCGGGCCGGCCACGAGATCGTGCACGTGACCCTGGCCCGGCCGGTGCCGTGGCGCGCGGGCTTCGCGCGGATCGAGCGACACCTGGGCGAGCACGGGCGGCCTCGGACCGCGCTCTGCGGCATCGAGCTGCGCAGCCCGGCCGCCTTCACCTTCGACGGGTTCAACCAGTTCAACGCCGGCTACCGGTCGCTTCTCGCCGAGTGGGGCATCCTGGTGGGCGACGACAACCCGATCCCCCGCACCAACGTGGCCCCGGTGGTGGCCGCGCCGGCGGAGCCGGCGCTGTACGCCTTCGCCTACACGGTGGCCGGCCAGACCCACGCGCCCACCTTCATCGTGGCGGGCGCCGGCGAGCTCCGCGACCGCGCCCAGGGCCCCGAGGGCATCGTGCGCCACGGCGACACCTCTCCGGACGGGATGCGCGAGAAGACGCGCTTCGTGCTCCACACCATGCAGGAGCGGCTGCACGCGCTCGGGGCCGACTGGCCCCGGGTGACCGCGATCGACGTCTACACCGCGCAGCCGATCCACGCCCTGGTGCTGGAGGACATCCTCCACGCCGCGGGCCCCGCCGCCATCCACGGCGTGCGCTGGTTCCCGAGCCGGCCGCCGATCCAGGGGCTCGAGTTCGAGATGGACCTGCGCGGCGTCGCGCGCGAGCTGGTGCTGTCGTGAGCGAGCCGATCACCACCGAGAAGTTTGCCGTCGGCCAGTCGGTGCGCCGGCTCGAGGACCCGCGCCTGCTCCAGGGCCTGGGCCGCTACTCCGACGACGTCGAGGTGCCGCGCCAGGCCCACGCGGTGGTGATCCGGTCGACCCACGCGCACGCCCGCATCCGCTCCATCGCGGCGGACGCGGCGCGGAAGGCGCCCGGCGTGCTCGCGGTCCTCACCGGCGACGATCTGGCCGCCGACGGGCTCGGCAACCTGCCCACCGACGGGGGGCGCAAGCGCCGCGACGGCTCGCCCGCCTTCACCACCCCGCGTCCCGCGCTCGCGCGGGGCCGGGCGCGCCACGTGGGCGATCCGGTCGCGCTGGTGGTGGCCGAGACCGCGGCCCAGGCGGCCGACGCCGCGGAGCTGGTGACGGTCGACTACGAGCCCCTGCCCGCCGCGGTCGGCGCGGCCGCCGCCCTCGCCACCGGCGCGCCGGCGGTGTGGGACGAGGCGCCCGACAACGTGGCCTTCGTCTGGGAGGCCGGCTCGCGCGAGGCGGTGGCGCGCGCCTTCGCGGGCGCCGCGCACGTCACGCGCCTGGACTTCGTGGTCACCCGCGTGGCCGCGCTACCGATGGAGCCGCGCGCGGCGGTGGGCGAGTTCGACCGGCGCACCGGCCGCTACACGCTCCACACCGGGATCCAGGCGCCCCACGGCCTGCGCACCCTGCTCGCCGAGCAGGTCCTCCGCGTGCCGCACGGCCAGGTGCGGGTGGTCACCGGCGACGTCGGGGGCAGCTTCGGGATGCGCAGCGGGATCTACCCGGAGCTGGTACTGGTGCTCTGGGCCGGCAAGCGCCTCGGGCGGCCGGTGAAGTGGACGTCGAGCCGGCGCGAGAGTTTCCTCTCCGACGAGCACGGCCGCGACAACGTGTCCTCGGCCGAGCTGGCCCTCGACGCGGGCGGCCGGTTCCTCACCCTGCGGGTCGCCATCAAGCTCGACATCGGCGCCTACCTCACCACGCGCAGCGCGGGGCCCGGCACCAACAACGTGGGCGGCGTGGCCGGCGTGTACACCACGCCCGCGATCCACGTCGAGACCACCGGCGTCTATACCAACACCACCCCGACCGGGCCCTACCGCGGCGCGGGCCGGCCGGAGGCGACCTACGCGATCGAGCGGGTGATCGATGTCGCCGCGGCGGAGCTCGGGATCGATCCGGTGGAGCTCCGCCGCCGCAACCTGATCCCGCCGACCGCGATGCCGTTCAAGACCGGCCTCGTGTTCACCTACGACTGCGGGGAGTTCGAGCGGACCATGGATCTCGCCATGGCCCTCGGCGACCGCGCCGGCTTCGAGCGGCGCCGGGCCGAGGCGCGCGCGCGCGGCAAGCTCCTGGGCCTGGGGCTCGCCAATCCGATCGAGGTCGCGGGCGGCCCCTACACCTCGGTGAATCCCGACACCGCGGAGATGCGCGTCAACGCCGACGGCTCGGTCTCGCTCTTCGCGGGCTCCACCTCGATGGGCCAGGGCAACGAGACCGCCTTCGCCCAGATCGTGAGCGACCGGCTCGGGCTGGCTCCCGGGCGCATCCAGGTCTTCTGGGGCGACAGCGACGCGCTCGGCGCCGGGCGCGGCAACGGCGGCTCGGGCGCGGCCTCGGTCGGCGGCTCCGCGGTCCTGCGGGCGACCGAGCGCGTCATCGAGCGCGGCCGCCGTATCGCCGCGCACCTGCTGGAGGCGGCCCCCGAGGACGTGGCCCTGCGCGACGGCCGCTTCGCGGTGGCCGGCACCGATCGGGGCGTGGCCTGGAACGAGGTGGCGCGCGCCGCCTACCAGCCGCGCCAGCTGCCGCCCGGGCTCGAGCCCGGATTCAGCGAGACCGCCGCGTTCACGCCGCCCGCGGTCACCTTTCCCAACGGCTGCCACGTGTGCGAGGTGGAGATCGACATGGAGACCGGGATGGTGCGGGTGGCCCGCTACGCGGTGGTCGACGACGTGGGCCGGATGATCAACCCGATGCTGGTCAAGGGGCAGATCCACGGCGGCATCGTCCAGGGCCTGGGCCAGGGCCTGGCCGAGGTGCTCGCCTACGACGACGCGGGCCAGCTCCTGGCCGGCTCGCTCATGGACTACGCGATCCCGCGCGCCGACGAGCTGCCGCTCTTCGACGTGGACTCCCACGAGGTCCCGACGCGGGTGAACCCGCTCGGCGCCAAGGGCGTGGGCGAGGCGGGCACGGTGGGCGCGCTGCCCGCCCTGCTCAACGCGGTCAACGACGCGCTGGCCCCGCTGGGCGTCCGCCACCTCGACATGCCGGTGACGCCCGAGCGCGTCTGGCGGGCGATGCGGGCGGGCGGCTCCTGATGCGCGCGCTGGTCCTCGAGCGCTTCGGCGGGCCCTTCGTCGTCAAGGAGGTGCCGACGCCCACCATCGCGCCGCACGAGGCGCTGGTCCGCGTGCGCAACGTGGGCGTCTGCGGCACCGACGTGAAGATCCGGGCCAACCGCATGGGCCTGGGGGTGATCCCGCTCATCATGGGCCACGAGATCGCGGGCGAGGTGGCCGAGGTGGGCGCGGAGGTCCGCGGCTTCGCCCCCGGGGACCGCGTGGTGGTGAATTTCTACCTGACCTGCGGCCGCTGCCCGTTCTGCCGCGCGGGCCGCGACACGCTCTGTCCCGAGGTGCGCCAGCACGGCTTCAGCATCGACGGCGGCTTCGCGGAGTATCTGAAGACGCCCGGCGTCAACCTCTGCAAGGTCCCGGATCACGTCACGCTGGAGGCGGCCTGCATCCTCGGGGACGCGGTCGCCACCTCCTACCACGCGATCACCAAGCGCGCCCACGTGCGGCCCGGCACCACGGTGGCGCTGGTCGGCGTGGGCGGGGTGGGCCTGCACGCGCTCCAGATGGCGCGGCTGGCCGGCGCGTGGGTGGTGGCGATCGACGTCAGCGAGGCGCGCCTCGAGCTGGCGCGCACCCTCGGGGCCGACGCGGTGGTGGACGCCCGCCGCGGGCCCTTCCACGACGCGGTGCGGAAGCTCACCGACGGCCAGGGCGTCGACGTGGTGCTCGAGTTCGTGGCCAACGAGACGACGCTGCCGTCGAGCTACCAGTCGCTCCGGCGCGCGGGCCGCCTGGTGTTCGTGGGCTACACGCCCCAGCTCCCGCTGCCGGTGATGCCGCACGAGCTGGTGCGCAACGAGCTCGAGATCGTGGGCTCGCGGGCCAACACCAAGCAGGATCTGCAGGAGACGATGGACCTGGTGGCCCGCGGGCGCATCAAGCCCATCGTCGACCGCGTGCTCCCGCTGGCCGACATCGAGACCGCGTTCGAGGCCCTCCGCGACGGCCGCCCGCTCGGGCGCAACGTGCTGGCGATCTGAGGGGACGAGACCATGCCCTCGATGTTCAACGCGCGCGACGCCGACAGCTACGAGCGGATGATGGGGCGCTGGAGCCGCCGCCTGGCGCCGCTCTTCCTCGAGCACGCCGGCGCCGGCGCCGGCGAGCGGCTGCTGGAAGTCGGCTGCGGCACGGGCAGCCTGACCTTCACCCTGGCCCGGACGGTCGGCTTCGCCGAGCTGACCGCCATCGACTACGCCGACGTCTACGTCGCGGCGGCCCGGACCCGGAACGAAGACCCGCGCATCCACATCGAGCCCGGGGACGCGACCAAGCTCCGCTTCCCCGACGCGCACTTCGATCGCGCGCTGTCGCTCCTGGTCCTGCACTTCGTCTCCGACCCGGCCGCCGCGGTGGCGGAGATGCGGCGGGTCACGCGGCCGGGGGGCGTGGTCGCGGCGGCGGTCTGGGATTCCGGCGGCGGGATGATCGCGCTGCGGATGTTCTGGGACACCGCGGCGATGCTGGACCCCGCCGCGGGCGAGCTTCGCGGCCGCGCGATGTCGAAGGCGGTGGTCGGCCCCGATGGGCTCGCGCGACTCTTTCGCGCGGCGGGCCTCGCGGACGTCGACGAGCGGTCGTTGCTGGTCCGCATGGAGCACGCCGACTTCGCCGACTACTGGGAGCCGCTCCTCCGTGGCGAGGGCCCGATGGGTAGCTACGTCGCCGGGCTCGGCGAGGAAGAGCGGGCGCGGCTCGAGCGACACCTGCGAGCGGCGTACCTGGCCGGCGCGCCCGACGGGCCGCGCTCCTACACCGCCGTGGCCTGGTCCTGCCGGGGGGTGGTGCCGGACCCTCACGCGTGAAGCGCGGGAAGCACCTCCGCGGTGAACCGCTCGAGCTGGGCCTGCTGGTCGTTGCCGATGAAGCGGATGCAGAGGTCGGTGACCCCGGCGGTGGCATAGCGCCGGAGGGTCTCGATCACCACCGGGGCGGGGCCCAGCCCCATGGCGCCCCGCTCGTGCACGCCGCCCCCGTAGTAGGTGGTCAGGAACTCGGTGGTGATCCGCTGGGCGGTGGGCACGTCGTCGTCGAGGCGCACCGTCGTGTACACGCAGAGCGGGAAGTCGGCCCGCGCCCGGCCGTGACGCGCGAGGGCCTCCCGCGCCCGCTCGCGGATGACCGGGATCTCCTCGATGTGCACGTAGGTCGTGATGATGCCGTCGCCGAGGCGCCCGAACCGCTCGAACTGGGCGGGCAGCAGCTCGCCCCGGTTGCCGGCGGTGATGAGGATGGGCGGGCCCTCGATCCGCCAGGGCAGCGGGCCGATGGTGTGGTCCACCAGGTCCACGTCGTCGCCGTGATGGGTCACCGGCTCGCCGGTCCAGAGCTTGCGCCAGATCGCGACGTGCTCCTCCAGGCGACGCACCCGGCGCTTGTGGTCGGCGCCGCACGCCGCCCACTCCCGCTCGGCGCTGGGCAGGCTCCAGCCCACCCCCAGCCCCAGGAGCAGGCGGCCGCGCGAGATCTGGTCCACGTTCGCGAGCTGCTGGGCCAGCACCACCGGGTGGCGCAGCGCGGGCAGCAGCACCGCGGTCCCGAGGCGCACCCGCTCGGTGATGCCGGCCAGGTAGGCGAGCGTGGTCACCGCGTCGAGGCGCGGCTTGGCCACCACGCTGTCGCCCACCCACACCGCGTCGTAGCCCGCGCGGTCCGCGTGGCGCGCCATGGCCCAGCACGCCTCGACCGGCGGGCGCCGCGCCGATTCCATCACCGCGCCGCGGGTGGGGATCAGGATGCCGATGTTCATGCGCTCGTCTCCTCCATGACGTTGCCGTAGCGGTGCACGGTGCGCGAGATCGCCTGCTCGCGGAGATACGCGCGCAGCTCGAGCCGGCCGGTGGCGAGGACCGGCGCGTCGAGGACCACGACGCCGGCGGCGTGGGCCGCCGCGCGCGCCTCGCGCGAGAGTAGCACGAGCGCGCGCAGGCGCTCGGCGCCGCCCGGAGCGAGCCGCGCGAGGAGCCCGGCCTCGGGCTCGACCCCGATCGTGACGTCGGCGTCCTCGCCCGGCCAGGCCGCGGGCTCACCCTCCGCCAGGCTCAGCTCGAGAGGGACGCCGCACGTGCGCGCGGCGAGCAGCACCTGGGCGAGCGCGAGCCGCCCGGCCGGCGTGGCCGCCTCGCCGCGCACGAGCACGCGGCGGCACGGGCGGTAGCGGAGCACGTTGCGCTCGCCCAGCAGGGGCACCGGCGCGTGCTCGCGCCCGAAGTGCTCGCGCCAGGCGTGCGCGTAGCTGGCCGCGGCGGCGCGTAGGGTGGCCGCCGCCTCGCCGGGCTCCACCGCCGCGAGGCAGCGGTCCAGCAGCGCCTCGACCGCGGGCGAGAGCGGCGCGCCCAGGACCGGCCGCGCGACCTGGCACCAGTGACCGAGCTGGGCCACGTAGTTCGGCCCGCCCGCCTTGGCCCCCGGCCCCACCGACGAGGCCTTCCAGCCGCCGAAGGGCTGCCGGGCCACGATGGCCCCGGTGATGTGCCGGTTGACATAGAGGTTGCCGGCCTCGATGCGGTCCTGCCAGCGCGCGATCTCGCGGTCGTCCAGGGACTGGATCCCGCTCGTGAGCCCGAACGGGATCTCGTTGACGAGCGCGATGGCCTCGTCGAGATCCACCGCGCGCATGAGCCCCAGCACCGGCCCGAAGCATTCCGTCAGATGGAAGACGGAGCCGCGGCGGACGCCCAGCTTGATGCCGGGCGACCAGAGCGGCGCTTCCCCGGCCACCGCGCGCGGCTCGAGCAGCCATTCCTCGCCCGGGTCGAGCGTGGTGAGGGCGCGGCGCAGCGCCTCGCCCGGGGGCTGCGTGAGCGGGGTGATGCGGCTCGCCGGGTCCCACGCGCTCCCGACCGCGAGGCTCTCCGCTGCGTCGCGGAGCTGGCGGCGGAAGGCGGGGTCGTCGTACACCTCCGCCAGGCAGATGGCGAGGCTGGCCGCCGAGCACTTCTGGCCGTCGTGGCCGAAGGCCGAGCGGACCAGGTCGCGGATGGCCTGGTCGCGATCCGACAGCGCGGTGACGATCATCGCGTTCTTGCCGCTCGTCTCCGCGAAGAGCGCCAGGTCCGGCCGCCAGCCGAGGAAGCGGCGCGCCGTCTCCACCGCGCCGGTGAGGATGACGCCGTCCACCCGCGGATCGGTGACGAGATCGCGGCCGACCTCGTCGTCGCGGAGCGGCACGAGCTGGAGCGCCTCGCGCGGGATGCCCGCGTCCCAGAGCGCGCGGGCCAGGTGCCAGCCGACCAGTACCGCCTCGGGCGCGGGCTTGAGCAGCACCGCGTTGCCGGCGGCCAGCGCGGCCAGCACCCCGCCCGCCGGGATCGAGAGCGGGAAGTTCCAGGGCGGCGCCACCATGACCACGCCGAGCGGCTCCATGCGGGCGCCGTCCGCCGCGTCGCCCGGGCCGAGCGCGCGCGCGTAGTAGCGGGCGAAGTCGATCGCCTCGGAGACCTCGGAGTCCGCCTCGGCCACCGTCTTGGCGCCGTCGACGATCATGGCGCCGATCAGGTCGCCCCGCCGGCGGGCGAGCATCGCCGCCGCGCCGTCGATGAGTGCGCGCCGCTCTGCCGGGGGCCGGTCGGCCCAGGCCGCCTGCGCGACGCGGGCCGCGTCGAGCGCCCGGCCGAGCTGCGCGCGATCGGCGAGCCCGTGGCGATAGGCGACGCGCTCCGGCCGGGAGCGGTCGCGGCCCTCCGCCTGGCCGGCTCCCGCGATCAGCTCGCCCGCGATCTGGAGCGGCACGCTCTCGGGCGGACGCTCGCGCCAGGCCTCCCTCACCCGCTCGATCCAGTCACGATTGGCGGGCAGCGCCCAGTCGGTGTCCGGCTCGTTCCGGAACGGGGCCGCGAGATCGGCGGCGGCCGCGCCGGGCTCGACCGCGCGGTCCTGGGTCCGGCGCGGCGTGTCCGACAGGTCGGCGTCGAGCCGGTCGAAGGCCGCGAGGAACCGGTCGCGCTCGAGCACCCAGTCGGGCGAGCCGGGCTCGAGCCCGAACACGTGGCGGAGGAAGTTGTCCGGCGCGGTGTTCTCGTCGAGCCGCCGCACCAGGTAGGCGATCGCGCTGTGGAAGTCCTCGGCCCGCACCACCGGCGCGTAGAGCAGCAGGCCACCCGCGCGCGCCTGCACCACCCGCGCCTGGTGATTGGCCATGCCCTCGAGCATCTCGAACTCCACCCAGCGCTCGATGCCCGCCTCCGCGCGGAGCAGCAGGCCGTAGGCCACGTCGAAGAGGTTGTGGCTGGCGATGCCGAGGTGCACCGCGTGCGCGTGCTCGGGCCGGCAGCCGTACTCGACCATCCGCTTGAAGTTGGCGTCGACCTCGCCCTTCACCGCGTAGGGCGCCTGGGGCCAGCCGTGCAGGTCCGCCTCGATCCGCTCCATCGCGAGGTTGGCGCCCTTGACGATGCGCAGCTTGATCGGCGCGCCCCCGCGCTCGGCCCGGGCGAGGGCCCAGGCCACGAGCGTCCGCTGCGCGCGGTGCGACTCCGGGAGATAGGCCTGCAGCACGATGCCGGCCGGCAGGGCGTGGAACTCGCCCTCGTCCAGCACCTCGCGGAACGCGGCGACGGTGAGGTCGAGGTCGCGGTACTCCTCCATGTCGAGGTTGACGAACTTGGGCGTGACCCGCCCGTCCGGGTGACGGTACTGATGCCGCTGCGCCTGGCGGTAGAGGGTGCGCAGCCGGTCCTTCACCACCTCCACGGTGTGACGGAACGCGGTGAGGTCGATCTGGCTCGACACCGAGGAGACCTTCACCGAGATGTACTCGACGTCGTCGCGGGCCAGCAGCGCGAGATAGGCCTCGAGCCGTCGCGCCGCCTCGGCCTCGCCCAGGATGGCCTCGCCGAGCTGGTTGAGGTTGAGGCGGATGCCCGCGGCGCGGCGCTCGGCCAGGTAGCGACGCAGGTCCGCGTCCTCGCCGGGGAGAATGAGCGACTCGGTCTCGTGCCGCAGGCGGGCCACGATCGAGGGGACCACGAGGCTCGGCAGGTACTGGCCCATCAATGCGCCCAGCGTGAGGCCGATGCGCTCCCACCACTCCATGAAGCGCGGCGCGCCGTAGCGCTCGAGCAGGTAGTGCAGCTGATCCGCGATGCGCTCCGGCCGGCGGCTGCGGAAGGCCTGGTCGGTCAGCGCGATCGTGAGCTCCTTGCCGCGCGGGTCCTCCATCAGGCGGGTCAGCCGCTCGGCCCGCGCGCGCTCGTCGTGCGTCTGCCCGGCGCGCGCCTCGCGCAGCAGCGCCTCCGCCAGCTCGACCGCGCGGCGAGCTCGCTCCCGACGGACGACGGCGGTGGTCGCGCTGCCTGCCATCGCCGCAGTCTACCCCACCCCCTCTCCCCCCCGCGGAGAGGGCCGGGGTGAGGGGGCGCCTGTCACTCCCAGGGGTTCTCATGTAATTCCTACAAGTCACGACGTCACGCCGAAGACACACAGAGCCGGACCGTGCCATCTAACCCCGTGTAATGACAGGCCAGAACCCATGGCACCCCGGATGCACTGTCTGCATACCGACGGGGCAAACGCAGATGAGCCTCCTATTCAACGTGAGCACCACCTCCGGCCGGATCCTCGTCGTCGACGACGATGCCGGCGCGCGGGACCTGATCGTGTCGAGCCTCCGCGCCGACGGCCACGACGTGGACGCCAGCGGCAATGGCATCGAGGCCCTCCGCCTGCTGGGGCGGGAGTGGTACGACCTGATCGTCTCCAACCTCCAGATGCCCGAGCTGGACGGCCCGAGCCTCTACACCGCGGTGACGCAGCGGTGGCCCGCGCAGCCGCCGCCCCTGCTGTTCCTGGCCGGGCTCGGCGGCACGTCCGGGTACGACGGCTTCCTCAAGGTGATCCGGGCTCACGTGCTGCCGAAGCCGTTCACGATCCGGGCCCTGCGCCGGGCCATCCACGAGATGCTGTGACACACGGAGGTGAAGCGATGACGCGTGCTCCGGTGCGGTCGAAGCAGTGGCTGGTCGTCGTCGCGCTCGGGGCCGGCGTCGCGGCCGGATGCGCGGCGCCGCTCTCCGGTGAGATTCCCGCCTATCCCACCGCGAGCCAGCTCGAGGTGGACACGCGGGCGTGCGAGGAGGCCGCGACCGGGCGCGCCGAGTTCGAGCGCCGCGCGGATTACATGGCCTGCATGATCTCGCGAGGCTATCGCACCTACGTCTCGGTGGCCACCTACTGGAATCTCGCCGAGCTGAACGTGTCGGTCGGCGGCAAGGGCAAGCAGGCTCAGGCCCAGCACACCCAGAGCCAGGTGCTCCTCGATCTGCAGACCTGCGCCACCGACGCGGGCGCGGTCGCCGGCGCCCGTCCGCTGGAGCTGGCCGAGGCGATGGACTGGGTCAATGTCAAGGTGCTCCGCCGGGGCGAGCGCATGCGCGACGGGGCCCTCGCCGGCACCGTCGCCGAGTGCCTCGGCAAGCGCGGCTACACCGCCCGCGCCCCCAAGCGCCTCGCCTCCGAGTAGCCGCTCCCACCCTCTCCCCCTCCGGGGAGAGGGCAGGGTGAGGGTGAGGGTGGCAACCCCCCGGCACTCTCTTCCGTCTCCGCAACGCGCGCTCGGTCAACCGAGCCACCTGGTCCCCGAATCCCCGAAGCGCACGCGCGGCACAGGCCTTGCCCCCTGAGATCGTCATGACCAGGAGAATCGATCTCATGCGCTGGAAGGCACCGCTGACGGCGATCGCAACGAGCCTGATCCTCGCCGGGACCGCCGGGGCCCGATCTGCATGCCCGCGACCCCGGGCGCGCCGACTCCCCCGCCCATCCGGTAGTCGAGGCGAGCGTCGCGCGCGCAGCTAGCCGGCCAGCCGCCACTGCGCGAGCGACGCCCGGGTCTCGCCCCCGCTCTTGTCGGGAACGACCGCCAGCTCGAGCACCGTCACCCCGGACAGCTCCACGCGGTAGTCTTCGGCCTCGCGGATCGTCTCCGGCGGGCCGAAGTTCCACTGCTGGCGGACGATCTCCCGCACCGTTCGCCCGCCGTCGGGCGACCAGCGCAACACGAACTCCTGCGTGCGGGCCATGTCGGGCTCGATGAACAGGAGCCAGATCCGGCTCAGGCGCTGCGGCCGATCGAAGATCAGGCGGATGGTCTGCGCGCCCGGCTGCGCGGCGCGCCAGCCGCCTCCCTCACCGGGCACCAGCGCCGACTCGACAGGGTGCGCGGCGTCCTCCGACGTGACTTCCACCCGCGCGAGCTCCTCGACGTCCAGCCACCCCTGCTCGGCGGTCGCGACCTCGCTGGCCGCCGGCTTGATCACGCGCTTGCGCATGGTTGTCGTGCCTCCCGCATCGTTGAACAAGCAAGCAAGGTGCCGCGAGCCGCCCATTCGCCTTCACGCGATGGCCGGAAGGCTTTACCGGGTCACGCCGGGTCAGCCGGCTCCACACCACGCGCCGGTACCGCCTTTCTCCATCTGCCACCGTGCGCTCAGGGGATGTCGCGGGACGGCCGCGCCTTCTGCGAGGCGCTGTTGACGTACGGCGAGGTGCTCGCCGTACGATTGGGCTATCTACCCGAAGCGCTGCTCTGGCTGGTCACCTCGCCGCAGCAGGCGCGGATCATGCGCGGGCATCAGCCGAACGTGCCGATCCTGACCCTGGCGGAAGCACAGGACCTCCCGACCGCGGTCGGTGATCTGTGGCCCGGCAGCCTGATGGAGGTGGCGGGACGCTTCGCCATCGCTGCTCCGGGCACGTCCGAGTGGCCGGAGGACGATGACGACGACGAGTGGGCGTGAGGCAGTGTCGCCGCTATCGCTGCGGTGGCGGCGGCGGCGGAGCCGGCGCGGCCGGAACCCAGACCCACTGCCACGGCTGGCGGACTCCATCGCCGTAGAGCACGTAGCGGCCGTGGGGATAGACGACCTCACGCTGAACCGCGGGCGGCGGAAGCGGCGTGTAGGCGGGCGCCGCCTCGTAGACGACGGTGGGCGGGGCCGCGTAGTAGGCCGGCGGCGGCGCGTAGTAGTAGGGCGGAGACGCGGCGGCGACCGCCGCGCCCAGCGCGAGCCCGCCGAAGATCGCCCCCGGCAGCCACCAGCCGCCCCAGCAACAACCGCCATGGAAATGACCGCCACCTCGTCCCCAGGCCTCGCTCGGCACGACCGTGATCGAGAGCAGCATCACGACGACCAGGACCGCGGCAGCCAGCTTTCTCATTCCCAGGTACCTCCGGGATGAATCCTAGCCTGTTACGGCCGCCATCCGCTAGACGCGGTGTGTCGGGGCTCCAGGCCCCGGTCGGGGCGAGGCTGCCCGTCGTGCGACAGCGACGGGGGGGCCGGGTGGCCTTCTCTCCGGGGATCCGCCGCAGGCCGGATGCTCCGGGTGCCCGCCCTCGCCGTCCTGACATTCCTCGCGGTGGGTCTCGGCGCGCTCGTCCACGCGTGGCGGGATCACTGAGCGCGCCGGTCTTGTAGAAATTACACGACGATGTTACCGGGCGGATTGCGGCCACGCTGCGTATCGCCGCGCGGATTCGCACTTGTGGAAGCGGCATGCCCGATGCCTCACATGGCGAGTACAGGAGGCGTGGCCATGGACTCACAGTCGCACGGCATTCTCGGAGCGAGCTCCGTCGAGGGGCCGTGCCCGCGGTGCGGTCGCCCGCTGAAGGCGATCCACACCGTGAGCCAGTACGGCCGGCCCAGCGTGGCCCTGCTGCAGTGCGCGCGCTGCCGGTACATCTGCCAGACCGTGATCCCCGGGCTGTGGCCGGAAGAGGCCTTCCCGCGCGCCCCCCGCTCCTGAACCACACTCCAACGCGAGGTGACTCATGGTGCAGAGACGGCGCACGCGCGGTTCGGGAGCGCGGCGGAGGCCGAGAGCTTCGAGGTGAGCCGCGCGCTCGAGTGGATCGAGCAGAACGCGCCCTCGGGCGCGCGCGTGTAAAGCCGAGCGTAAAGCGGCGTCAGGCCCGGAGGCCGCTGGCGCTGCCGACGGCGGTCTTCTCGCCGTGCTGGTTCTGGCACCACACGTCGACGACGACACGCGTCTGCCCGGCCTCTGGGCGCAGCTCCTTGACGACGCCGTGGACGGTGAGCCGGTCGCCCGCGTAGACGGGCTTGATGAAGGCCATCGACATGGTGCCGCCCTTGACGAAGCCCGCGCCGAGCAGACGCGTCATCATCTCCGAGACGTAGGCGGTCGACATCATGCCCTGCGCCAGCGTGGTCCGGAACCCCTTCTGGCGCGCCCAGTCCGCGTCGGTGTGGATCGAGCGGGGGCGCACGCCGGAGTAGACGTCGATCCGGCGCTGCGAGGGCTCCTTCTCGAGCACCGGCAGCTCCTGCCCGACCGCGAGGGCCTCAATGATCGCCATGGCGCGTGCCCTCCGGGATCAGCATCTGGGTGAACTGCCCGCGAACGAGAGGCGTGCCGGCCAGATCCTCCGTGACGTACTCGGTGACCATGTACTGCCGGCCCCGGCGCACGTACTTGTCGATGACCCGGCCGCGGGAGCGTACCCGCATGCCGGGCTCGATGGGCTGGAGGAACGCGAACTCCATCTTCGCGTGGAGCCCGGCGTGCACGATGTACTTGCCGTGGCGGAGGTGCAGCGCCTGGTTGGCCATCAGCGTCGGGTGCCCCACCGGTCCGCCGAAGGGCGAGGGCCCGAAGAACCACGGATGGTGGTCCTCCACCGCGAAGGCGTAGGCCTCGATGTCCTCCGGTGTGACCAGGTGCTCGTCGGACACGAAGGTCTCGCCGATCGTCAGCGCGTCGTACGTGAGCTTCGGGAACTCGGCCATGGGTGCCCCCCTTTCCGGGGGGAAGCATACTACCCAGTAAGGGCACGAATCCATTTGATTGCCACCCCCGCCGGGCCTACTGTTCCTCCCTCGGGAGGAGGCCCGCGATGGCGACCAACGACAACGCACAGACGCTCGAGCAGGCGTTCCGGACCTGGCACGACTCGAAGGGCAAGCGCGCGGACGTCTGGCTCGACCTGATGGCCGAGGACGTGCGGTTCCGGTCCCTGGCGGGCGGGGCGCCGGGGGCGGAGTTCACGATCGAGTGCCGCTCGCGCGCCGACGTGGCCCGCTACTTCGAGGGCCTCGCGCACGGCTGGGAGATGATCCACTACACGACCAGCGTGTTCGCCGCCGACGGCGACCGCGTGGTCATGCTCGGGTCCACCGCGTGGCGGAACCGCCAGACCCAGAAGGTCGTCGACACGCCGAAGGCGGACCTCGTCACGTTCCGCGGCGGCCGGATCGTCGAGTTCTCGGAGTTCTACGACACCTCGAAGCTGCTCGCGGCCACCACCTGACCCCGGCCCGATAGGAGCGGCACCTCGGGCCGCGTCGATTCGCGCGGACATCGCACGCGCGCTCCTCGGTCGCGGCGGAATCCGCCGGCGCCCAAGGCATGGCCGACCTGTTCGGCAAGGTCGCGGGCACCGTCGTCGTGATCCAGGCCACGGGCCGGGACGGCACCGAGATCGGCTCGGGCGTGCTCATCTCCGCGGACGGCAAGATCATGACGGCCGCCCACCTCGTGCACGGGGCGGACGCGGTGGCGGTCAAGTTCCTCGGCGGCCGGACGGTGCCCGCCCGGGTGGTGGCCTCGGAGCTGGCGGCGCGGCGGGCTACGAACGCGCCGTCGACCCGGCCGGCTCCTGGTACAGGTACTCGCGGAGGTAGCGGATCTCCTCGCCCTTGTCCTGCATGTCCACCCGGATCAGGTCGCGGATGGAGAGCATGGAGAGCATCTGCGGGCCCTTGACCACCAGCAGGTGCCGGATGTTGGCCTGGTCCATCTTCCGCATGGCGGACTGGTAGTCCTCGTCCGGGTCGCCCACCACGAGGTCGGTGGTCATCACGTCGCGGACCGGGGTGACGTCGGGATCGAGCCCGCGGTCCACCACGCGCCGGACCACGTCGCGCTCGGAGAAGACGCCGACCAGGCGCTCGCCCTCGAGCACGAGGACGATACCCACGTTGTTGGCGGTCATGACCTGCACCGCCTCCCGCACCATCGCGGCGCGCTGCACCACGAAGAGAAATCCGACCCGCATGATCTCGCGCAGCTTCTTCATCGTCAGCCCTCCTGTGGCTCTCGGGCGTTGACGGGCCCCGGCCGGGGCGCTCAGGGCGCGGGGCGTGGGAACGGGCTCTCGTCGGACACGCGCTCGAGCGCGCGCAGGGCGCTGCCCAGCACCACCCCGGCGCCGGCCGGACCGCCGGCCGCCCCGGACCCTCCGGCCGGGCCGGGAGTCATGCCGGGACCGTAGGCGTAGTGATGCGAGAAGCCGCCCTCGTCGAGCCGCGCCATCAGCTGGTCGCCGCCCTCGCGGATCAGCAGGAGCCCGCGGCGGCCCGAGCAGGCCTGCCGCGCGCAGCCGGTGACCGCGATGTAGTTGGCGTCGCCGATGCGCACCATGCGCACCGGGCCGCCCAGCTCGAAGTACTGGGCGGCGGGCGCGCTCAGCTTGCCGACGCCCGGGGTGGGCGCCGCCCAGTCGGCCCCGAACAGTGCGCGCACCTTGTCCCGCAGCTGGGGGTTCTCCAGGATCTCGCCGGCCGAGCTCCCATAGGCGAGCGCGCGGGCGTCCGCCGCCACGACGTCCGCCTCGGGCGGCGCCGACGAGCCCGGCTCCGGAGGCACCACGCACCCGGCTACGACCGGCGCGACCAGCAGACACACGAGCACTCCCCGCAGCATCGAATGGCGCACAGGCGCCTCCTTGCCGCATCGGATGGCAATCACCATGCCACTCTCTTGTTTCCAGCCGCTTCGAGGCAAGCGCCCGAAAACTCGGAGAGGTCCACCAGGGCGCGACGGCGACGCTACCGCAAGACCGAGTAAGACTTACCCACCTGCATGTAATCTCCCCCTTCCCCCTCTCCCCTCAGGGGAGAGGGCAGGGCGAGGGGTGGTGCGGCGCCCAGACCACCCCGGATCCACCGCTCCGACCCGGGCCAGCTCGCCGCTCTACGCACGCACTCGCCGTGTCATGGCTTTCCCACGACGCCGATGATGTAGAAGACATTGTTCATGGCTCGCTCCTTTCCAGGGCCAACGCTCGGCCCGCTGTCGATCCAAGGGGGCATCGGCCATGCCAGGCGGGCATCGCCTGTATATACTGAGGGTCGTTGCGCGCCCGTCGCACGGTCGCGAGGTGCGCCGCGCGCTCCACGAAGGAATTACCGTGTCCTCGTGACTTGGACCGGAAGGGGTCGAGAATGCCTGGGTCGCGGAGGATGCGAAACGATATCCGGATCTCGAACCGGGCGACGTACTGGCCGGTGGCACCGCTCGACCTCGTCGTGGCGGCGCCGCTGGTGGCGCGGGTGCTGCTCGGCGCCACGCCGGTCGGCCGGGTCGTGCAGGGCGTCGTGTTCGGCGCCTACCTCGCCAGCGCGCTCCGCGACTGGCACGACCGCCGCGGCATTCGCAAGATCGCCTTCCACCGCGAGTTCGGCGCCGACCTGCGTCACCTGGTGCCGATGCCGCGCGAGGTCCGCGAGGCCGAGGTGCGGACGCTGGCCCAGCGCCTGAGCGACGAGCTCACGCTCGAGCGCATCCCGCGACGCGAGCTCGCGGTCGAGGTCGATCGGCACCTCACCCGGTACATCGCCGGCATCACCGGGCAGCACGTGCGCTCGAGCGCCGAGGTCCGCGGCTTCGCGCTCGTCGGGCTCGCGTTTCCGTTCGCGCTCGGCGCCTGCGACATGCTCTCCGGCGACGTCGCGATCTTCCGCGACACGTGGCTCCTCGAGCCGCACATCATCGCGCACGAGTTCGGCCACCGGAAGGGCTACTGGAAGGAGCTGCACGCGCAGGCGCTGGGCTACCTGGCGCTGGTGACGTCCGGCGAGCCCGTCCTGCGCCAGTCCGCGCTGCTGGAGCGCCTGCACCGGGACCTGCGCGTCCTCGCGGGCGACGACCACGGCGCGTTCGACCGGCTCGTGACCCGCGCGCCACTCCGCCGCGAGCTGCGGACCCTTCTCGTCAAGCTGCGCCCGCCGCTGACCGGCGTCGAGCGCCAGGTCGAAGCCGCGATGCGCCGGCTCTACCACCTGCGCATGCGCGCCACCGGCCAGACCGGCATCTCCGACTACGACCTCGGCTTCACCAACTTCCTCCACACCTTCGAGACCAGCACCACCGCCAGGCAAACCCCACCGACGTAAATCCCTCTCCCCTCTGGGGAGAGGGCAGGGTGAGGGGCCCGGGCGGTGAGGGGCCCGGGTGGTGAGGGGCCCCACTCATCGCTCCTCCTCATCGTCATCATCAGGACCCCCGACCTCGGGTTCCCGTCCATGACCGACGACCGCGAGCACGAACCCCAGCACCATGACCGCCGTGGCGACCAGGAAGACGACCAGCCCCAGCTGGCAACCGGGATCGTTCCACGTCTTGCTCCCGAGCCAGCCCAGGACGATGCCAACGCCGACGAGCCCGCCGTCCCTCATCCTCGAACCTCCCGAAGGGGCGGGCCAAGAGGAGGAGCCCCGCCGAGGGCGAGCCTATTCCCACGGGACCGGGCGGTCAACGCGGACGACCCCCTTCCGGCAGCGGTTTGACACGCGCCGATCGATCTGCCAGGATCGGCGGCTCTTGCGATGAGCGAGCCCGAGTTCTCCATCGAGGAAGTCGCCCGCTACTGGGACGACAACGCGGCCGCGTGGGCCCGGGAAGTTCGGCAGGGCCATGACGTCGCCCGCGAGTTCCTGAACAACCCGGCCTCCCTGGCCCTCATCGGCGATCTGCGCGGCCGCCAGACCCTCGACGCGGGATGCGGCGACGGTTACAACACCCGCATTCTCGCGCGGGCCGGCGCCCGCATGAGCGGCGTGGACCTCTCCGCCCGGATGATCGAGCTCGCCCAGGACGAGGAGCGCCGCGCCCCGCTGGGGATTCGCTACGCGCGCGCCTCCTATACCGACATGGCCCTGTTCGCCGACCGGACCTTCGACGCGGTGGTGTCCTTCATGGCGATGATGGACGGCCCACGATTCGACCTCGCCATGGCGGAGTGCTTCCGCGTCCTCCGCCCGGGCGGGCGGCTCGCCTTCAGCATCACGCACCCCTGCTTCATCACGAGGGGCTCCCGGTGGATTCGCGACGAGCAGGGCGTCAAGGTGAACTGGGTGGTCGGCAACTACTTCGATCCCACCCGCTGGGTGGAGCGCTTCCGCTTCACGGACGCGCCGGCCGAGGCCCCCGAGTTCGTCGTCCCCCGCTTCGACCGCACGCTCTCCGAGTACGTCAACACGCTGACCGGCGCCGGGTTCGTCCTGAAGCGCCTCGAGGAGCCGCGCCCGTCGGAGGAGTACTGCCAGGCCCACCCCGGCCAGCGCGGCTGGCGCGACCACGCCGCCCTCTTCCTGCACGTCCTGGCCGAGAAGCCGGTCTGATCGACAGACTCCTCCTCTCCCCGCTGGGGAGAGGGCGGGGTGAGGCGCGGCTCCTCCTCACGTCTTCGGACGGCCCCGGCGGCGGAGCTCAGCGGTGGCCCGGTCATCGAGGGCGGAGGGATCGTCGGCGGTCACGACGACGCCGTAGTCGCGTTCGGCGTCGGCAGCCGTGAAGTACCCGCGCGCCACGTCGCGCGCGACCAGCGCGGGATCCCGGTGCCAGGCATCGCCGTAGCCCCCACCGCCCGGCGTGCGCACGGAGATGGTGTCGCCGGCGACGACCCGGATATCCTCGTCCTTCGAGAGGTGTGGCGAGACGTACTCGCCACCCTGACGGGTCACGACCACCTCGTTGGGCGCTCCGTCGCGGCCCCCGAAGAGGCCGGGCGGGCCGAAGCGGCCGTGGTCCATGAGGAACGAGAGCAGCGCCTCGCCGCGGCGGATGCGGATCTTGTAGTCCACCCCGAAGCCGCCGCGCGTCTTCCCCGCCCCGCCCGAGCGCTCGCGCAGGGCGTAGCGCTCGAACAGGATCGGGTAGTGCTGCTCGAGCACCTCGGTGGGCTGCGTCTTGGAGATGCCGATGGTCGAGCAGCCGTTGGTGAGCCCGTCGCCGTCGGCACTGCCCCCGTAGCCGCCCCCGCTGAAGACGTACATGATGTAGTGGCGCTCCTTCAGCGGATCGTGGCCCCCCAGCGTGAGGTTGCCGCTGGTGCCGGCCGGGGCCGCGAAGAGGTCATCGGGAATGGCGTGGGCCAGCGTCGAGAACACCGACTCCGCGATGCGCGAGCTCACCTCGGCGGCGCAACCCGAGACCGGCCGCGGGTAGCGGGCGTAGAGGAAGGCCCCGTGCGGGTCGGCGATATGCAGGGGCTCGAAACAGCCCGCGTTGATCGGCACGTCCGGGAAGACGTGCTTGATGGCCAGGTACACCGCGGCCTTGGTGGTGGCGATGACGCTGTTCAAGGGCCCGCGGCACGGCCCGCTCGACTCCGAGAAGTCGAAGTGGAGATCCGTGCCCTCCTTCCGGAGGCGCAGGCGGATGGCCAGCGGGTCCGGGTCCACGCCGTCCGAGTCCACGAAGGCCTCGCCGGCGTAGGCACCGTCCGGGATCTTGGCGATGTGCGCCCGCATCATCCGATCCGAGCGCCGGCGCAGCTCGGCGATGCACGCGGTCACGGTCGCCTCGCCGTAGCGGTCCAGCAGTGCGGTGAGGCGCTTCTCCCCCACGGTGAGCGCGGCCACCTGGGCCTTGATGTCGCCGATGCGCTCCTCGGGCACCCGGATGTTGGCGAGGATGATGCTGAGGATATCGGGCTGCATCACGCCTTCGCGGAAGAGCTTCACCGGCGGCAGCCGCAGGCCCTCCTGCTGGACCTCGGTGGCCCGCGTCGAGAAGCCGCCCGGCACCGAACCGCCGGTGTCGGGCCAGTGCCCGGTGTTGGACAGGTAGGCCCAGAGCGCCCCGCGGTAGAAGTAGGGCTTCACCATCTTGACGTCCATCAGATGGGTGCCGCCGCAGTAGGGATCGTTGACGATGAAGATGTCGCCGGCCCGGAGCGGCTCTCCGGCGGCCTTGACGTGATCGATGACCGCGCGTGTCGTGAACTGCATCACGCCCACGAAGATGGGCAGCCCGAGCTCCCCCTGGGCGATGACCTCGCCGTTGTCCCGGGCGTAGATGCCGTCCGAGCGGTCGAAGCCCTCGGAGATGACCGGCGAGAAGGCGGCCCGCTCGAAGGTGAGATCCATCTCGCTCGCCACCTGCTGCAGACCGTTCTGCACGACGACGAGGGTGACCGGATCGATCGCGCTCATCGCATCCATGGGGGGGCTAGCGCCCGACGCCCAGCTCGGCGCGCAGGTCCGCCAGCACGCGCTCGCGAGTGCGGGTCTGCCAGCGCACCCGCTGCCCGATCGGGACGTTCTCGACCTCCGGCACCACCTTGAGCGCCACGAACACCGGGCCCGGCGGGGCCAGGATGGACGCGAGGCTCGCCTCGACGTCCTCGAGCTGGTCGAAGGCGAACGCGCGCGGATAGCCCGCGCCGCGCGCGATCACGTCGTAGGCCACGTTCTTGGCGTTGGGCACCGGCTGGCCGCCGGTGGTGGCGTAGCACTCGTTGTCGAGCATGAAGTGGTAGAAGTTGGTGGGCGCCAGCTCGGCGATGGTCGGCAGGATGCCGAGGCTCATCAGCAGGTCGCCCTCGGAGTCGAAGAGCACGACGCGGTCGGCGGGGCGGGCGAGGGCGAGTCCCAGGGCGAAGCCGGCGTGTCCGCCCATCGCGGGGTCGCCGACCGGCACGTCGCGGGTCGGCCGCGTGCTGATCTGCGCCCAGTGCCGAGCGCCACGGCCCGGCACGACGATGGCGTCGCCGCGGTGGGCCTGGAAGATCCGGAGCAGGTCGGCGGTGGGGAACACGGCGCCCTCCTAGCGGTTGAACCCGTGATACTCGTCGGCCATCAGCACCGCCACCGGCCGCTGGGTGCGCCGCGCCTCCTCGAAGGCGATGGAGATGCGCGGGGCGTCAGCCGAGGTCTCGACGAGGTAGTACGTGATGCCGAAGGCGTGGAGGAAGCGCTCGGTGTACGTGGCCGCGCTGTCCGTATTGACCCCGTGCCGGGTCCACCCCCGGTAGCCCACCAGCATCACCACCGGGATCTGCAGCCCGATCGCCCAGCCCCGCAGCGAGTCGCCCGACTCCATGAGGCCCGTGTTCTGGATCAGGATGACCGGGGTCTGGCCTCCCGTCGCAAGCCCGGCGGCGACCGAGAACGCCAGCCCCTCCCGGCTGACCGGCACGAGGCGGAGCGACGGATCGGCCTGCATGAGCTGGTAGAGGAAGTTCGTCTCGCTGTCGGGGAGCCACACCACGTGGGTGACCCCGTTCTTCTTCATCTCCTCGAGCACGAGCTGCGGGTCGAGCTGCGCGTCCTGGGTCGGCGTCATGGTCGGCGGGTCTCCGGCGGCGGCGCGGCGTCCAGACCGCGGACGCTGATCTCGAGATTCCCGAGCGCATCCACGCGCACCCGGTCCCCAGGCTCGATCACGGTGGTGGAGTCGAGCTGCTCGACGATGGCCGGCCCGACGAGCTCCGCGCCCACGCCGAGCTGTTCCCGCCGGTACACCGGCGTGTCCTGCCACTCCCCATCGAACCAGGCGCGCCGGCGCGCGGCCGGCACCGCGCCGCCCACCGTCGGCTCCAGCGTGATCAAGCCCTGGAGCGCCACCGGGCGGCGCCGGCCGATCACCGCGGTGCGCAGGCTCACGACCTGGGCGCGCATCTCGCGCAGCTCCACCTCGAAGCGCTCCCAGTACGCGGCCTCGAAGGCGCGCATCAGATCCTCGCGCGCGAAGTCGGTCCGCGCGACCGGCACGGTCAGCACGTGGGTCTGCCCCACGAACTGCATGTCCGCCTCGTGCTGGGCGCTCACCGTCTCGACCTCCACCCCTTCCGAGGCCAGCAGCCGGCGCCCCTCGTCCACCTGCGCGGTGAAGATGCGGTGCGCCTCGGCCAGGTCCAGGCGCAGCACGCCCTGGTTGACGGTCTTCACGAAGTCGTGGCGCACGTCGGCGACCAGGCAGCCGAGCGCCGACGTGATGCCGGGCCGGGCCGGCACCAGCACCCGGGGGATCGCCAGCTCGCGGGCCAGGGCGACCGCGTGCAGCGGGCCGGCGCCGCCGAAGGCGAAGAGCACGAAGTCGCGCGGGTCGTGGCCGCGCTGGAGCGACACCAGGCGGATGGCCCCGGCCATCTTGTCGTTGGCCACC
>JBGQHJ010000042.1:0-31476 GCA_041497895.1 Methylomirabilia bacterium
CCTGTCCAACATCTTCCGCCGGCTGGTGGCGGTGTGCCTCAAGCGGGGCGCGGTCCCGATCGGCGGCATGGCCACCGCGCTGCCCAACCCCGACCCGGAGGTCAACCGGGTGGCCGCGGAGTCCATCCGGGCCGACAAGGTCTGGGAGGCGGAGCAGGGCTTCATCCGCGCCTGGGTCGCCCACATCTTCCACATGAAGGCGGCGGCCGAGCCCTTCAAGCGCGTGCACGGGAGCGGGGCCTGGAAGCCGAGGCCCGAGATGACGAACCCGGACAGCTACCCGGTGCGCATCGAGGTGCCGGCGGGCCCCATCACGGTCGAGGGCACGCGCCGCAACGCCCGGATGCTCATCGAGTACGTGGAGGGGTGGTTGCAGGGGCGCGGGGCCAAGGGCATCGACAGCCTGGCCGGCAAGCCCGGCATCCATCCGGCCCTGATGGAAGACCTGGCCACCGGGCGCATGTCGGTGGCCCAGATCGCGCAACGCATTCGCCACCGGGCGAAGACCACACAGGGGCCCGAGGCGATCCACGACGTGGCGCTGGTCAAGCGGCTGCTGCAGGAAGAGGTCGAGGACATCCTGCGCCTGATGAAGGGTCGCGACGCGGAGACCGAGGCGCGCTACCGGAAGGCGGTCAAGATCGCGCTGCAGTGGATCCGGAACTACACCGAGCTCGACTACCGCAGCCTCGGCTCCTACACCCGCGCCGACCTCGAGAAGATCGCCGCCGCCCCCGACCCTTTGTAAGGGTAGCTCCCACCCTATATCCCTCTCCCCTCAGGGGAGAGGGCAGGGTGAGGGGCGGTTCGCGGTGAGGGGCGGCGTTCAGCAGACGGCTCACCCCCTCAAGCCGCCGAAGAGCTCTCGATCACCGGCACCTCCGCCGCCGCGGGCCTGAGCAGCTGCAGCACCACCGGCAGCACCACCAGCGACGCCACCAGCCCGCAGAACGAGCCCAGGGTGAGCAGGAGGCCCAGGCTGAAGATGCCCTGGTGCGAGGCGATCATCAGGCTCCCGAAGCCGACCATGGTGGTGAGGCCGTTCAGCAGGACCCCCATCACCGCGCTGCGGGCGAGGAGGTGGCCCGGGTGGGTGCGGACCTCGAGATGGCTCACGATCACGTTGAGCCCGAACTCGGCCGCGGTGCCGGTGATGAGCGGCAGGCCCCAGATGTTGGCCAGGTTGAAGCGGATCCCGCAGACCTGCATGAGCCCGATCGTCCACAGCAGCGCCAGCACCATCGGGATCAGGGCGAGCATGCTCTCGCGCAGGCGACGGATCATGAAGATGCTCAGCCCGCCCACCAGCACGAAGGCGTAGAGGGTGCCGGTGAGGTAGGCGCGCTCCATCAGCACGGTGGCCTCGTAGGTGATGACCGGCGGGCCGGTGACGTCGGGATCGACGGTGCGCAGCTCGCGCACGAACTGGGCCGCCCCCGCCTTCTCCCAGATGTCCACCTTCGGCTGGATCTGGATGAGGAACCGTCCGCTCTCGCCGATGAACTTGCGGCGCAGCTCGTCGGGCACGTCCTTGATGGTCACGGTGGTCGGGCTCAGGTTCCGCTGCAGGCCGTAGAACTTGCTCACGAAGTCGCGGTAGAGCTGGGCCTGCAGGTAGTTGAGCGCGGCCTCCGCGGAGTCGCGCTTGCTCTTGTCGAGCAGGCGCATCACCGCGATGGTCTTGTCCCGGACCACCCGGATCTCGGGGGGTAGCTTGGTGCCCGCCTCGGCCGCGACCACGTCGAACCGCCGCTTGATGTCGGCCAGTGCCTTCTTGAGCCGGTCGAGGTCGACCGGGCTCGAGTGGCCGACCCGGATCGGAGCCACCAGCGGGGCGAAGCTCTTGATGATCGCGATCTTCTCGGCCTGATCGTCGGGGATGACCCGGAGCACCGAGTCAACGTCGGAGACCGACGGCAGCTTCTCGAAGGCGGCCTGCTTGGCCCGCAGCTCGTCCAGCGACGAGGCGGAGGACAGCCCGTTGAAGCCGGACCGGCCGGTGCCGGCCAGGATGCGACGCTCCCACGCCACCGACTCGGTGCCCCGGGCCTGGAGGTTGAGCACGTTGTAGTCGAAGCCCACGTGCGGAACCGCCCAGATCGCGAGCGCGGTGGCCACCCCGGCCCCGGTCAGCACGGTGCGGGGGAAGGTGACCAGGCGCTCGAGGACCGGAACCCGGATGCGCTCGAGCTGGTGGGCACGCGGGCGGCGCTGCCGGGGGCGCTCCGCGTGGTGGGCGTCGACGAACATGAGGACCGCGGGGAACAGGGTCATCATCCCGAGCCAGGCGATGAGGATCGCGAGGCCCGCGATCAGGCCGAGTTCCTGGATACCTCGGAAGTCGGTGAGCATCAGGACGAAGAACGTCCCGGCGGCGGTCAGCGCGCCGATCAGCATGCCGGGTCCGGTGCGCGCCGCGCTCAGCTCGAGGGCCTCCCGCAGGTTGCGGCCGAGGAAGATCTCCTCCTCGTAGCGGAAGAGGTAGTAGATGCCGTAGTCGATGCCGATGCCGACCACGATCGAGATGAACATGACCGAGAACAGGGTCAGGTGGCCGACCACCAGGGTGACCACGCCCATCGACCAGGCGAGGGTCACCGCGAGCACCACCAGCATCAGCACCGGCTTGCCCACCCGCATGAAGGCCAAGGTCATGACCACCAGGGTGAGCGCGAACGCGAGCACGTCGGAGATGCCGCTGTCGTGGAAGGCGGCGGTCATCTCGTCGTTGGAGAGCGCGGGCGCCCCGGTCACGCCGGCCTGCACGTTCGGGAAGGCGGGCCGCAGCCGGGCGATGGCGCCGCGGATCGTCTCGATCGCGGCCTGGTCTCCGGTGAAGCTGGCCTGCTCGCTGGGCGGGGTCTCGACCAGGATGAAGAGCAGGCTCTTGTCCTCGGAGAGGAAGTAGCCCGCGTCGTCGGGTGGGTCCTCTCCGAAGGAGAACAGGGTGCCCCAGGGCGAGCGATAGGGCGCGGGGCGCTCCAGGCGGCTCGCCACCTGGTCCAGCAGCACGCGCAGGAAGCGCGTGTCCACCGGGAGATCCTTGTCTTGTAGTCCGATGTCGAAGAGGTTCGACACGAAGGCGGCGGCCATCTGGGTGTTCACGCCCTCGAGCAGGCGGGCCAGGCTCGGGTCGCCCGCGAAGCTCTCCATGAACTCCTGGTGGTCGAAGATCTTGTCGCGGATCTCGCGCAGCTCCCGGGTGGACAGGTAGAGGAGCTGGCGGCCCTCGAAGCGCTTGGGGTCGATGCGGTAGGCGATGCGGTGGAACTTGACCGGGCCCTGCTGCAGCTCCTCGGTGAGCCGCGCCGCGTAGGCGCGCGCCCCCTCGAACGAGCCGGCCTCCACCACCACCACGATGTCCTCGAGCTCGCCGAACTCCTTGGCATACTCGGCGTAGCGCACCACGAAGCCCGCGTCCTGGGGCAGGAGCGAGCGGGTGGAGGTCTTGAAGGTGAGGGCCTGCATGGTGTAGACGACCGCCAGCACCGCGAGGAGCACGGAGATGGCGACGGTGACCGCGGGCCGGCGGCAGGAGAGCCGGACCAGCCGGCGCAGCAAGCGGCCGGTGCGGGAGATGGCGACCATTAGCAGTCCCGGGGAGCGGTGCCGACGGCGGACGGCGGGGCTAGTCCGCGCCGCTGATGAACTTTTCCAGGCGCGTCCGCGCCACCTCGTCGGACCACTGCTCGGGCGGAGACTTCATGAGATAGGCCGACGGCGCGAGCAGCGCGCCCTTGATGCCGCGGTCCATCGCGATCTTGCAGGAGCGGATCGCGTCGATCACGACTCCCGCCGAGTTGGGGGAGTCCCACACCTCGAGCTTCAGCTCCACGTTGATGGGCTGGTCGCCGAAGCTGCGGCCCTCGAGCCGGATGTGGGCCCACTTGCGGTCGGCCAGCCACGGTACGTAGTCGCTCGGCCCGATGTGGATGTTGTCGTCGGCCATATCGTGGGCGAGCTGGGAGCGCACCGCGTCGGTCTTGGAGATTTTCTTGGAGGCGAGGCGCTCGCGCTCGAGCATGTTGTAGAAGTCGGTGTTGCCGCCCACGTTGAGCTGGCTCGTTCGCTCGAGGCGCACCCCGCGGTCCATGAAGAGCTTGGTGAGGACCCGGTGGATGATGGTGGCCCCCACCTGCGACTTCACGTCGTCGCCCACGATCGGCAGCCCCCGGTCCTCGAAGCGCCGCCGCCAGTAGTTCTCCCGGGCGATGAACACCGGGATGCAGTTGACGAAGCCGCAGCCCGCGTCGAGCACCTGCTCCACGTACCACTTGGTGGCCATCTCGCTGCCCACCGGCAGGAAGTTCACCACCACGTCGGTGCGCGTCTCGCGCAGGATCTGGGTGATGTCGGCGGTGGTGCCGGGCGCCTTGGTGATGATCTGCGAGAGGTAGTGGCCGAGCCCGTCGTGGGTCATGCCCCGCTGCACCGGCACGTCCAGACGCGGGACCTCCCCGAAGCGCACCGTGTTGTTCGGCTTGGCCCAGATGGCCTCCGACAGGTCGAGCCCGACCTTGTTGACGTCGATGTCGAAGGCGGCCGAGAACTCGATGTCGCCCACGTGATAGCCGCCGAGGCGGGGCCGCATCAGCCCCGGGATGAAGCCGTCGTCGGCGACGCCCTTGTAGTAGTGGACCCCCTGGACGAGGGCGGACGCGCAGTTACCGACGCCGACGACCGCAACGCGAACAGATCCCACAGACGCCTCCTCGGAGAATCGCCGCCGCGAACGGCGGCACTGAGAATTTCATGAAGTCTAGCACAGGGCCCGAGGGCCCGCCTCAACCTACGCGCGCGGCTCCTCGGGTCGGGGCAGCAGGCGGGCGCGGTCGGAGACCCCCAGGGCCAGGAAGCCCACGCCGGCCCACGCCATCTCGCGCAGCCGGCGCACGAGCACGAAGGAGAGCCCGGACGTCGCGGCGAGCCCGAAGGCCTCGAAGAAGGCGACGTAGCCGCCCTCGAGGGCGCCGAGCGAGGCGGGCACCATGAAGCTCGCGAACTTCACGCCCCCCGCGAAGGACTCGATGATCAGCGCGGTCCCGAGCGGGATCGGCGTGCCCAGCAGGCCCAGCACGATGTAGATCTCGAGCCCGCCGCTGGCCCAGGCGACCGCGTGGACCAGGGCGGAGGCGACGAGGCGACGGCGGCCCTGCCGGTAGAGCGCGGCCAGGGCTCGGTCGAGATCGCCCAGGCCCTGCAGATAGCGCTCCCCGCCGAAGCCCACCCGGGCCCCGATCCGTCCGAGCACCCGTCCGCCGCCTCCGAGCCCGCCGCTGGCCTGCACGAGCGCGAACCCCCTGATGGCGACGATCTCGACCGCCAGCAGCCCGGTCATGATCGGGAGCAGCCGGCTCGACGGCGGGAGCGCGGCGCGCGCGGCCAGGAGGCCTCCGGCGAGGAAGACGATCTGTCCCACCACGATGGTGGTCTTGTCGGCGATGACCGACACGAGGCCATCGAGCAGCGGCACGTGCGGTCTCAGGAGGAAGGCCTTCACCGGCTCGCCGCCCACCGCCATGGTCGGGGTGGCCAGGTTGATCGCCTCCCCGGCCAGCCGCGCGCGGAAGACCAGCCCCAGGGGCACCGGTCCGGGCAGGAGGAGGCGCCAGGCGATCGTGTCCACGAGCCCGGCCAGCGCGTAAGGAAAGGCGAGCACGAGCGGCAGCCGCCACCCGAGCGTGACGAACGACGACCAGATCGCGGCCGGACCGATCTGCGCGACCAGGTAGCCGACCACGGCCAGCCCGGCCAGCACCAGCAGCGGGCGGAGCCAGCGCGACACTAGGCGATGCGTCCGCGGCCCAGTCGCCGGATGCGCGCCAGGCAGCCCACCCAGTACGCCTGCGATCCCACCGCGACCACCGCGGCGACCGCGCCCACCAGCGAGGGGGCCAGCAGCCGGAGCGTCGCCGCTCCGAGCAGCACCAGGTAGAAGAGGTCGCGGTTGGCGATGTTGCGCAGCACCCCGCCCACGGTGGGGCCGATCTCGATCTCGCGGGGCAGGTAGCGCGCGAAGAGCGCGCTCAGGGTCACCCCGGCCGCGCCCAGCAGGCCCAGCCCGAGCATGACCGGGCCCCCCGCGGTCACGCCGATGCCCAGCACGAGGCCGGCGTGAATCAGCGTGTCGATGGTCCAGTCGAGGATGGCCCCGAAGCGGGACTCCTGGAAGGTGAGCCGGGCCAGCTCGCCGTCCGCGTGGTCGATGATGCAGGCGAGCGCGTAGAGGAGGACGCCCGCGAACGCGCTCGTCGGCGTGGCGGGCCAGAAGCACCAGATCGCGCCCAGGCCGATGGCCAGGCTCGCGACGCTCACGTGGTTGGGCGTGAGATCCGACCGCACGAGGAGCCGTGTGATCCAGCGGGAGCACCGGCGGTGCAGGTACCGGTCCATCCCGGAGTCGGCGGGGATGGAGAGCGTCGCCCGCAGGGCCTCCTCCGCGCGAGCCAGGCTCGCTTCGTCGCGCACGTCGACGTAGGGGCCCGTCGCGGCACAGGGCGTGGCCTCCGTCTCGCGCAGCCAGCGCGCGAGCTCGCGCCCCACCGGCCGGCCCCCGGCCAGATCCTTCCACCGTGTGGGCCAGAGCGCGGCGGGCGGCGGCGGCACCAGCGCCACCGGCGCCGTCCCGGCGGCCGATTCGGCCAGCATCGCCGGCCGGGAGGGAGATGCGGCGAGCAGACCCTCCAGCGCGCTCACGTGGATCAGCGCGGAGGCGGGGAGCAGGAGCCATCGGGCGGGGGCGTCCGCGGGCACCTCGGCGCCCGGGTCGAGCCAGTGGAGCGCGGCGGCCAGCGCGGGCATCCGGCGCAGCGCGCGGTCCACCGCGGCGTCGCGCAGGGCCGACGGCACCACGATGCGGGACGCGCCGGCCCGGAGGGCCGCCACCATCGTGCGCACCGCGAGGGTGCGCCCGCAGACGGCAGTGGCCGCTAGCCGCTCGGCGGCGGCGTCGGGGAAATAGAGGAGCGCCCGGACCACATCAGGGCCCGAGGCGCTCGATCTTGGGGAGGATCTGCGTCTCGGCGCGGCGCAGGTCTTCCGCGAAATCCACCTCGGTCCACGGCAGGCCTGTCACGTCGACCCAGCCCACCGGTACGCGGGCAAGCAGGCGGTGGAGGGCGTCCTCGTACTCGTTGGCGCCGCCGGTCTCCCGGATGGACTCCTCCATCAGGCGGATGTACTCGGGGGCATGCGCCGGGCTGCACTTGAAGAAGCCGACACCCTCGCCGACCACGTCCCAGGACTGGGGGACGAGCTTCTTGCCGAGAGCGATCACGCGGTCGGCCACCGCGTAGAGCTTCACTTCCTCCCCGGTGTCCTGGAAGCCGCGATCGAGCAGCAGGGCGCTCGCGGCGGGCGAATCGATCAGCCCGCGCAGGAAGCGATCGGGGAAGAGCACGTCGGCGTCCATGATCAGGGTGCTGTCGCGGAGGAGGGTCTCCCGCGCGCACCACAGCGAGAGGATCGAGCCCTTCTGGTAGTCCGGGTTCTCCACGTAGCCGATGCGCATCGCTCCCCGCGCGGAGCCCGCCGCGGCCCGCACCTGGTCCTGGCAATGGCCCAGCACCAGGACCGACTCGTCCACCCCGCCGGCCGCGAGGGCGTCCAGCATGCGGTCGAGCAGGGAGCGCCCGCCCACCGGGAGCAGGCACTTGTGGGTGTGGTCGGTGAGCGGCGCCAGCCGCCGCGCGACCCCCGCGGCCAGGATGACCGCCTTCACCGGCGCGTCCCGAAGCAGGTGCGGAAGCGGTCGCGGATCTCCTCGGGCGGGTAGGGGATGCGGGGCGCGGGCTGCTCCTCGGCGGTGACGCGGGCCAGGATGAAGCTGGGCCCGCCGCCGGCCAGCGCGGTGGTCACCGCACCGTGAATCTCGTCGGTGCCCGCCACCGCGACGCTCCGCTCGTAGCCGGCGGCCCGCGCGATCCGGTGCAGGCCCACCGCGCGGGAGGGCGAGGCCTGGTTGCCGGTCGAGCCGTAGAGCGCGTTGTCGAAGACCACGTGCACGAGGTTGGCGGGCCGCTGCCGGCCCATCACCGGGCCGCCGCCGATCATCGGCAGGATGCCCAGGCTCATGAGCAGGTTGCCGTCACCGTCGAAGACCACGGTGGGCCGGGCGGGCACCGCGAGGGCCACGCCCAGGCCGATGGCGGAGGCCATGCCCATCGAGCCGATCATGTAGAAGTTCTCGGGTCGGTCCTTGACCGCGAACGACTCGCGGCAGATGTAGCCGTTGGCGTGCACCACCGGTTCGGTGCCGAGCGGCGCCACCGCGGCCCGCAGCGCCTCGAAGCGCGAGATGCGCGGGGCGGGAAGCGGGCCGTCCGAGCCGGTCGGGAGAGCGATCGGCGTGGCCCCGGCGCTCGGCGCGGCGGCCGGATGCGACGCGGTGTCGAGCACGCCGGGAGGCAGGAGCAGCGCGACCGGCTGGCTCAGCCGGTCCGACTCGGCGCGGCCCCAGGCGACGTCCTCCGCGATGGTCGCAGCGGAGAGGACCCGGTGCGGGATGCGCATCATCTCGAGCAGGCCGGGCGAGATCTCGCCCATCAGCAGGTGCTCCGGCGCGTCCTTGCCCCCGTGGCCGCGCCAGGTCACCAGCAGCAGCGCGGGGAGCCGGTACATCAGCGACAGCGAGACGAGCGCGTTCATGCTCGTGCCGAGCCCCGAGTTCTGCATCAGCACCATCGGCCGACGCCCGGCGAGCCAGGCCCCGGCCGCGAGCCCCACCGCCACGTCCTCGCGCACCGCCGGCACGTAGGGCAGGCGCGGGTGCCCTTCCAGGGTGGCGATCAGGCTCTCGATCATCGAGCAGGGCACGCCGGTGAAGAAGTCGTAGCCCTGCGCTTCCAGCAGGCCGGCCAGCGCGGGCCCGGTCAGGACTTGATCGCCGCCCATGCCCGCTGGTCGTCCTCGCACTCCTGTACGGTACGGACGCCGTTGACCACGTCGCCGTAGCCGTTGTCGACGTCCGCGATGACCGGGGCCGCCACCGCTTCGTCGATGAAGAGGGCGGCCTCCAGGTTCTCGGTCATGGTCAGGAGGTTCACGTCGGGCACCGCCCGCTGGGCCGCGGAGACCGCGAAGCTCGAGGACCACACCACCGGGAAGCCGGCCGCCTCGATGAGCTTCGCGGAAAGGGCGTCGTGAGCCCCCACCATCGGCACGAGGCCGGGCCGGCGCAGGAGCGCGCGAAGGAGTCCGCTCTTGGTCATAGCTTCTTCTTCTTCTGTCCCTTGTCCTCGGCCATGAGCTCGTCCTGCTTGTTCTTGAGCTTCGAGACGAGCTCGTTGTAGGACGAGGTCTGGATGATCTTGTTGAACTGGGTGCGGTAGTTGGAGACGAGGCTGACGCCCTCGATGCTGACGTCGTAGACGAGCCAGCGGTCCGCCCGCTTGATCATGCGGTAGTCGACCGGCACCTCGGTGCCGTTCTTGGTGATGATCTTGGTCGAGACCGTCGCGTAGTCGCCGTCGGTCCGCTCCGCGGTGTACTGGATCTTCTCGCCCCCGTACGTCTCGATCTTCGAGATGTAGGAGCGCTCGAGCAGGTCGGCGAAGAGGCCGACGAACTCGGTGCGCTGCGCCTCGGAGAGGGGCGGCCAGTGGCGGGCCATCGACCGCTTGGCGATCTCGCCGAAGTCGAAGATCTCGTTGGCGATCTTGCGGACCGCGACGCGCCGCTCGGCCACCTTGGCCTCGCCCCTGAGGCTCGGGTCGTCCAGGGTCTTGAGCACGCGGTCCACCGCGCCCCGGAGCTGCTCGGTCGGGACTCCCGCCGAGGCGGGCCCGACCGCGGTCACCGCCAGCCCCACTGCCAGCAGCGCTGCCTTCACGTGAAACCAGTTCATCGGGACCTCCCGGTTCGAGAGTCTACACCTTGCCGAATATGTACTTGGAGAGCAGCTCCTCGATGTCGACCGGCGGCTCGACCTCGCGGATCCTCCCGTTGGGAGGAATGAGCTTGTCCGAGCCCCCGGGGCTGATGCGGACGTAGCGCTCGCCGATCAGACCCTTGGTCTTGATCGAGGCGATCGAGTCGTCCTGCAGCTTCACCCCGGGCTGGATCACCATGACCACGTGCGCCTGGTAGTCCTGGAGCACGATGCGGTCCACCCGGCCCACCTCGACGCCCGCGATCTCGACGCTCGAGCCGTTCTTGAGCCCGCCGACGGTGGGGAAATCGGCGTTCACCACGTACCCCCGGTTGCCCAGGAGATCGACGCGGCCAAGCTTGACCGACATCCATCCGAGCGCGACCAGGCCGATGAGCAAGAAGAGACCCACGCCCAGATCCACCGCCGATCGCTTCATGCTTGATCTCCCCCGGCTAGCGCCGTCGTTGTTCCGCGGGCACCGCCTCGATCTCCCCGCGGATGAACTGCTGCACGATCGGATTCGTCGAGTTCCGCAACGCGTCGGGTGGGCCCACCTCGGCAATCACCCCGTCGTGGAGCATCGCGACCCGGTCGGCGATCTCGAAGATCTCCGGGATCTCGTGGCTCACCATGACCGCGGTGAAGCGAAACTTCCGGTGCAGCTCCATGATCAGGTGGTGGATGGTGTTGACCAGGATCGGGTCGAGGCCGGTGGTCGGCTCGTCGAAGAACACGATCTCCGGCTCGGTCACCAGGGCCCGCGCGATGGCCACCCGCTTGCGCATGCCCCCCGAGATCTCGGCCGGGTTCTTGGCCCCCATACCGGCCAGCCCCACCTGCTCGAGCTTCTCCTCGACGCGCCCGGTGATCTCGGAGGCGGCCCGCCGGCCCTTCTCCCGCAGCGGGAAGGCCACGTTGTCCCAGACCGACATGGAGTCGAAGAGCGCGCCGCCCTGGAAGACGACGCCGTAGCGCTCCCGCACCCGGTCGAGCGTGCGGCCCCGCAGCCGGGTGATGTCGGTGCCGTCCACCAGCACCGCCCCCGCGTCCGGCCGCAGCAGGCCGATCAGGTGCTTGAGCAGTACCGACTTGCCGCCGCCGCTGCGCCCGATCACGACCATGATCTCGCCGGTGGCGATGTCGAGATCGACGCCCCGGAGCACCTCCTGGATGCCGAACCGCTTCCGGAGACCCTGCACCCGGATCACGGCAGCACGGACCCCAGGAAGTAGTCCCAGACGAGGATGAGCACCGAGGAGAGCACCACCGCCTGGGTGGTCGCGCGCGCCACCCCCGCGGCGCCGTGACCGCAGTTGAAGCCCTTGTACGTGCAGACCCACGGCACGATGATCCCGAAGGACAGCGCCTTCCAGTAGCCGGTCATCAGGTCGGACCAGGTCACGAAGGTCTTCATCTCGCCGAAGTAGGTGCCGGGGGAGAGCCCCAGCAGCTCCACCCCGACGATGTAGCCGCCCAGGATACCGACCACGTCGAAGATCGAGACCATGAGCGGGAAGGTGATGACTCCCGCGACGATGGCGGGCACCACCAGGTAGCGCATCGGGTTGAGCGCCATGACCTGGAGCGCGTCGATCTGCTCGGTGATCTTCATGATCCCGATCTCGGCGGTGAGGGCCGAGCCGGCGAGGCCGGTCACGAACACCGCGCACAGCACCGGGCCCAGCTCGCGGATCAGGGAGAGAGCCACCGCCGGGCCCAGGTAGGCCTCCGACCCGAAGCGCGAGAGGACCAGGAAGATCTGCAGACCGAGCACCATGCCGGTGAAGGCCCCGGTGAGCAGCACGATGGTCAGCGACCGGAAGCCGATGAAGTGGATGCGATCGATCAGCCGGCCGAACTTGAACGGCGGGATGACGGTGTAGCCGGCCGCCTGGACGAAGAAGCGGCCGAACTGCCCCACGGCCAGGACCAGGTCGAGGCTCAGGCGCCCCAGCGCCGCGATGGGGCGCAGCGGCGCCGGCCACATTTCGGATGTGGGCGACGAAAACATCGCCAGATACTACCATAGGGGTCGGCGAATCCCGGCGCCGTTCTTGAAAAAAACAGCCAAGTTCCGTAAGGTGAGCGCGTGCCGACCGTCGACCTCGCGCTCCAGCTCATCGGGACCCTGACGCTCCGTCCCTACGTCTTCGGGTTCCTGGCCATCTTCCTGATCGCGGGCGTGCGGGACCTCGGCCGCGCCCGGACGGTGGGCTTCCTGTGCTGGGGCGGGGTGGTGGCCCTGGTGGCCGAGCTCGTCTCCACGCGCGTGGGCATTCCGTTCGGCCTCTACCACTACACCGACGCGACCCGGGGGGCCGAGCTGTTCCTCGGCAACGTGCCGTTCTTCTCGCCGCTGTCGTTTCCGTTCCTGGCCTACGCCGCGTTCTGCCTGGCGCGCCGGACCCTGGGCCGCGGATGGGTGACGAGCCGCGCCGGCCGCATCCGGATGGTCGCGGTGTCCGGCGTCCTGATGATGCTCCTCGACGTGGTCATCGACCCGCTGGCGGTCCGGGGCGAGCGGTGGTTCCTCGGGCACATCTTCTACTACCCGGACGGCGGCCCGTACTTCGGGGTCCCCCTGTCCAACTTCGTGGGCTGGCTGCTGGTGGGCTGGATCACCGTGGGCGGCCTCGTCTGGGCCATCGCGGGGGCCGGGCGGGCGACCCCCGACCCCGGCGCGCCGGGGCTCGGTGTCGCGCTGTATTACCTGGTCCTCGCGGTCAACCTGACCGTGACGCTATGGATCGGCGAGGCGCTGATCGCGGCCGCGGGAATAGTGGTCCACTCCGCGCTCTTTCTGCTACTGTATAGCGTCAATAGAGTGACGGTCGGCCGATGGTCTGCCGAGTCCCTGTCCGCCCCCGCCGCGAGCGGCGGGGGAACGAGGCCCTGAGGGGCGAAAGGGTCGTCGATCATGAGCGTTCCGCTGTCTCAGATGTGGACGGTCGCGACGTACGTGCTGCGCCAGAAGCTGGCGCGGCGCAAGCGTTACCCGTTCGTTCTGATGCTCGAGCCGCTCTTCCGCTGCAACCTGGCCTGCGCCGGCTGCGGCAAGATCCAGTACCCGGCGCAGATACTGAAGAAGAACCTGAGCGTGGAGAAGTGCCTCGCCGCGGTGGAGGAGTGCGGCGCGCCGATCGTGAGCATCCCGGGCGGCGAGCCGCTCATGTACCCGGACATCGACCGCCTGGTGGCGGAGCTCGTGAAGCGGAAAAAGTACGTGTATCTCTGCACCAACGCCGTCCTGCTGCAGGAGAAGCTCGATCTCTTCACCCCGTCGAAGTACCTCTCGTTCAGCGTCCACATGGACGGCCTGCGCGAGGAGCACGACGAGGCGGTGTGCCGCGACGGGGTCTACGACCAGGCGGTGCCCGCGATCCGCGAGGCGGTGGCGCGCGGCTTCCGGGTCACCACCAACAGCACGCTCTTCGACGGGGCCTCGCCGCTCCGGATGCGCGAGTTCTTCGACGAGATGATGACCCTGGGGGTCGAGGGCATGATGGTCTCCCCGGGGTACAGCTACTCCAAGGCCCCGGACCAGGAGCACTTCCTGCTGCAGTCGCGCACCCACGAGCTGTTCTCCAAGATGCTGGCGAGCCCGAAGAAGCGCTGGCGCTTCAACCAGTCCCCGCTCTTCCTGCGCTTCCTCATGGGCAAGCACGACTTCGAGTGCACCCCGTGGGGTAACCCGACCTACAACATGTTCGGCTGGCAGCGCCCCTGCTACCTCCTGCAGGAGGGCTACGCGCGCACCTTCCAGGAGCTGATGGACACCACCCCCTGGGAGAACTACGGCAAGAAGAGCGGCAACGAGAAGTGCCGGGACTGCATGGTGCACTGCGGGTACGAGGCCACCGCGGTGGACTACACGTTCAGCTCGCTGAAGGGCTTCGTCGAGACGGTCGGGGTCACCCTGACCGGCAAGCTGTAGGCGCCCCGCGATGAGCCTCGAGGGCTGGGTGCCCGACGTCGGCGACTACCTCACGCTCCAGGAGGTGGTCGAGTTCGCCTTCGACTACCGGGGCAACACCACGATCGTGAAGACGGACGGCACCGAGATCGTCGGCTATATCTTCAACCGCAACACCTACGGGCCGGAGCCCTTCATCGAGTACTTCGACGAGGGCGGCGAGGGCCCCTTCACGCTCCGCTACTCCGAGCTCGCCAACGTCAAGTTCACCGGCAAGGACACCGCGGCCGGGAACAGCTGGAAGGCCTGGCTCGAGCGCAAGGAGCGGGAGAAGGCGGAGCGAGTCCCGGCGCGGAGTGTCCCGGATCCTGATCCTCACCGCGGTTGAGCTCGAGGCCCGGGCCCTCGCCCGCCAGCTCGAGCTGCCCGCGCTGCCGTCGCTGCCCTTCCCCGCCTTCGGTCGCGGCACCCTGCGGCTTGCTCCGGTCGGCCTGCGGGCCGCCCTGCTCGCGGAGCGCTGGCCCGCCCTGCGCCTGGGGCTCGACCAGCCGCTGGTGATCTCGGCCGGGGTCTGCGGGGCCCTGGCCCCCGAGCTCCGGAGCGGCGACCTCGTCCTGCCCGAGAGCGTGATCGGCCCCGCGGCGGAGCGGCTCAACGTGACCCCGACCGCCTACGCCCGCGCCGCCTCCCTGGCGCCCGCGGCCCGGCACGGCACGCTCGTGACCTCGCGGGACGTGGTCGCGACCGCCCCCGCCAAGCTCGCGCTGCACGCCCGCACCGGCGCGGTCGCGGTGGACATGGAGTCCTCCGTGATCCTCACGTTCGCGGTGGGCGCCGGCTGCCCCACGCTGGTGGTGCGCGGCGTCTCGGACGCGGCGGGGGAGAGCGTGCCGGCGGAGCTGATCGGCCTCGTCACCGAGGCGGGCAAGCTTCGCACCGCCCGCGCGCTGGCCCTCTCGGTCACCCGACCGCACGTGCTGCCGCGGGCGCTCGCGCTGCGTCACGCCACCCAGCGGGCGCTCGCCGCGGTCGCGCGCCTGCTCGCCGCCTTCACCGCGTAGCCCGATCGTGGACGCGCTCGTCACCGGCGGCACCGGCTTCGTGGGGGCCAACCTCGTTCGCGAGCTGATCGGCGACGGCCACACCGTGCGTGTGCTCGCCCGGCCGGGCGGCGATCGACGCGCGCTCGACGGCTGCCGGGCGGAGATCGTCGACGGGGACCTGCTCGACGCGGCCTCGCTGCGGCGGGCGGTGACCGGGGTCCGCCACGTCTACCACGCGGCCGCCGACTACCGGCTCTGGGCGCCGGACCCGCGCGTGCTCTATCGCGCCAACGTGGACGGCACCCGCCACCTGCTCGAGGCCGCGGCGGAGGCGGGGGCCGAGCGCATCGTGTACACGTCGACGGTGGGCGCGGTCGGCATCCCAAAGGACGGCACGCCGGGCGACGAGGCCACCCCGGTCTCGCTCGAGGACATGGTCGGCGCGTACAAGGCCTCCAAGTTCCTGGCCGAGCGCGTGGCCGACGAGTGGGCGGCGCGAGGGGCCCCGGTGGTCATCGTCAACCCGTCGGCGCCCATCGGCCCGTGGGACGTCAAGCCCACGCCGACCGGGCAGATGATCGTGGACTTCCTCGACGGCAAGATGATCGGCTCGGTGGACACCGGCCTCAACGTGGTCCACGTGCGGGACGTGGCGCGCGGGCACATCCTGGCCGCCCAGAAGGGTCGCGTCGGCGAGCGGTACATCCTGGGGCACCGCAACCTCTCCCTGCTCGACATCTTCCGCACGCTCTCGACGCTGACCGGGGTGCCCGCCCCGCGCTTCCGCGTGCCCTACGCGGTGGCCTGGATGGCGGCGGCGGCGATGGAAGGCGCGTCTCTTATCACGCGCCGGGCTCCTCGCGTGCCGCTCACCGCGGTCCGCATGGCCCGCAAGACTATGTTCTTCACCGCGGACAAGGCCATCCGCGAGCTCGGCCTCCCCCAGACCCCCCCCGAGATCGCATTGGCAGACGCAGTGACGTGGTTCACCGACCACGGTTACGTGAACGCCAACCGTAGGAAACGAACCGCGGCATGAGCCGGATGAGCCGCGGGACACGGTTGAGTGCCGGCCGAGGTGTGGGGTACCGAGCGGACTGCGAGCGCGCCAACCGGAATTGGGGGAGTGCGGGGCCATTTCGGGGCCCCGCAGATGAAGGGTTTGAAGAAGTAAACCGATGAAGCCACGGACCGGATCTAGCTCATCGAGCGGGAACACGCCGTGAACGCCGGCCAGTTCGTCTCCCGCCTCACCCGCAAGAGCCGCTCGAACTTCTTCTACGCGTTCCTCTGCCTGCCGCGCGCCCAGCGCGAGGCCATCTACGCCTGTTACGCCTTCTGCCGCATCGTGGACGACGCGGTGGACCTGGGCCAGGACCGGACCGCCCAGCGCGCGGAGCTCGCGCGCTGGCGCGAGGAGATCGCGCGGGTGTACGAGGGGCGCGCCGAGCATCCGGCCGGCCAGCGGCTGCAGGTGGCCCTGCGCCAGTTCCCGATCCCGCGCACCGCGCTCGAGGAGATCATCGCCGGGGTGGAGATGGACCTGGACCACCCGACCTACGAGACGTGGGACGCGCTGTATCCGTACTGCTACCGCGTGGCCTCGGCGGTGGGTCTCTGCTGCATCGAGATCTTCGGCTACTCGGATCCCCGGACCCGCGAGTACGCGGTCAACCTGGGCGTCGCACTGCAGCTGACCAACATCCTGCGCGACGTGCAGGTCGACGCCCGCGCCGGGCGCACCTACCTGCCGCAGGCCGACCTCCGGCGCTTCGGGGTCACCGCGGAGGACCTGGCCCACGGCCGCTACACGCCGCAGTTCGTCCAGCTCATGGCCTTCGAGGCCGGGCGCGCGCGCGACTACTACCAGCGCGCGTGGGCCGCGCTGCCTCCGGCCGACG
This sequence comes from Methylomirabilia bacterium, assembly GCA_041497895.1. Classification (GTDB taxonomy): domain Bacteria; phylum Methylomirabilota; class Methylomirabilia; order Rokubacteriales; family CSP1-6; genus CAMLFJ01. The sequence continues at coordinate 16,729 of JBGQHJ010000042.1, forward strand.
CGCGGCGGCTCTTCGCGGCGGAGATCATGGGCCGTACCTACTTCGCGCTGCTCCGCGCGATCGAGGCCCGCCGCTTCGACGTCTTCAGCCGCCGCGTGACGCTGCCGGCCCCGCGCCGGGTCGCCATCGCGCTTCGCTGCTGGCTCGCCTCCCGCTGGGCCCGCGCGTGAAAGCCGCCGTCTGCGCCGGCGGTCTCATCGAGCTGCGCGAGTGGCCCGAGCCCGCGCCCGGCCCCGGGGAGCTCCTCCTGCGGATGCGCGGCTGCGGGCTCTGCGGCTCCGACATCGTCAAGGTCGCGGCAGCCGCGCCGGCGCCGGCGGTGCTGGGACACGAGGTGGTGGGCGACGTGGTCGCGGTGGGCGCCGGCGTCCGGCGCTTCGCGCCGGGCGACCGTCTCGTCGTGGCCCACCACGTCCCGTGCTTTGCCTGCCACTACTGCCGCCGCGGCAGCCCCTCGATGTGCCGGCACTTCAAGCGGATCAACCTGGACCCGGGCGGCTTCGCCGAGCTGGTGCGCGTGCCCGCGCCCAATGTCGAGCACGCCGCCTTCCGGCTGCCCGCGGCCATGGCCGACGAGACCGCGTCGTTCACCGAGCCGCTGGCCTGCTGCCTGCGCGCGGTCAAGCGGACCGGCATCGCGGCCGGCGATACCGCGCTCGTGGTGGGGCTCGGGTCGATCGGCTGCCTGCTCGTCCAGCTCCTGGCCCTGGCCGGGGCCTCCGCGGTGCTGGCCGACGACGTGCTGCCCGCGCGCCGCGCGCTCGGCCGCCGCGCGGGCGCCCTCGTGCCCGACGACGCGGGCGCCCTCGACGCGGCGGTGGCCCGGGCCACCGACGGGCGCGGGGTCGACTGCGTGGTCATCACCGCGGGCGGGGCCGCCGTCCTGCCGGCGGCGGCCGCGCGCGTGCGCGACGGCGGCGCGCTGCACTACTTCGCGGGCGGCGGGGGCGAGAGCCTGCCGCTGCCGCTCGCCTCGCTCTACCATCGCGAGCTGACGGTCGGCGCGACCTACTCCTCGTCCCCGGCCGAGCTCGCGGAGGCGTTCGAGCTGCTGGCCCAGGGCCGTGTCCGCGTCGACGGGCTGATCAGCCACCGGCTGCCGCTCGGGCGGCTCGGCGAGGGGGTCGAGCTGATGCGGCGACACGAGGCGGTGAAGGTCTACGTCACCCCCTAGCGCGTCACCCGCCCGCATGCGGGCGCAGGTGTTCCACGGCCCGGGCGCCCTCCGCCTCGAGCACATCCCGGTGCCCGAGCCCGGGCCCGGCGGCGTCGTGGTCCGGGTGGAGGCCGCGCTCACCTGCGGCACCGACGTGAAGACGCTCCGGCGCGGTCACCCGGTGATGATTCCCCACGTGCCCACCGTCTTCGGCCACGAGCTGGCCGGCGTGGTGACCGAGGTCGACCGCGGCGTCGCGGGGATCCGGGAGGGAGACCGGGTCGTCGCCGCGAACTCGGCGCCGTGCGGGCAGTGCCGGCTCTGCCTGGCGGGCCGGCCCAATCTCTGCGAGGACCTGCTCTTCGTCAACGGCGCCTACGGCGAGCACATCGCGCTGCCGGCGCGGCTCGTCGCGCGGAACCTCGTGCGGATCGGCCCGGGGCTGGCCGCCGCGAGCGCGGCCTTCGCCGAGCCGCTCGCGTGCGCCCTGCTCGGCATCGAGCGGGGCCGGGTCGAGCCGGGCATGACGGTGGTGATCTTCGGGCACGGACCGCTCGGCTGCCTGCTCGCCCTGGCCGCCCGGCAGCGGGGAGCCCGGGTCGTGCTCGTGGGCAAGGCCGGGTGGCGGCTCGACCACGTGCGCGGCATGGGCCTGGGCGACTGCGTGGACGCGCTGGCGGTGGAGGACATGGCCGGGCATCTGCGGGGGCTGACCGGCGGGCGGGGGGCCGACGTGACGGTGGACGCGACCGGCCGGCCGGAGGTGTGGGAGCAGGCCATAGATGCGGTTGGGCGGGGAGGCACCGTGGTATTGTTTGGAGGTTGCGCCCCGGGCACCGCCGTGCGGGTGGACACCCGCCGGGCCCACTACGAGGAGCTCACGCTGGTGGGGGCCTTCCACCACACGCCGGGCCTCATCCGCCGCGCGGTGGAGCTGCTCGAGTCCCGGGCCATCGACCCGGGGCCCCTCGTGACCCACCGCATGGGCCTGGCGCAAGTGAAAGAAGCACTGGCGATGATGGAGCGCGGTGAGACCATGAAGGTGCTGGTGGACCCACAGCGATGATCGGGACCGGACCGAAGCGAGGGCGGTGGCAGTGGGCGGCCGTGGCCGCCATGGCGGTGCTGTCCCTGGCCCGCCCCGCCCCGGCCTACGATCCCGAGGCCACCTTCGCCCGGGGCACGACGATCTTCGGGCTGCAGGTCGGCGGTGGCGCCGCGAACAACGTCGAGGCCCACCGCGACGTGAGCGACATCTCGTTCATCACCGAGACCCCTCGCCTGTCGTACCTGTTCTTCTCGCCCTTCGGCTCGGGCCTGCTCCGGAGCGTGTTCGAGCCCGGCCTCGAGGGGTGGTTCCAGCAGTACCTCTCGCCCCACTCGGCCACCGCCCAGGGGCTCAAGGTGACCGGACGCTACCACTTCATCGGGCTCGGCCGCTTCGTCCCGTACCTCGAGGGCACCGCGGGGGCGGGGGGGACGAGCCTGCGGGTGTCCGAGATCGACTCGACGTTCACGTTCGTGCTCGAGGCCGGGGCCGGCCTCTCCTACTTCGTCGCCGATTCCCTCGCGCTCAACGCGGGCTATCGATTCCAGCACATCTCGAACGGGCACACCTGCGACCGCAACCGGGGCTTCAACTCGGACTCGGGAGTGGTCGGCGTCTCGTTCTACTTCAAGTGAGGTAACGGGCATCATGACCACGCTTCCGCTGCAGCAGATCGTGCTCGCCGGCCCTCGCGGCTTCTGCGCCGGGGTCGACCGCGCGATCGACATCGTCGAGCTCGCCCTGCAGGTCTGTCCGCCCCCGGTGTACGTGCGCAAGGAGATCGTGCACAACCGCCACGTGGTGGAGGCCCTGCGGGCCAAGGGCGCCCACTTCGTGGACGAGCTCGACGAGGTGCCGGACGACGCCACCGTGATCTTCAGCGCCCACGGCATCTCGCCCGCGGTGCGCGCGGAGGCCCAGCGGCGGGGGCTGCGCGTGATCGACGCGACGTGCCCGCTCGTCACCAAGGTGCACCTGGAGGCGGTACGCTACGCGCGGGAGGGCTACTCGATCATCCTGGTCGGCCACGCCGACCACGACGAGGTCGTGGGCACCATGGGTGAGGCCCCGGACCGGATGTTCCTGATCGCCCATCCCGAGGACGTGGAGAAGCTCGCGGTGGCCGATCCGGACAAGGTGGCTTACCTCACCCAGACCACCCTCTCGGTGGACGACACCCGCGACTGCATCGAGGCACTGAGGCGCCGCTTCCCCAAGATCGTCGGGCCGGCGAAGGACGACATCTGCTACGCGACCCAGAACCGCCAGGCCGCGGTGAAGACGGTGGCGGGCGCGGTGGACGTGCTGCTCGTCATCGGCGCGGCCAACAGCTCCAACGCCAACCGGCTGGTCGAGGTCTCCACCGTGATGGGGACGCCGTCCTACCTGATCAACGACAAGAACGACATCCGGCCGGAGTGGCTCGAGGGCGTGGGCCGGGTCGGGGTGACCGCGGGCGCCTCCACCCCGGAGCATCTGGTGACCGAGGTCGTCGAGGAGCTGCGCCGCAAGCACGGCTCCAGCGTCCAGGAGGTCCACGTGGTCGAGGAAGACGTCCGCTTCGGCCTGCCGCGCGAGCTCGAGGATATCGCCCGCGCCGCCGGCAAGACGCTGCCCCCGCGCGCCGGCGCGGTGGCGGTGAGCGGGTAGGCCGTGCGGCTCGTCACCTTCCGTCGGGGGCGGGGAGAGCCGAAGCCGGGCGCGCTCTGGCAGGAGCACGTGCTCGACCTGGGCGGCCTCGCGAAGGATCTGGCCGTGCAGCGGGGGACGGTGCGTCGCGGGCGCGGCGGCTTTCCGCGCTCGATCCTCGAGATCGTGCAGGGCAGCGAGGCGGTGCGGGCCCTCGCGCGCGAGGCGGTGGAGCACGGGCAACGGCTCGTGGGCCAGACCGCGGCCGAGGAGCTGGCGCAGCGGCGGCTGGCCTACCCGCTCAAGCGGGTGCGCCTGCTCGCGCCGATCCCGTCCCCGAGCCGGAACATCTTCTGCCTCGGGCGCAACTACGCCGACCACGCGGCGGAGCGCGGGGCGGCGGCGCCGGAGCATCCGGTCTACTTCACCAAACCTGGCACCGCGGTGGTGGGGCCGGGCGACGACGTGGTGCACCACGCGATCACCAAGGAGCTCGACTACGAGGTCGAGCTGACGGTGGTGATCGGCACCGGCGGACGCGACATCGCGCGGGCCGACGCCCTCAAGCACGTCTTCGGCTACACGATCATCAACGACGTGACCGCGCGCGATCTGCAGAAGCGGCACCAGCAGTGGTTCAAGGGCAAGTCGCTCGACACGTTCTGCCCGATGGGGCCGGTGCTGGTCACCGCCGACGAGCTGCCCGATCCGCAGGCCCTCGCGATCTCGCTCCGGGTCAACGGCCAGCTCCGGCAGTCGAGCCACACCTCCAAGATGATCTTCCCGGTGGCCCAGTGCATCGAGGTGCTCTCCCAGGGGATGACGCTCCTGCCCGGCGACATCATTGCCACCGGGACCCCCGAGGGCGTGGGCGCGGCCAGCGGCAACTTCCTCAAGGCCGGCGACCGGATCGAGGCCGAGGTGGAGCACATCGGCATCCTGGCGAGCAAGGTCGTCCGGCCCTAGGGCCGGTGCGCCCGGCCGATCGTGACGCGGCGGATCGCCCTCGCGCTCCTGATGGGCCTGGCCCTCCTGCCCGCGGTCTCGGCCGCCGCCGACCTGCGCGGGCGCGTCACCCTCGCCGACGGCCGTCCGGCCGCCAACGAACCGATCATGCTGGGCAACCGCGCGGTCGGGCGCACCGACGTGGCCGGCGTCTTCGTGCTGAACCTGCCCGCCGGGGCCTACACCCTCACCATCAGGGGTCAGGCGGTCCCGGTCCAGGTCCTGCCCAACGGCAACCGGCACGACGTCCGCCTCAAGTAGGGCCCGTCCGATGGCCGACGAGACGCCGAGGAAGTCGCGCGACTGGTGGGAGCGGCTCGAGCTCGCGAGCAAGATCATCGGCGGGGTCAGCGTGCCGATCGTCGGCCTCGCGCTCACCTACGCGCTCCAGCAGCAGACCCAGTCGAGCCAGCAGGCGCAGCTCTACGCCAACATCACCACCGGACGGGAGAAGGCGGACAGCGACGTGCGCTCGCAGATGTTCAGCAAGCTGCTCGAGCGCTACCTGGTGCCCGGCGCCGGCAAGGAGACGGTGGAGGACTACCGCGACCGGGTGATGTTCCTCGATCTGCTCCGCTCCAACTTCGAGGAGTACTTCAACGCCCGCCCCCTCTTCAGTCGGCTCTACGAGCAGATCCGGGACCAGGAGGCGCGGGCCGGGGCGAACCGCCCCGCGTGGGCCCAGCTCAAGCAGCAGCTCATCGAGGTGGCCAAGGACACGACGTCGCGCCAGATCGCACGCCTGGTGCGCTCCGGGCACCTGACCGAGGACATCGTGGTCCCGGTGCGGGTGAGCCTCGACTCGGGGGACCCGGTGAGCCCGCGGGTCGCGCTGTACTCGGTGCGGGGCCTGCGCGGCCTCGACGGGGTGTTCAAGCTGAGCGAGGAGGACACCGGGGCCACCGACACCGAGCGCGATGCGGCGGCGGCCCGCGACGCCCAGCGCAACCGCTACTCGATCACCATCCGGGTCAAGGAGATGCTGGACAGCTCCGCCAAGGTCAGCGTGCTCCTCTACCGCGACGTGTACGACGGGGACGCGTTCAAGCCGGAGCGCTCGCTCCCCGACCTGCGCCCGATCGAGTTCGAGGTGTCGTACTTCTCCACGCCCTACATGGACAACACCCGCCTCTTCGACGGCAGCCGCTTCTCGGTGCTCTACGACGGCTGCATCGACCAGAAGGCCGCCGACCAGGTGTGCCGCTTCCCCCTCGCGCCGACCGCCCAGCCGATGGCCCAGTTCAAGGTGGTGGTCTTCGACGAGGCCTTCCTGAGCCAGCGCGACCGGCCCTACGTGGACCAGATCCTCGAGAAGATCGGCACCACCCCGGGCAAGAGCTCCGCCTTCCCGCTCGGCCGCTCCGCGCCCCGCTGACCTGCGGCGCCCGCCCGAGCCCTTCCGCGATTGCGGCCCGCCGGGCGCCGGGCTAGCATGCCGGGGTCGGCGCGGGGCCGATCCGAGTCCCGCGCCGCCGAAAGGGCGACGGCATGCGGACGGCCATCGAGGGCGGCTGGGTGGTGGCGTGGAACGGGCGCGGCCACGAGGTGCACGAGCAGGGGAGCGTCGTCTTCGAGGGCGACCGGGTCGTGCACGCGGGCGGGTCCTACGCGGGGCCGGTCGACGCGCGCATCGCGGCGCGGGGCAAGCTGGTCTCGCCCGGCTTCGTCAACACCCACGTCCACACCGCGGGAAACGGGGGCGACTACCTGCTGCTCGACATGGCCAAGAACGACTACCGCACCGCCAACTACATGGCCTTCGCGGCGCCGCTCAAGGGCAAGATGACGCCGCCCTCCGCCGAGGCCACCGCGGCCATCCGGGCCTTCGTCTTCCTGCACGCGCTCAAGAACGGCACCACCACCACCATCGACGTGGGCGGCCTGCGCGGGGACTGGGAGGGCTACGCGCGCCTGGTGGACGACCTCGGGGTACGGGTCTACGGCGGGCCGCCGTTCCGCGACCGCGACACCTACATGGACGCGCAGGGGCGGCTCACCTACGAGGAGGACGCCGCGGTGGGCCGCGCCCGGCTGCAGGAGGCGGTGGACTTCGCGCGCAAGTTCGACGGGGCGGCCCAGGGCCGCCTGCGCGCGCTCTTCAACGCGGCCCAGGTCGAGACCTGCAGCGAGCCGCTCCTGCGGGCGGGCAAGGACGCGGCGCGCGCGATCGGCGCGCCCATCCACACCCACGCGGGCGGCAACCTCGTCGAGTTCCAGCGGATCATGGACGAGTACCGCAAGACCCCGGTGCACTTCCTCGCCGACATCGGCTTCCTCGACGAGCGCACGCTCCTGGGTCACGTGGTGTTCACCACCGCGCACGACTGGACGCGCTACCCCTTCGGGGACGACCTGCGGCTGCTCGCCGAGCGAGGCGTCACCGTCGGCCACTGCCCGTACAAGTACGCGAAGATGGCGATGACGCTCCGCTCCTTCCAGCGCTACCTCGAGGCGGGGGTGACGCTCGCGATCGGCACCGACACCTTCCCGCTCGACATCGTGTCCGAGCTGCGTTGGGCCTCGATCCTGGCCAAGGTCACCGACGCCGACTACCAGGCGGGCCTCGCGCGGGACGTCTTCAACGCGGGGACGATCGGGGGCTGCCGCTTCATCGGCCGCGAGGACCTCGGGCGGCTCGCGCCGGGGACCAAGGCCGACATCCTGCTGATCAACCTCGATCACGCGGGCGGGCCGGTCTACGCGGACCCGATCAAGGCGCTGGTCGACTCCGCGTCGGGGCGCGACGTGGACACCGTGATCGTGGACGGCCGGGTGCTGGTGCAGGGCGGGCGCGCGACCCGCGTGGACGAGGACGCGGTGTACGCGAAGGCGCGCGAGGCCACCCAGCACTACTGGAGCCGGGTGCCGGCCTGGCGCTGGGACGGCGCCACCGTGGACCAGATCATCCCGCCCGCCTTCCCGATCCACCGGGTCGTCCGCTCGTGAGGCGTCCGCGGTGACCAAGCGGGAGCGGGTGACCGCGGCGCTCCGCGGGCAGCCGGTCGACCGGCTCCCGCTCGCGTTCTGGCTGCACAACTTCGCCACCGAGAACTCGGCCCGGGGCCTGGCCGACGAGACCCTGCGCCTGCACCGCGCCTTCGACTGGGACTTCCTCAAGCCCCAGTCGCGCGCGCAGTGCTTCGCCGAGATGTGGGGGCTCACCTACGCGCCCTCGGGGGACAAGGCACGGCAGTACACCGTGACGTACGCGCCGGTGGCGACCGCCGACGACCTCGCCCGGCTCCCGGTGGCCGACCCCGGCTCGGGCGCGCTCGGCGAGCAGCTCGAGGCCCTGCGCCTGATCCGCGCCGCGGTGGGGCCCGACGTGCCGATCATCTGGACGGTGTTCGCGCCGCCCATGATCCTGCCGATGCTGGCGCGCGGCGGCCGCGAGCAGGCCCTGGGCTTCCTGCGCCAGGCGCCCCGCGAGACCGCGCGGGCCTTCGACGTGATGGCGGACACGCTCGCGGAGTACGCGCGGCGCTGCCTGGCCGCCGGCGCCGACGGCCTCTTCTACGCGACCAACGTGGCGACGCGGTCGCTCATGACCGCGGAGGAGTGCCGCCGCTGGCAGCGGCCGTGGGACCTGCGCATCCTGGCCGCGGTGGAGGGCGCCCCGTTCAACCTGCTCCACGTCTGCGGACCGGGCATCCACTTCGAGGAGTTCGCGGACTATCCGGTGACCGCGCTCTCGTTCGCCACCGTCCCCGGCAACCCGGGCCTCACCGCGGCGCGGGCGCGGTCCGGCCGGGCGGTGGTGGGCGGGCTGCCGGCCAAGCCCGAGATCGCGGGGATGACCGAGGCCGCGCTCCTCGAGCGCGCCGCGGCGGCCCGGCGGGAGATGCAGGACCGGTGGCTGCTCCTCGGGCCCGACTGCTCGATCAATCCGGACACGCCCGAGCGGCTCCTGCACGCGGTCGGCGCCGCAGTGCGGCACGCGGCGCCCTAGGGGGCTGGAAGGGCCTGTAACGCTGTGGTAGCATCCCGCCCACACCATCTCCTTTGCAGGAGGCGGGCATGGCTCTGGACATCGCCAAGATTCGCAACGTTGCGTTCGTCGGCCATGGCGGCGTCGGCAAGACGTCGCTGGTCGAAGGCCTCCTGCACGCGTGCGGGGCGACCACCCGGCTCGGCCGGGTCGACGACGGCACCACCACCACCGACTTCGACGCCGACGAGATCAAGCGCAAGATCTCGCTCAACACCGCGGTGGCCTTCTGCGACCACAAGGGCCACCGCCTCAACCTGATCGACACCCCCGGGTACGGCGACTTCGTGGCCGACGCCCGCGCCGGGCTGCGGGTGGCCGGCGCCGCGGTCGTGGTGGTGGACGCGGTGGCGGGCGTGCAGGTCCAGACCGAGAAGGTCTGGAAGTTCGCCAACGACTACAACCTGCCGCGGGCGATCGTGATCAACCGCCTCGATCGTGAGCGCGCCGATTTCTACCGCACGCTCGAGTCCCTGCAGAAGCGCCTCAAGGGGCGGCTGGTCCCGCTCCAGCTGCCGATCGGCAGCGAGGCCGGCTTCTCGGGAGTGGTCGACCTGATCGCGATGCGGGCGCTCGTCTCGGCCGACGGCCGGATGAAGGACGCCGAGATCCCGGGCGACCTGGTGGAGAGCGCCAAGTCCTACCGGGAGAAGCTGGCCGAGGCCGCCGCCGAGACCGACGACGACCTGCTCGCGAAGTACCTGGAGGAGGGCGCGATCAGCGAGGAGGAAATGCTGGGCGCCCTGCGCCGCGCGATCATGTCGGGCGGGGTGGTGCCGGTGCTCTGCGCCGCCGCGACGCGCGGCATCGGGGTGGGGCCGCTGCTCGACCTCGTCGTGAAGGAGTTCCCGTCGCCCGCCGACCAGGGAGAGGTCGAGGGCACGGACCCGCGCACCAAGGCGGCGGTGAAGCGCGCGCCGGATCCGAAGGCGCCCCTCTGCGCGCTCGTGTTCAAGACCATCTCGGACCCGCACGTGGGCAAGCTGTCCGTCTTCCGCGTCTACTCGGGCACGCTGCGGGCCGACAGCCAGGTCTACAACGCGAGCCGCGACAGCCGGGAGCGCGTCGGGCACCTGGGCTGGCTCTCCGGCAAGACGCAGAAAACGGTGGACGCCCTCGGCCCCGGCGAGATCGGGGTGGTGGCCAAGCTCAAGGACACGCTCACCGGCGACACCCTCTGCGACGAGGGCAACCCGATCGTGCTGCCGGGCATCAGCTTCCCGGAGCCGGCCATCTCCTTCGCCATCCAGCCCAAGACCCGCGGCGACGAGGACAAGATCTCGACCGCGCTCCACCGCATGGCCGACGAGGACCCCACGCTGCACCACCACTACGACCCCGAGACCAAGCAGCTGCTGGTCTCCGGCATGGGCCAGCTCCACGTCGAGGTGGTGGTGGAGCGGATGAAGCGCAAGTACAACGTGGACGTCTCGCTGCTCCCGCCGCGCATCCCCTACAAGGAGACGGTCAAGGGGCGCGCCGAGGTGCAGGGCAAGTACAAGAAGCAGACCGGCGGGCGCGGCCAGTACGGCGACACCTGGCTGCGCATCGAGCCGCTCACCCGCGGCGGCGGCTTCGAGTTCGTCGACGACATCTTCGGCGGGGCCATCCCGCGCAATTTCATCCCCTCGGTCGAGAAGGGCGTGCGCGACTGCATGAAGCGCGGCATCCTCGCCGGCTACCCGGTGGTGGACCTCAAGGTCACGCTCTACGACGGCTCCTACCACGACGTGGACTCCTCGGACATGGCGTTCCAGATCGCGGCCTCCATGGGGCTGCAGAAGGGCTTCCTGGACGCCAAGCCGTGCCTGCTCGAGCCGGTGATGAACGTCGAGGTCTCGGCGGCCGCGGAGGCGGCGGGAGAGATCATCGGCGACCTGAACGGCCGGCGGGGTCGTATCGTGGGCATGGAGCCGGAGGGCGACGTGGTGGCGGTGCGGGCCCAGGTACCGATGTCCGAGATGCTCACCTACGAGTCGAGCCTGCGGTCCATGACCGGTGGCCGCGGCGGCTACGCGATGGAGTTCTCGCACTACGAGGAAGTCCCGAGCCAGCTCGCCGAGAAGGTGGTGGCCACCTACCGCGCCGAGAAGGAAAAGCACTAGCGGACCGCGGCGCGCCTGTCCCGGGCGCGCCGCGCTCGCCTCCGATCCCCCACATCCCGACGACCGAGGCCCACGCATGTTCGTGACCCACATCGAATGCACCGTCTGCGGGCGGCGCCACGAGGCCGGGCGGCTGCTCACCGTCTGCCAGCAATGCGGCCAGATGCTCGCGGTCCGGTACGACCTCCCGCGCGTCGCGGCCGCCGTCTCCAAGGAGGCGCTTCAGAGCCGGCCGCCCGGGATGTACCGGTTCCGCGAGCTGCTGCCGCTGACCGCGTCCGAGGAGCCGGTGACGCTCGGCGAGGGCGGCACGCCGCTCCTCGAGCTGCCGCGCCTGGCCGCGCACCTGGGGCTGCGGCACCTCTGGGCCAAGGACGAGGGGCAGAACCCGACCGGCACCTTCAAGGCGCGCGGGCTCGGCATGGCCATCAGCAAGGCGCGGACCCTCGGGGTGCGCGGCCTCATGATCCCCTCCGCGGGCAACGCGGGCGGGGCCGCGGCGGTCTACGGCGCGCGCGCCGGGCTGCCGGTGGCGGTGGTGGTGCCGCGCGACACACCGGAGGCGGCGGTGGCCGAGGCCGCGCTGGCCGGCGCCCACGTCTTCACGATCGAGGGCACCATCGCCACCGCGGGTCGGGCCATCGCGTCGATCGCGCCCGCGCTCGGCTGGTTCGACCTGGCCACCCTCAAGGAGCCTTACCGGCTCGAGGGCAAGAAGACGATGGGCCTCGAGCTGGCCGAGCAGCTCGGGTGGGACGCGCCCGACGTGCTGGTGTATCCGACCGGGGGCGGCACCGGGCTCGTCGGCATCTGGAAGGCCTACGAGGAGCTGGCCGCGATGGGCTGGGTCAAGGCCGGGCAGCCGCGCTTCGTGGCGGTGCAGGCCGAGGGCTGCGCCCCGCTGGTCCGCGCCTGGGAGGACAAGGCCGAGACCACCTCTCCCGTCGAGAACCCGGTCACCAACGCGCCCGGCCTGCGCGTGCCCGGCCCCTTCGCCGGAAGGCAGATGCTCCGGATCCTGCGCGACACCGGCGGCTTCCCGCAGCCGGTGGGCGAGGAGGAGATCGTCGACGCCCAGCGGCTCCTGGCTCGCACCGAGGGCATCTGGACGGCGCCCGAGGCGGCGGCCACTCTGGCCGCGCTCCTTCACATGAAGGATGAAGGCGAGATCGAGCCCACCACGCGGGTGGTGCTCGTCCTCACCGGCGCCGGCATCAAGTACCCGCCACCTTCGCTGCCGCGGCCGGCGCATCTCGAAGGCACCCCGGAGGCGATGCTCGCGCAGGTCAAGCGGGTGATCGGGTGACTCGCGCTATCATGGCGGCTCCCATGGGCCACCACGAAGGAGGAGCGGCGGGGTCGACCGCGTGACGGTCGCGCCCGCGGTCCCGCTCCTCGGCCTCGCCTTCCGCGGTCGCTTCGTCTCCGGGCTGGTGCGCGTCGGCGGCGCCATCTGATGGTGCTTCGCGGGGCGCTCGCGGGTATCATCGCCCTGGCCACGCCGCGCGTCCGGCTCGACGTGGCCACTCACTGACATGCGATACGGCTTCGTCATCGATCAGCGGAAGTGCATCGGCTGTCACGCCTGCACGGTGGCCTGCAAGGAGGAGAACCAGGTCCCGCTCGGGGTGAACCGCACGTGGGTGAAGTACATCGAGAAGGGCGTGTTCCCGGACACGCGGCGCTACTTCAGCGTGATGCGCTGCAACCACTGCGACAACGCGCCCTGCGTGACGATCTGTCCGACGGTGGCGCTCTACCGGCGGCCCGACGGCATCGTGGATTTCGACGGGGAGCGCTGCATCGGCTGCAAGTCGTGCATGCAGGCGTGCCCCTACGACGCGCTCTACATCGACCCCGAGACCAAGACCGCGGCCAAGTGCCACTACTGCGCCCATCGGGTGGAGAGCGGGCTCGAGCCCGCGTGCGTGGTGGTGTGCCCGGTCCAGGCCATCGTGCCGGGCGATCTCGACGACCCGCACAGCACGATCGCGCGGCTCGTCGCGTCGCAGCAGACCCAGGTGCGCAAGCCGGAGCAGGGGACGCGGCCCAAGCTCTACTACCTGGGCGCGGAGGCCGCCGCGCTCACCCCCGACATGCAGGAGCGCCGCGGGGGGTACCTGTTCTCCCAGGTCGGCAGCATCCCGAGCCCGGGCCAGCCGAACCGCCCGCTCGCGCGGGCGGGCACGTCGGCCGCCACGGCCGCGACCGATGGAATGGATCTGCTCGCGCTGGCCCGCACCGTGTACGATGTCGCGCACCCGGAGCGGCCGTGGGGATGGAAGGTCGCCGCGTACCTGTGGACGAAGTCGATCGGGGCGGGCGCGTTCCTGGTCGCCGCCCTCGGCCTCGTGGCGGGCTTCCTGACCGCCGACGCGCTGGTCGGGCTCGCGGTGCCGATGATCGGGCTCGCGTTCCTGCTGCTGACCAGCCTGCTGCTGGTGTGGGACCTCAAGCGACCGGAGCGGTTCCTCTATCTGCTCTTCAAGCCGAACCCGCGCTCCTGGCTCGTGCTGGGCGGCTTCATCCTGTTCGCGGCCGGCTTCCTCGGCTTCCTCTGGCTGCTCGCGGGCCTGGTCTCGAACCTCGTCGCGCTGCAGCTCCTCGCCTGGCCCATGGCGGCGGTGGCCGCGGCCACCGCGGGCTACAGCGCGTTCCTGTTCGGCCAGGCCGAGGGCCGCGACTTCTGGCAGAGCCCGCTGCTGCTGCCCCACCTGCTGGTGGCCGCGGTCGTGGCGGGCTCGGCGAGCCTGCTGCTGGCCGGCCGCGCGCTCGGCAGCGCGTCCATCGTCAGCGGGGGCCTCGGTCTCGTGCTCTGGGCCTCGCTGCTGGTGAGCGCCCTCGTGCTCTTCGCCGAATTGTTCACCGCGCACGCCACGCAGGACGCGGCGCGGGCGGCGCGGCTGCTCACCCATGGGCCCCTGCGGGTGCCACTCTGGGGCGGCGTCATCGTCGGCGGCATCGCGCTGCCGCTCGTGCTGCTGCTGAGCGCGTCGGTCCCGTTCGGCTCGGAGCTGGCCGCGGGCCTGGCCCTGGCCGGCCTCTGGCTGTGGGAAGAGCTCTGGACCCGCGCCGGCCAGATGATCCCGCTCAGCTAGGACGGGGTCAGGTCTTGCATTACGACATTTTCGCGACGCGAGAGCCAACCACGAGGGAGGAAATGTCGTAATGCAAGACCTGACCCCAGATCCGCTGCACCCGGTGGCCCGGACGCTGGCGGCGCCCGCGGCGGGGCTCGAGCGGTTTCCGCCGGCGGCACGCTGGGACGACTGGGAGGAGCTGGACGCGAAGGCGTGGCCGCGGAAGGTCAAGCGCCGCTTCCAGCTGATTCCCACGATCTGCTTCAACTGCGAGGCGGGCTGCGGGCTGCTCGCCTACGTGGATGCGCAGACCCTCAAGGTCCACAAGTTCGAGGGCAACCCGGTGCACCCGGGCAGCCGAGGCCGCAACTGCGCCAAGGGTCCCGCCACGCTGAACCAGATCACGGACCCGGAGCGCATCCTGTACCCGCTGCGGCGCGCGGGCGCCCGCGGCGAGGGGAAGTGGGAGCGGGTCACGTGGGACGCGGTGCTCGACGACATCGGCGGGCGCATCCGGAAGGCGCTCGTCGAGGGCCGGCAGAAGGAAGTGATGTACCATCTGGGGCGGCCGGGCCACGAACTGATCTACCTCCAGCGCGTCTTCCACGCGTGGGGCATCGACGGCCACAACAGCCACACCAACGTCTGCTCGGCCTCCGCGCGCGCGGGCTACGCCTTCTGGCACGGGCTCGACCGGCCCTCGCCCGATCACAGCAAGGCGCGCTTCATCCTGCTGC